>JAFZPN010000149.1 GCA_017550315.1 Clostridia bacterium
AACATGTTCAAGGACGGCAAGTGTCTCTTCTACAGCCGCCTGCTCGGAGACTTCCGCAACCTGCGCGACAAGGAAGACGACTACGGCATCATCTGCTATCCTTCGCTGGAAGAGAACACCGAGGGCATGGTCTACTGCCAGCAGCCGTACACGGTGATGGTTCCCTCCGACTGCGAGGACACCGAGCGTCTCGGCACGATCCTCGAAGCGCTCGCCGCCTATACCTATGACAACGTCCTCGACGACTACATCAACAAGACCGTCATCGGCAAGGGCGCCCGCGATGAACAGAGCGCACAGCTGCTCCGGAAGTTCATCACGATCCGCGCGTTCGACCTCAGCTACGCGATCGCGGACTTCTCGGCGATCGACGCATACGGCATCGGCGTCAAGAACGGGAACTACGCCTCTGCGGAGAAACGGTCTGCCAAGGGATTCGAGAAGAAGACCGCGAAGATCGTCGAAGCGCTCAAGGGCAAGGATTGAGATTCGGAACGAAGAAAACAGGACGCGCATCACCGCACTGCGCGTCCTTTTCTCATATTCCGGTTCAGTGGAAATCCGTATAGTCCGTCACGAGGGAGATCTCGTCGAGGTAGACGCTCTGCCCTGCCATTTCCGCGGAGGACAGGCAATAGTAGAAGTACACGCCGGTCACGCAGGAGGCATCCGTGAGCGGATCGAGCGTCGAGCGCTTGAGCATGTTCTCCACCGGGAAGGCGAACCATCCCCTGAGGCCGCGCACCGAACTGTCCTGATCCCGGCCGAAGCAGCCGTCCCCGCCGTGGCTCATCTCCTTCCATTCGGTCCCGCTGTCTGAAAGGAACCAGAACGGCGACGGAGAATCGAGGTCGTCCGTGCGGTACGGCATGAGGTACATGTCGTTCACGATCAGCCCGAAGCACGCCTTGCGGAAGTCGATCGGCGTCCCCTCTCCCCGCAGATCCATCCAGACCCGGAGATAGCGGAGCTCTCCGAGGGTGCCGGGCGTCTCGAGGGGGATCTTGACCTCCGCGTTGTTCGCCGTGGGCGAGTCACCGAAGTTGAGCCGTCCGACACCGAGCGCGCGGGAACCGTTCACGCCGCGGCCGTCCGCGATCTCCACCGTGATCTGATCGACGAACGCATTTTCGTTATAGTTGTTGTCCCAGCCGCATTTCTCGATCTCGGGCTCGTAGGTCTCGAAATCGAGCAGGACGCCGCCGGGGAGCGGTCCGGTTTCGGCATACGCGGCGGTATCCTCCATCCTGCGCTCGTCGACGTAGCTCATGTAGGTCCGGACGTCGGCAGGATCGTCCTCGCGGATCATGAAGACGCGCGCGCCGAGCATGTCCATATCGCAGTAGCCCGTCTCGCTCACCGTGGAGCAGTAGCAGAGCTTGATGCCGCCGTAGTTCACCATGTAGTCGTTGACATGGTCATGTCCGTTCACCACGGCCCGGACATCTCCGCGCTCGAGCAGCGCCGCGAACAGGCCGGAGTTGATCTCGGAGGCGCAGACGGCCTCGCGCTTCTCCCCGGTGTGCTCGAGTTCACTTCGGTTGACCCATGCGGCATAGGTCTCCTGCAGCGGGATGTGGAACGCCATGAGCCCGGGGATCTTTGCGCCGCAATAATCCTCGATGGCCGTCGATGTCTCCCGGTACCACGCGATCTGGGAAGGCCTGATGTAGTCGTAGGAGCTGTTCGCGTAGCCCTGGAAGATCCCGCCGACCGGTTCGAGGGCCACCCGCTCCTCCGCGGTGATGTACTGCCCGGAATCGAGCGCCCAGATATCGAAGAGGACCCGGCTCCCGTCCGCGGAATACACGGGCAGGACGTAATTCCCCACCCCCGGCAGCGCGGGATCGCCCGCCTGCGAAACGCAGTAGTCAAAGGATTCGTAGATCCTCTGCTGCGTTTCTTTCTTGAGGTTGCTTCCCTCCGCGTCGTGATTGCCGTAGACGTGCGCCCACGGGATGTGCCGCTCTTCGAGCACCTCGACCATGTCGCCGACGCAGCTCTTCACGGTCGCCTCATCCCGCAGGCCCCAGGTGTTGTCGCCGTCAAAGAAGACGAAATCGGGATCCTCGCGCTCGACAAGCAGGGCAACATTGGTCTTGGCAAGGGACGAGATTGTCGCCCCTCCTCCGTGGATGTCGGAAAAGACGAGAATGCAGAATTCGCCGTCTTCCCCGAAGCGGAGCGGTTGTTTCGGCTCGGTCCACGGCGCCTCGGCTGCGGGTTCCGGCTCATCCGCGGGGACCGCTTCCGTTTTCGGGGCAGAGCTCGGAGCGGGGGCGGGCATCGGATCCGGTTCCGCGCTCTTTTCGCAGGAGACGAGCGGGGCGGCGGTGAGCACGGCGGTCAGCAGAAGGACGGTCAAAATCCGGACGGTGCGCTTCATCGTGTTCCTCCTCACGTACTGGATTTCGGTTTGCCGTATTATAGCACAAAAAGCCGCCGCACGTCAATGGGATGCGCGAAAACGCTTGACGGCGACGGGGCAAAGAGGTATAATGAGGGCAGAATCAATCTGCGCCGCGAGAGGTACTTCATGTCCATTCCTTATCGTCAAACAAGTCTGCGGCGGCATGCCGTCCCGGCCATCCTCCTCTGTCTCTGCCTGATGTTGCTCTCCGCGTCCTGCCGGACTGCCGATCCGGGCAATGCCGGCCCCGAAGTTCCCGAGACCGCGGAAAAGCCGCCCCAAGCCGAGATCGAAACCGTCCCGGAGGAAACCGAAGCCGAGACTGTCCCCGTCGAGGCGGAAGCCCCCGAAACCGAAGCGCAGCCCGGGCTCCCGCCGGAAGATTTCGTCCCGGTGATCCGGCTGGCCGTGTGCTCCGACACGCATATCTCCAATACGACGGACGTACGCGCCGTGCGCCTCGGCAAGCTCTTTGATTCCGCCTACCGCTATGCCGACGCGCATCCGACCTATCAGACCCTCGACGCGGTGCTCATGGCGGGCGACATCACCGACACGGGTTGGGACTACGAATACAAGGCGCTGAACACGATCATCGAAAAGCACATCCGTCCGGATACGCAGCTCATCGCCACGATGGGCAACCACGAATGGCTCGGCGGCGGTCCCGACGTGTTCCTCGCCTGCATGAGCGATACGCTCGACCCGCACGTCGTGATCAACGGCTTCCACATCATCGGCGTCTCCCCCCGGAACACGAATTACTATCCCGCGGAACAGGTCCGCTGGCTCAAGAAGGAACTCAAAGCGGCGGCGGAGGACGCGCCCGGGATGCCGATCTTCACGTTCCGGCATCACCACATCCAGAATACGGTCTATGTCAGCCGCTCGTGGTATACCCCGGACTCCGCCATGCTTCGCAAGGTCTACGGCGCGTACCCCCAGGTCATCGACTTCTCCGGTGACTCCCACGGCCCGATGAACAATCCTCTCTCCATCTGGCAGGAGGAATACACCCTGCTCAACACGGGCACGCTCTATTACTTTGAGATGGAGCGCGGCATGACCGGCGGAACGCTCCCGCCCAGCAAGGAAAACGCCGCGCAGTATTACCTCGTCGAAGCGGACGCCGCAGGTCGGGTCTTCATCCAGCCCTACAACATCCTGACGGACGATTTCTTTAGGACCCCGTCGAACACCGACGATCCCGACACGCAACTCTGCTACTGGATCGAAAAGCCGTCCGATCCTTCGACCTTCCTCTACACGCCCGCGCGCGGAGATACGGCGACCGCTCCGTATTTCCCGGAGGGCAGCGAAATCACGCTGGACCGACTGGCGGAGACCTCCGTGACGGTCACAGTCCCGCAGGCGAAGGACGATCAGTGCATCTACAACTACCGCCTCGTCGCGGAGACGGAGGGACACCGCAAGGAGGTCAAGTACTTCTCCGAATACTATTTCGAGCCGATGCCGGAGACGGTCTCCTGCAGCGTCACGGGCCTGCGCGACGGCGTGACATACACTGTCTCGGTCTATCCCGTCAACGCGTGGGGTATCGAGGGCGAGCCGATCACCGCGGCTTTCGAGACCCCGGCCAGCGTGATCGTGCCGTATGAGACGGACAATCCCGTGCGCTACGTCGGGACCTTCACCGATTTCGAGAGCTACAAGCGGCTGCGTCGCTCGACGGAGAACGGCGTGTACAGCGGCGAGGCGACCGGGGACTATTTCCTCGGCCAGTGGGACGGCGCGGGTACCATACGCGACACGGTCCTCTCTCTCGCCGACGGTCAGGGATTCGAGGGCTCGAAGGCCGGTGCGGTGACCGTGAACGCAGACAGTCACAGCAACCGCGCGCTCTACCTCTTTGCGGATGCGGCGAATCACATTCCGCGCGACTATCCGAGCACCCGTTATCTCCGCGTCTGGGTCGACTTCACGGGCATCGATTTCCGCAAGGCTTCCTTCGGACTGGTGACGAAGTACGGCGAGCTGTTCTCGACGGACGACATCGACGGGCGGACCGATCTGCCGTTCTACCTGTTGGCGGAAGGGGAAACGGAGTGGAAGACGATGTACCACGGCACCGACGGATGCTTCGGCGCGGCGCAGTCCTCCTCCGTGAAGGATTTCAAGGGCTGGCTCGCGTTCCCGACGTCGGATTTCGGCGCGCGGGACGGCTCCGGCTCGACCTTCGACGTCCGCTCGGTCACGGCGGTCTACATGTACTTCGACCTCTCCTCGGACGACATGCTCGGCAAGTCGTTCTATCTCGACGAGATCGCGCTGGTCGAGGACTATCGGGTCTTCGAGGAGATCGCGCCGTAACCCGTATTCATGCAGTCATCTCCGTCGGGAGTTGAATAAAATATCACAACAGGAGATCCGTCATCATGAAAAAAGTTCTGCTCATCCTCGTGGACGGGATGCGTCCCGACTCGCTCGCCGCCTGCGGCAATCCGTTCGTCAGCGAAATGCTCGCGCACAGCCGCTATACCCTCGAAGGCCGGACGGTCATGCCGTCCGTCACCCTTCCCTGCCACATGTCCCTCTTTCACAGCGTCACGCCGGAGCGCCACGGCATCCTGACCAACACCTACGTGCCGCAGGTCCGTCCGGTCCGGGGACTGTGCGAGGTGCTGAAAGCCGCCGGAAAGCGCTGCGCCTTCTTCTACAACTGGGAGGAGCTGAAGGACCTCTCCCGCCCGGATTCGCTGGCTTTCGCCGCCTTTGTGTCCGGACATGCCTATTCCTATGAAAAGGCCAACGTACGGACGACGGACCTCGCGATCGACTATCTCGTGAACGACCGCCCGGATTTCGCGTTCCTCTATCTCGGCTGGACGGACGAGGCGGGCCACGGCTACGGCTGGATGGGAGAGGAATATCTGCGCTCCGTCTCCGGGTCCTTCGATCAGATCCGGCGGGTACTCGAAGTCATCCCGGACGAATACACGGTCTTCCTGACGGCGGATCACGGCGGACACGGACGCTCGCACGGCTCCGATCTGCCGGAGGACATGACGATCCCGATCCTCTGCTGGGAGAAGGACGGCGAGCAGAAGGTCCTGCCCGGCGGGAACATCATCGACATCGCGCCGACCGTCGTCTCCCTTCTCGGCGTCGCGCCCGATCCGGACTGGGAAGGCACCCCGCTCGCGATCTGAGGGTCCGGTCAAGCTAAAAAACAACGGGTACGTCCTTCCCAGGCGTACCCGCTTGTCTATGTTTGAATCAGTTTCCTTTGAGTTCCGATACGGAGACGCGGTCCTCGAAAATGTACGAGGGATCCCCGCGCTCGCGGAGCGTCTCCTCCATGACGTCCTCGCGGATCTCCGGCGTGACTTCGTAACGCTCCCCGTCGATCGTGATCGTGAGGGGGCGGTCGAAGTCGAACATCCGCGCGGAGAGGAAGATGCTGAAATCGCCGCTCACGTTCCCGTCGGTCGTGATTTCGATCGCATTGGCTTCCCGGTCGGCGCGGGCCGTGATGATCCCCTTCGTGACCGTCTTCGGCGCGGACAGCCAGTAGAAGCTCTCCGCCTTCCGCATGGAGGCGCGGACATCGAGATTCCACACCACCGTATCGGGGAGCGGATCGCGGACGAACTGATCGAGGAAGGCCACCGCGCCGGTCACGTCCTTGACGGCTTCATACTTTCCCGTCCGGAAGAAGGTCCGCACGTCGGCGACGATCTCGTGTTCACGGTCGTCGTAGTCCGCGAAATTGTGCCCGCGGTCGATGTGGATGTTCGTGCGGTGGACGAACCCGCCGCCGTATTTGTCGTGGAGCTTTTCGAGGAGGATATCGTACTGCGCCGTGACCTTGTTGCGGTTGTAGGCGGCATCTTCGGCCCCGACCTGCAGCTGGATCGGCATGTTGTAAAGATTGTCAAGCTGGATCCCGTTCGGGTGTCCGGCAGACATGTTGGCGGCAGCGAACCGGTCCGTCATCCGCGGCGTGATCTGATAGACCCCGTCGCCGCCCGCCGAGAAGCCGAGCAGATAGACCCTCTCCGGATCCACGGCATGGAACAGGATCATGTTTTCGATGAGTCTGTCGTAGATCGGGAAGGATTCCGGGTTGGAATGGCAGTCCCAGGTGTCCCGGACGGCGCGCGGGTTGACATAGACGCCGCTCTTCACGCCGCCGAGATAATAGGTCGCCATCTGCCGCCACTGATCCTCGTTGATCTCCCCCGTCGGGTCCGATCCGCCGCCGTGCAGCGCGATGTAGAGCGGATACAGGCCGTTCTCATCCGGATCGCCCACGACCTTCATGCCGTATTTCATCGTAACGCCGCTCATCGTGATCGAGCGGGTCGCGTCCTCCGCGATTCTTCCCTCATCCTGCTGTTCTGCGCGGCTGTACTCTTCCCAGAGCTTCCCTTCGAGATATGCCGCGCGGTCCACGGTCGTCATATTCGTCAGATCCGGGACGGTTTCACCGATCTCCATGTCCTCTTCTCCTTCCGTTATACTCATTTCGTTCGTTTCGGCCGATTCCGCCGTTTCTGCCGTTTCCGGCCTGTCCGGAGTCGTGCCGCCTCCGCCGCATCCGCTCCACAGGAGGCAGAGCGCGAGGAGGAAAGCCGCAGGTGCTTTCTTCATGGCCGTGTCCCTCTCCGTTCTCAGAACGCCCAGTTGCCGTTCCGGAAGACAGGGACAATCCCGCCGTCTTTCGTCATCGCGTCGATCGCAAGGTCCGCCGTGCCGATCATGAAATCGACGTGGACCATCGAATCGTTGACACCGAGCGCACGGCACTCCTCGAGCGTCTTGTTCTCGAAGCTGCGGATCGTATCGGCGAAGCCCGCACCGAGCGCGAGATGGCAGGCGGCGTTTTCGTCGAACAGGGTGTTGTAAAAGAGGAGGCCGGTATTCCGGATCGGGGAATCGAACGGGACGAGCGCGCATTCGCCGAGATAGGCCGCACCTTCGTCCGCCGTGATGATGTTCGTGAGAAGCTGCTCATTCCGCTCCGCGTGCCATTCGACGGCTCGGCCTCCCTCGAACCGGATCCGGAAGTTTTCGATGAGCTGGCCGTCGCGGCTGAGCGGCATGGAGGCGACCACGGTCCCTTCCGCCTGCCCGCGCATCGGGGAGATGAAGCACTCCTCGGTCGGGATGTTCGGGTTGAAGAAGACGCCGCCGAGGGTCGTGTCGCCGCCGCCCTTGAACTCCGCCTCGGGAATCATGCCGACGGTGAAGTCCGTGCCGTTCTGGGCGGTGTAGTGCAGCTTTTCGATGCCGAGGCTGTTGAGATACGCGCACCGGGCATGAAGATCGTCGTTGTGATCCTTCCACGCGGCGACCGGATCGTCCGTCACGCGGCTCGTCGAGAGGATCGCCTCCCAGAGCTTTTCCGTCGCCTGATGCTTCGAGAGCGACGGGAAGAGCTTCTTCGCCCATGCCGGACCCGGGACCGCGGCGATGCACCACTGGTACTTGTTCTCCAGCGCGTCACGGTAGCTCTTGATCTGCGGATAGCGCATCTGCTGGACGCGGAGCATTTTGTCCTGATCGACGCCGCGGAGCCCGTCCGGATCGTCGGAATCGAGGTAGATGCGGCAGGGGATCTTTTCGAGATAGTGTTCCCAGCGGGCCTTCTGATAGCCCGTCAGCGTGCCGAGGGTCTCGACGGCGGCGTATCTGTTGTCCACCTTCGCGAGCGGCTGGTAATCCCAGTCGACCGTGACGCGGGAGGCGCCGAGCTTGTAGCACTCCTCCGCCACCATCCGCACGAATTCGGGCTGATCGAGCCCCGCGACGATGAATACCTCCTGTCCGTGCTGTACGTTGACGCCGGCCTCCGCGATCAGCCGCGCGTATTTCCGAAGAACTGTCTTTTTCATGAGATTGCCTTTCCGATATGATGAGGTTTTCCCTATTATACACCATCCGCGCGTCCGTGGCAAGTGGGCTGCGCGTTTTCTTTCGGATTTGACCGGGCTTGCCAAAAATTTATTATTTTTAGACCGTAGACCTTGACAATGCCGCCGGCATCCTGTATAATAGGAGCAGATCAAGGACAAATAGACTTGTCTGCCCGTTCCGAATCCAAGGAGGCCCCCATGAAACCACGCATACTGTCTCTCGTCATCGCCATCGCAATCCTTTCGACGCTGGCCGGATGCCGGAAGGAACCGCCCGCAGCCGAACCCGTCCCATCGCCGGAGCCGGGGCTTGTCTCGCTGGCCGAGCCCGCACCGTCCGCATCTCCCGAGCAGGCTGACCCGGACGTCCCGCCGCAGTTCATCGTGCCCCTCGACGCGGATTTTCTGGCCGACGTGATCTATCTCGCGTCCGGGGACCGGGTGGAGACCTACGCGAACGGGACGCGCGCCGATTTCGCCGCCTGTGACGCGGAGAGGATCGCCGTCTCCGGGGACGTCATCGCGGTCTGGGGCGGCGGGGTCTACCGGGAATTCGCGAAAGACGGGGCGGAAATCCTCTCGTATCCGATGGAGGAGACGGTCGACTGCCTGTGCGTGACGGAGCATTATGCCGTTTTCGCCGTGCCCCTGAACAGCGGACACCGCCTTGTGCGGATGGAGAGGAAAAACGGAAAGACCGAGGAGGTGCCCTCCGCATACCAGCCCTACGGCGACCGCTTTGTCGTCAAGTCCCTCGCGGGGCGGGACAAGGGGGACGATTTCGCCGTGCTCGTGTGGTCGGACGGTGTGAACATGAACGCCAAGTTCGGCAGTTTTGCCGCCTCGGTCGACGCAAAGACGGGCAAATACAAGCTGCAATATGATTTCGCGGACGATCTCGCGTCCTGCGTATCGCTGAACGCCGCCGATCCGTCCGACGAGGCGATCTATATGCTCTCCGACGGCGCGGTCCCCGTCGGAGAAGCGTGGTATTATACCCTTTACCGTTACACCGGCAAGACAAAGGACGAAGCCGCCTATATCACCGCGACCGAGGACCCTGCCTATCCCGGCAAGGGGTTCATGACGGGCTTTGACCGGCTGACCATGCGCGGACGGACCGCGTGCCTTTTCTCCGCGCAGGCGGGAGCGGTCTGGACGGAGACGCTCCCGGACATGACGAAATCTCTCAAAATCCTCTGCGACGATCTGCGCGCCGACGCACGGATGAAAGCCCTTCTCATCCGCCTCGCGAAGGCGTATGACACCGGCGTTGTGATCGAAAGACTGAATTACGAGACCTACGATCAGAAGGTGCGCGTCAAACTGCTCGCGGGTGACGACGATTTTGACCTTTACCTCATCAACGGGCAGAACGGCGCTTCCCTGCTCGGCGCGATCCTGTCCAACCGCGCGTATGAACCGCTGGATCAATACCCGGATCTCATTGCCCGTTTCGAGGGCATGTTCCCCTACGCCGAGCGGTTCTGCCGGAATGAAAAAGCGGATGACGAGCTCTTCGGGATGCCCTTCGGTCTTGCGCCGAGCGCGGGTATCATCGCCGTCGATCCGGAGGCGGGGAATCGGCTCGATCTTTCCGGTGCCGCCGACTGGACCTTCGATGATTTCTGCCGGCTGGCGGAGGACTACGCAGCCTCATGGAAGGAGGGCGACCCATTCCTCTGCGAAACGACGCTTCTCACGGATCTGATGTGCGAGATCACGCAGAGCCTTGTCAACGAGACCATCGCGCGGGCCGAGGCGGAAGAGATGGAAAAGCGTCTCGTCCGGCTGACAGAGACCGGCGTGATCCGGGACACCAACGCCGTCCCGATCCCGGAGGGCAAAGTTCTTCTGATCCGCTGGGAGATGATCCCGCCGTCCGCCATTCTGCGGGAGATCGACAAATACGACCGTCTGCCGATGCCGTCCATCGCCAGGGTGTCTTACATTCGGGGAGGCGGCTGGATCCTCATGAACCGCGCGTCGAAAAACAAGGACGCGGCGGAGAAACTGCTTTATACGCTGACGGAGGAAACCTTGCTCCGCGACGAGAGCTTCCCGACCTGCTCCTATGTCTACCCGGATTACGCGAAATACAACTCTACGGCAAAGCTCGCGCCCTCCGAACGTCTGCTCGAACAGTATGAAACGCACGGAACGCTGCTGAATCATTACGAACCGTATTCCTACGGTTTCGAGCGGCTCGTGCAGCTCCTCCACATCGACGGGCTGTGGACGTCGTGCTTTGAGGGCAGGTCCCCCGAGGATTTCGTCGCCGAGGTGTGGAAGACCATGCAGGCGGAACTGTTTGAATGAGGCTGCGTAAAACTGTATAAAACCATAAAACCGGGCGGTATGTTTCGTATCGTCCGGTTTTGGCTTGTGCGGGAGAATATAAAACGCCGCCGGGCTTGACAGAATCCCCGCGGTCTTGTATAATGGAATCAAACCGACCGATTCTTTTCGATTCTTACCGATTTTAACCAATTCTTACCGAAGGAGGGCTTCCCGTGAGACGGGTTTCGCTTTTTCTCGCCGCTGTCATGCTCTTTGTGCTCGTGCTGCCCGCGTGTCACAAGTCCGAGAACACCCCGACGCACGGCGCGGTGGAGGTACTGTCCGCGCAGTCATCGGGCTCCGGCGAACGCTTTGCCGCCGATCCCTTCCCGTTCCCAGACGATTATTCCCTTATCCTCGGCGGCGCGCATCTCGACGCGGCGGGAGATCTTTTCTTTGCGGCGGTGAAACAGAGCGCCGACGGCACCGTCTACGATTATTCCCTCTTCCGTTATTCCGTGGACGGAGAGCTTCTCTCGACCCTTGCAATCCCTCTCGATGACGCGGACTATCTTTCCGCGTGCGCGTTCGATGACCGCTCGTTCTGGTATGTTTCCGGCTGGATCGAAGCAAAACGCACATACCGGCTCATGCGCATGGACCTCTCCGACGGATCGCTCACGCTCGATACTGCGCTCGAGTCCCTCCCGGAGATGCCCTCGGAATGGTCTCCCTCGGTCATGGCGATCGCCGGGGACGGCACGGTCTGGATGACCTCAAACGGCGACACCTATGCGTACGGCGCGGATCTGCAATCGGTCTACCGGGTCCGCGCGGGCACCTGGATCAGCTCGATGGCCGTCGATCCGGACGGGGCGGTCTGGGCGTGCGCGAATTACGGCGCGGATATCGGATGGGGCGCGGCAAAGCTGAACCGGGAGCGGGGGAGTTATGACGAAGCGATCCCCCTCGACGCCGGGACGCGCACCATCGCCTTCGCCCCCGACGGGACGCTCTGGTTCGACACCGCGGACGGCGTTTCCCGCCTCGTGACCGGAGAAGACGGCAGCCCGACGGCGGAACCCGTCATGAACTACGTCGCCTCGGGGATCATCCACACGCTCAGCGGTGTGACGGCCGGTGGGGAACACAATGAATTCCTGCTGGCCATCGCTCCGGACGCGCTGCTCTTCCTCTCGAACAGCTGGGCCAACGAGCGAACCGTCTCCAAACCGATGCTGTACCGTCCGTCGGACACCGAGGCTCCCGCAGAGGTGATCCCGCTCCAGCTTGCCTTCGCCGGCACCATGGACGACAACATCCGGGCGGAGGTCGTGCGTTTCAACCGCGATCACCTGGAGGCGGAGATTTCGCTTCTCGACTATTCGATCTACGACACGGACGCCCAGCAGAAGCTGATGATCGACATTCTGAACGGGATCATCACGCCGGACATGGTCTACGGATATGACGGTTCGGTCTCGATCCGGACGCTCCGCGACAAGGGCCTGACCGTCGATCTGACGCCGTATCTCGCCGCGGACGACACCGTGAATGAAGAGACGCTCTTCGGCTCGGTCCTCTCCTATTTTCGGGGCAGAGACGGCGGGATCTGGGGCATCGCCCCCTATTTCTCCCTCCACACGCTGCTCTCGACGACTTCCCTTCTGCGCGGATACGCCGACGCGGACGGGTGGGATCTCTCCGCCTTCTTCGATTTCACGGCGAGCCTGCCCGCGGAACAGGTTCTCACAACCAATGCCGTGCGCGGGAAGTATCCGCTCCCGATGATCGGGGAACAGTTCGTAGACCGGACAGCCGGGACCTGCTCGTTCGATTCGCCGCTTTATCAGCGCTACCTCGCGTTTCTCGATGCCCTCCCCTCGGAGGCGGAGGTGCGCCGCATCATTCCGGGTATGGATCCGCGCAGGTACTATCTCGAAGGGAAGGTCGCCCTCGCAAGCGGATCGCTCGCCGGTGACAGCACACCGCTGGAATTCGAGTCCGTCTTCGCCGATCCGGATTACGTGATCGTCGGCTATCCGTCCGAGGATCCGCTGCACCGTGCAAACTTAAGCGCGGAGCACACCTTCGTCGTGACGAAAACCTCCGAACATCCGGACGTATGCTGGGCGTTCATCCGCTCGACCTTCCGCTCGCAGAACGAACAGGTCTGGATGTACGGCGTCGGCTTCTCTTCGCTGAAGACTCTCTTCGACGCAGACGTACAGTCCATGCGGGAGCACCTCATGCTGCACTTTTCGTCCGGAAGATGGATGCAGTGGCCGGCCGCGCCGGACGAGCTCGAAGAGGTGCGCGATACAATCGATCAGACGATCAAGTCGATGGGGCTGTCGAGCATGTACGGCACGTATGAGGCGGAGCCGCCGGACGAAGAGCAGATCGCCCGCGTCCGCGCTTTCCTCGACGCGCCGGTCGCGCCTGCATACGAAAGCCTGCCGTGGGAGGTGTCCTCCCTCATCCGCGAGGAGATCTCCTCCTTCCTCGGCGGCGTCGGCACGGCGGAGGACTGCGCGAAGAAGATCCAGTCCCGCGTGTCGATCTGGCTGGCGGAGAACCGATGACCCGAAGCCAAACAATAACCGGGCGGTGCATCTTGCATCGTCCGGTTTTCGGTTTTGCGGGAGGCGTATGGTTTTTCAGAACCGGAGCGTGCCGTCGGGTTCCTGCCATGCCTCGGTGAAGGTCAGCGTGCCGGCGTAGCCCTCGATCCGCGAGAAGCCTGCGAAGAGGATGCGTCCGTTCCAGAGCGCCGTCTTCGGCACGCTCTCGCAGGGGATGTCCGGATCCCCCGGCGCGATCCAGCCCGCGAACGGCTCGCGCGACATCCGGTACTCGCCGCGCCCGCGGTGGCTGAAAATGAGATAATGCCATCCGTCCTTCGCGAAGTAGTCCGAGCATTCGGGCTGATCCCCATCCGGCGAGACATAGATCGGATCGGTCTCCCGCCACGCCGCGCCATCCTGTGACACGAGATGCGCAAGGCATCCGCGGCCTGCCATATCCCCGGTCATGAGCGAGGTCGTCACGAACATGTGCCACGACCCGTCCTCCGCCCGGACGACCTTCGGATCGCGCGCGCTCGGGCCGTGATACCGCTCGCTCAGTACGAAGCGGAAATCCGGATCGCGGCGGAAGTGAATGCCGTCCTCCGACACGGAGCGCAGGATCGGCGCGGGCGAGGAATCCATCTGGCGGACGGTGTAGTAGAGAACATGCGTCCCGTCGCCGGTTTTCAGCCACGACCCCGTGCAGATCGAACCCTCCCGGGGATCGTCGATCGACACGGCGAGGGGATGCAGATCCCAGTTCAGAAAGTCCCGCGTGGAGAGATGCGCCCACTGATGCGCGCCCTTGTGCCATTTGCTCCGGTGGTGGCGGCGGTCCTTGAGATAGAGGACGTGATAGCGCTCGGCGCCGTCGGGATCGGTGTCCGCGAAGGGCATGCAGTCGCCGGCAAAAACCCCGGGATCGGACGGCCGCCAGCCCTCGGCAGGATTCTCGCCGTTTTGGGAGATGAGCTGCCCGATCACCCGCGGGGATCCGTCGTTCGCCGAGATGCCGCAGTCGGTGTGAAAATCCGGCGCCCGAAGCGGGAGATTGGCCCGGTCGTCCGCATCGGGATCGGCCGTCACGGCGATGCCGAAGGCCTGAAAGCGCGGCACGGGGATCTTTTCTGCGGGCAGTTTTCCATCCGGCCATTCTTCGTCCATGAGATGGCCGTCGATCCAGAATTCCGCGCGCCACGGGTGGATCAGCAAGGCAGCGGACGCGCCGGGCCGGACTTCGGCGGCCTGCAGGATCAGGGGTTCCGGGTGCGCGTCGGACCAGAGCCGGACGATCTGGGTGAATCCGTCGCCCGCACGGCGCGCTTCAAGGGTCATGGCAGCCGATCCGTTCGGCGCGTCAAAGGCGGTCGTCATCGGCACGGTAAAACGGTAGAGATGCATGGGAGGCTCCTTTCGGATATGTCCTTCTGCGTCTATTATAGCACGCCGTGCACGCCCGGGCAGATCCGGCCGACGGATTTTTGTGAACAAAAAGTAAATTCTCGGCAGAACGCGATTTGCGCGGGCGAATCCCGGAGACCTCTTGCAAAGCGCGTTCTTTTCCGGTATAATACAGGCAGAACCTCGTTCTTGCCGGGAGGGGAGATATGCTGAACCTGCTTGTGAAACCCGCGCTCGATGCCCTCGGGGACGACACCGTCCTCCGCTACGATCTCTACCGTTTTGCCGCCTGTCTCGAGGGACTGGTGAACCGCACGCGGCCCGTCCTCTTCCTCGAATGGGAGGAGCACGACCGCTTCTGGCTCGACTGGTGCCGCGCGCCGGGAAATTTCCTCGAAGAGGAGCCGATCGAGGTGATCGACACCTTCGACGAACTGCTCCGCCGGTATGCCGACGAGATCCGCGCCCGCGGCCTGATCCTTTGGGATCCCGCCGTTCCCGCGACCTGCAACGCCGCGACCACGGTATGCGGATGCGAGGGGCTCCTCCCCGTCCGTTCCGGGAGCCGCACGCTCGAGAGGATCCGCTCCCTGACCGGGGCAGACGTGCGCCTCGATCTCACAGGCCGCTTCGACGGGCGGGGGACCGTTTGGCAGACGGGGGAACCTTCGACCGGATCGGCAAAATGCGACGCCTATGTCTGGGCTCTCGTCCGATGCGGGGAGAAGGCGGCGGACGACGTGCTCTTCTTCACGCTCGACGGCATGAGCTGGGCAGCGGACCGTCCGTATTATCCCGATCTCGGGAACGCCTTCGTGCCGAACATGGACTATGCCGTCGCCAAGCGCGCTTTTGTATTCGATCTCTTTGCGTTCGACGACGAAGCGCCCTCGGACGATCCGGAGCAGACACCCGGCTGCGATCTCGCCGTGATGAAGCGCATCCTGCGGGCGGCGTATGAGAAGAGCGGCGGAGAGCGGATCATGACCGTCTGCGGCTTCAACCCGTGGCACGTGAAATACACCACCCACGGCGGGCGTGGACGTCACGAACCCGTGGAAGCGGAATGGCAGCTGACGGAGGTCTTCTCCGCCTACAACTGCGTGAAGGACGCGGACGCCGTCGGATACTGCGGACTCGGCAACGCCTCCGTCTGGATGCATTATCCCCTCGCGCCGCGCTATGAGAACCGCAGACCCGCGCCGCCAGCCGGGGGTTACGATCCGCAGAAGACCTACATCCTCTTCTATGTCGGAGATTATGACGCCGCCGCATGGACCGCGCGCTTCATCCCGCGCTGGGCGAAGGATCCGCTGCTCGGGAAGAATCCCCTGATGTGGTGCTTCAATCCGAACCTCTCCGACCGCATCCCGATGGCGTTCGACTACGTGTACCGGAACTATACGGACCGGGATTACTTCGCCGCGGGAGATTCCGGCGCGGGGTACAACAATCCCCGCCTGCTTTATCCGCCGCGCATCCACTCCGATCTGCCTTCCGGCGCGGAGGCCAATGTCGCGCACAATCTTCCGTATTTCGAGCGGTTCGATCTCTCTCTCATCGGCTTCGTCATCAATGGCACGCATCCCCTCGACACGCGCCAGAAATACGATCTTGCCCGGTTCGCAAAAGGGGGCGTCGCCTATCTCGGAGCCGGGGATGCCGCCTCGGTGGTGAACGGCGTTCCCTTCATCCCGCACACCTGCGACATCGCCGTCGAGCACACCGATCCGATCAAAGCAGCAGAAGCCGCCGCGGCGTGGATGAAGAACGCGCACCCGGACAAACATTTCCACGTCTTCCGCACGATCCTCGTCAGCCCGTCGGATCACGACCGGATCTTTGAAGAGCTGAAGCGCCTCGTCCCGAACGTCGAACTGCTCGATCCGTTCACCTTCTTCGCCTTTCTGAAACAGGCCGTCGAGAGCGGTCAGACCTATTGACGCGAAAGGAACGCATACTTATGAAAATCCTCGTATTCGGAGAAACGATCTGGGACGTTTATCCCGACAAGAGCACCCTCGGCGGCGCGTCGCTCAATTTCTGCGCGAATCTGGCCCTGCTCGGCGACGACGCCTGTTTCATCACGGGACTCGGCCGCGACGAGCTCGGGACACGGGCGGCGTCGATGCTCCGGGAATACGGCGTCCGCGACGATTTCTTCCAGCTCTCGGACCGCCCGACCGGTCAGTGCATCGTCACGCTCGGCGAGGAAGGCATCCCCTCCTACCGCGTGCTCACGGACGTTGCGTACGACGATATCCGCACGGATGAGAAGACGCTCGACGCGATCGGGAGAGCCGGATTCGACGTCTTCTACTTCAACACGCTCTCCCAGCGCAGCCCGACCTCCCGGGCATCGGTCCGCGCGATCCTCGAGAAGGTCTCTTTTCCCGAGATCTTCTGCGACGTGAACATCCGCGAGGGCTGCTGGGACCGCGATTCCCTCGCCCTCTGCATGGAGTACGCGACCATTGCGAAGGTCAGCGAAGAGGAGGCGCATTTCTTCTCCGACTGCGGCCTGACCGACGCCGCCCTCCCGTTCGATCAGGCCGTGCACGAGGCGTTCCCGAACGTGCATCTCCTTGTTTACACCCTCGGCGCGGACGGCTCGGCGGTCTATGACTACCGGGACGGGACCGCATATTTCTCGGGCAAGCCGGACCGCGTGTCCGTCGTCTCCACGGTCGGCGCAGGGGACTGCTACGGCGCGTCCTTCCTGCATCACTATATGCAGCATGGGGACATCGCCGCCGCTATCCGCTTTGCCGCCGCCCGGTGCTGTGTCGTCGTCTCGAACGCCGAAGCGATCCCGCAGGCCTTCGTCGACGAAGCGAAGAAGAAGTAATCCCGTCAGGCCACGTCGGAGATCCATTGTCCGGTTTGCCGAATCATTTGACACAAAAGCAGCCCGACCGCGGTGCTTCAACCGTATGATCGGGCTGTTTTCCTGTTGCTTATGGGGGATCAGTCCATAGAGATGACCTGATCGCCGTCCTTGTTGACGAGATTGACCTTCACGCCGAGCTCATCCATCCACTGTCTCACCTCGAGTGTCCGGTAGGGCCCGGTCCCATCGTTGTTCGTCCAGAGCCACGAGGGCGTCGGCCAGAGACAAACCTCCGGCTTCACGGCTTCATAGAAGGAGCGCGCGCAGCCGTTCTGCCCGTGATGCGCCATCTGGCAGATATCGCAGTCAAGGATCCCGCTGTCCCCCCAGAGACGCAGGATCTTCTCCCCCGCCTCGACGCCGCAGTCCCCGGTGAAGAGCGCGCTGCGGTGACCGAGATCCATGCGGAAGACGAGCGAGGCGTTGTTGCAGTTCTTGATGGCGAAGTCCTGCGAGTAGAGCACGCGGATGTGCGCCGCGCCGATATCGAGGACGTCGCCGCCCGAGAGAATACGCATCCGGTCGGCAAAGCGCGGCAGAACGCGGTAGAAGTCCTCCATGGTCCCGGCTGCGGAATCGTCCCGGCCGACAGCTCCCTCGAAAAAGCCCTTCGAGGGGAAATTGAGGTACACCGTGCCGACGTCGGCGGCATCCGGGCGGTGCTCCATGATCTCGAAGAAATTGTTCACGTGGTCATCGTGCGGATGGGTCAGGAACCACGCGTCGATGCGCGGACACTCCTGAGTGGTCAGTTTTCTCAGGTAATCGAGAAAATGATCGGTTTCCTTTTCGTATCCGCCGTCGATGGCGATCACTTTCCCGTCTTCGGTGGTGATGAGAAAGCTGTTGCAGATCGTGTCGACCGTCGACTGCAGCATGTGGATTTCGTTTTTCATGTCATGCCTCCGCTGTCCGTTCCACGCGGGATCAGTCGATCCCTTCAAAGTCACGGAGAAGTTTGTCGAGCATCTTGTTCGCGGCCTTTTCCTGCTTCGCAAACGAGGAGGCAAAGTCCGTCGAGCCCTTCGCCGCGAGGGTCTGGAAGATGCTGCCGATGCCGAGCTGGGAATAGAACCGCCCGATGTCATAGACACGGTAGGCGAGCGCGATGTCGAGCATCTCGGCGGACTGGTCGTCGCGGGCATATTTCCGCGTGAGCGCGATGTCATAGTACGCGGGCGTCACCTGGATGAAGGACTGGATCGCCATGCCTTCGAGGACCGCGGTAATCATGCCGAGATCCGCCGGGATCCGCGGGACGCAGGCCGTCGAGGAGATCGCGTTGCAGTAGGTGTAATACTTGTCCTGTGCTTCGTCGTACTTCGGGATCGGGAGCACGCCGAACGCCGTCTCCATGTCGCGGACGTTCACGATGTAGCTGAGCACCTCGCCGTAGAACAGGACGCGGTCCTCCATGAACATCGCCTTGCCGACGGCGACGTCGGACGGGATGCGCGTGATGTTGTCCTCCGAGACGATCCGCACGACCTTCTCGAGCGTCGCGACCGTCTTGTCCATGTCGACGTCGAGGACCGGAATGCCGTCCGCGTCGTATGAGATGAGCGTCAGTCCGGAGCCGTAGAAGAACGTGCAGGGACCTTCGCTCGTCGTGACGTAGCCGTAGCGGTCCTTGTCCGTGTACTTGCCGTCGCCGTCGAGGTCGGTCGTCACGTTCAGGCACATCCCGCGGAAGGCGTCGATGGTCCACTTCCCTTCCCGCACGAGATCATAAGGGACTTCAAGGCCCATATCCGCGATCAGCTGCTTGTTGAAGAGCTGGATATAGGTGACGTCGTTGTCGAGATAGTTGATGTCGCCGTTCATGAAGAAGACCTTGCCGCAGATCTGCATGGCGAGCGTCCCCTGGTCCCACCACGCGTCGGTGAGGTTCAGGTTGTCGAGGTTCATGTAGTTCATGAGATATCCGGCCTGCGCCATGGAAGCCGCCGTCGCCATGTTCGGGAACGCGAGCTTGTAGCTCACATCCCCCGAGGTCACGGCCTGCCGCACGATGCCGTTCACGTCGCCGGGCGTGAGCGAGATCGAGCAGTTGAACCGCTCGTCGATGGCGAGATTCCGGTTGTAGACTGCGTCGTTGACCACGTCGCCCGTCAGCTCTTCGACCCAGATCTCCTTCTCGGAGTTGCCGGTCGCCGCCTGGGCCGTGATGCCGAAATCCTCGCCCTCATAGTCCGTCCCTGCAATTTCCTCGTATTTCTGCCGGGCGTAGTCGAATTTGTCCGGTTCCGGCTCTGGCTCGGCATCCGTCTGTCCGGCAGGAGAGCTGCCGTCCGAGGCGGGATCCTGCGACGGGTTCTGCGTCTCCTGCGACGCGCAGGCGGGGAATGCCGTCAAAAGAAGCACGGCGAGCAGGAGAGAAAGGATACGCTTTTTCATGTTTGAAACCTCCGATCCAAAAGTGCTTGATCCGAAACGGGACCTTATCCGACCCGGTAGACGTACACAAACCGTCCGGTGGGGGCTGTGTCGCCCTGCGTATAGAAATTCAGAATGTCGCCGTCTTCCACGTTGTCGCTACACTTGAAACAAAGCCCTTCCTCCGTGTCCGATAATCCGAGCATCGCGCACGGGATCCGGATCACGAGAGTACGCCCCGTGACTTTGTAATCCGCCTCACCGACGGCTTCCGTCTCGAATCCTTCGCCCGTGAAGCGTTCCACCGCGGCTTTATCCGCCGAGGGTGAGGTCTTGTTGACGATGTAGTCAAAACTCTCCCAGCCCTTGCCTTCGGTGCGGATATAGAGCCGCATCCAGTTCGGATCAGTGCAGGGGGTGATGTCCGCCGCGCATTCGACAAGAAACCAGAAATTCGCCCCGTCCCGCGCGATCTTTGCGCCGACGATATCGTTCCGTCCGCTCGTGTCGGTCAGCCGGACACCGCCGTAAGCCGCCGCATCCCGGTCGCCGGTGTTGTGCGGATAGGCGATGAATTCCGGTCCGACGTCCGCCCATTCGACGGCGGGATCGGCGTTCATGTCGATGCTCTTCGGCGCGGAGGCGAGGGGCACTTCCCGCGCGCCCTTGAACTTCCGCACCCAATCGACGAGCTGGTAATAGTAGTGGTCCTTCAGATCCCCGCGCGTCGGCTCGATGTCGCGGCTGTACGTTTCGTCGAACTCGTCCGGGAAGGCGTTCTCGACGGCGGCAGCGGTCGGCGGCCAGGATTCGTACCGTCCGGCGTTCCATTCGTTCCAGCCGGTGACGAAGACGATCCGCGGATCCTTCGAGATCGCAAACTCCCACTGCTCGTCGAAGTTCGCGCCCCAGAGCTTCGCGTCCGGACGGGTGTCATAGCCATCCGAGGTGTAGTGCCGCCCGAAGATGCGCTCGCCGTTCATCGCGGTCAGGCCCTTTTCGGCGGACCAGTTCTGCGCGACCCCGACGGTCGTCATCTCGACCTGATCCGGATCGGCGGCGTTATAATACAGGGCCTGCGGCGTCGTGGAGAGCCAGCCCCAGCGCTCGGTCCCTTCCTTTTTCGCATGGTAATCTGCCGCGTTGTAGACGGGTTCGCCCGCGCGGAAGGTGAAGAAATTCCAGATCTCTTTTTCCAGCGGATCGGTCTTCGGATGCGTCAGGGAGGACCGGTACGCCATCAGCATCGGCTTGCCGTCGAGGTAGAACCAGAGATCCTGATATTTCCCCGGGCGGTAGATGTCGGTGTAGAGCGATTTGAGCTGTTCCGCGGTGTCCGATCCGGCGGCGAACGGCAGCATGAAGGAGATCTTCGGCACGTTCACGCCGTCTGCTTTCGCCTCCTCGAAGACCTTGTAGATCTTCTGATAGCTGTTGCGCCACGTGAAGGTGCCGTTGGTGTTGTCCATGAAGATGACATCCACGCCGGCTGCCGCGAGGAGCTCGGCCTGACGCCGGATCACCCATTCGTCGGTCGTGAGGTAGTAGCCATAGACGGGCTCATCCCAGAAGTACCGCGTCCCGCCGGTCGGCCAGGCGGGATTTTTGTAATCGTTCTGCGCCTCCGGGTGCTCCTTCATGAACTCTGTCACGTTGAGCGGCGCGCCGTCGTCCGTGTTGTGCCAGTCCCAGTAGAACATCGCGACGATCTTGTCGTCCTTCGGGTCCCCTGCTTCCGCGTTGCCCGAGACCGTGCGTCCGAGTCCGTCGATCGCCGCCCAGGTATCGGGCATGGCGTCACGCGTGACGAGGATGTGATCCGCCGGAAGTTCGGCTTCCGGTGGCGGGGTGTGCAGTCCGTCGATTTCCGTTGTCATGCTGACCTCCTCAAAATAATCGTCTTTCGTTTCTCTGAATCCGATTTCCAATTGCAGGTCCCCTTCGGAGAAGAGGCCGCTGTTGAAGATGAAGCCCTTCGACACGTTCCCGGGGAAGACCCACGTTCCCGCCGGGCCCTGCGTGTCCTGGATCGCGAAGAGGTAGTCGCCAGGCGGCATCTCCTCAAAAGTTACGGAATCTTCCGCGCAGTCGACGAGGTTCTCGAAGCGTTCGCTCGCGACGGGACCTTCGGCGAGCATGGCGTCCCAGTCGTCGTTCCAGATATAAAGCGCGAGGGTCGCCGATGAGGTTTTCTGGGTCCAGGTCGGCACACAGAACGAGAAGCGGTCGAAGGGAGCCGTGACCCGGCACCGCACGCCGTAAACCTCGCCTTCCGCAACCTGATGCGCCGACTTCGCCGCCTCGTCAAAGTCAAAGACCTCGACGTAGACGGTCCGCTTGACGGCGGCGGGCTTTTTCTCGGGCTCGGGCGGGGCGGGAGCTTCCTCCTCTGGCTCCGTCTCCGGGAGAATTGCCTCGGTTTCCGCACGCATATCCGTCTCCTCCGATTCCTGAACGAGCGGGGAGGGCTCCGATCCGGATTCTCCCGTCGGTTCCGTCTTGCCGCAGCACGCGAGCACCAGCAGAAGGGCAGCCAAAAGACCGCACAATCGTCTTCTCACCGTCCTCGTCCCCCCTTTTCCGTGTTTCCGATTCTTTCTCTATTGTAGCGTCCCGCGCGGACAAAGTCAACAGAATTGCCGACAAAACATCGCGATCCGTGTTTTTTGCCCCATTTTGCCATAGATGCCCCGCAATGCGGCAATTCCCCGTTGATTTTCCCCGCAATCCGGTATATAATAGAGGCGAACGAACAGCCATGCCCCAACATGCGGTCTGAAACCGCACAGACAGAAAGGAGCACCCCATGTCCAATCCGTACCTTCCGCTCGATACCGCCGTCTCCTTCGACCCCTACGCCGGAGAACCCGGCCGCGACGGAGATCAATGCTTCCGCTTCAACCCGGACGGCACCGTCTTCTTCCGCCTCAAGGCCCCGAACGCCGGCTCCGTCGCGATCGACCAGTTCGGCTCCGTCACCGAGCTGTCCCGCGCCTCCGACGGCATGTGGGAGGGGAACGTCGACCTCGGCCGGGGATTCAAGTATTTCTTTCTCAAAATCGACGGCGCGGATGTCCTCGATCCGTATCTCCCGATCGGCTACGGCTGCTGCCGCCCGATGAACTTCGTGGATGTTCCCGTCCCCGGCGAGGAGGACTGGGATCTACTCGACGGCGTTCCCCACGGCGCCGTGACCCGGCTCTATGTCCCCTCGACGGTCACGGGCAAGCACGAGATTGCGCTCGTCTGGACGCCCGCCTCTTTTGATCCCTCGAAGCGCTATCCCGTCCTCTATCTCCAGCACGGATACGGCGAAAACGAAACCGGATGGGTCCATCAGGGACATGTCGGGCGGATCGCGGACCGCCTCCTCGCCGAGGGAAAGATGGAGGAGATGCTCATCGTCATGGCAAACGGCATGATGCGCGCGCCGGGCCGGGATCCGATGGGCCGCGCCCTGTTCCCGGAATTCCTGCTCACCGATCTCATCCCCTTCATCGAGGCACGCTTCCCCGTCCGGGGGGACAAGTGGAGCCGGGCGATGGCGGGGCTGAGCATGGGCAGCTATCAGACGAGCACGACCACCCTCTCCCACCCCGATCTCTTCGGCTACGCGGGCCTTTTCAGCGGCTTCCTCAGCTTCCCGCGCGCAGGCGCAAAAGAGCCGCACCTTGCCCTGCTCGACACGCCCGACGTCTTCAATGAGTCCTTCCGCGTCTTCTACCGCGCAATGGGGACCGAGGACCAGTTCTTTGCGAGCTTCGAGCGGGACGACACGCTCCTTGCGGACAAGCCCGTGAAAACCGTCCGGCGCACCTTCCCCGGCGGTCACGACTGGAGCGTGTGGCGGCGGTGCATCCGGGACTTCCTTCCGATGCTGTTCCGGGAGGACTGAGGCGTGCGCATCCACATCATCGCCTGCCGGATCTTCCTGCGCGAGCTCAGCTATCTGGCGGCGACGAGCGAAAACCAGATCGATCTGACATGGGTGGGACGCGGGCTGCACAACACCCCCGAAGCGCTCACGGCGCGTCTCATCGGCGCGGTGGATGAGCTGTACCGTCAGATGGAAACCGGGGAGCTCGAACACCGTCCGGATGCCATCGTCCTCGGCTACGGACTCTGTTCCAAGGCGGTCGTCGGGATCCGCTGCCGCGACATCCCGATCGTCATCCCGCGCACGGACGACTGCATCGCGCTCTTCATGGGTTCGCAGGAGAAGTATCTGAAGGAATTCTCCGAAGCCCACGGCGCGTACTGGCTCAACAGCGGATGGCTCGAGCAGAGCGGACGTCTCTTCGACAGCGACGACTTCAAACGCCGCAGATGGCTCGAATATGCGGAGCGCTTCGGCGAGGACAACGCGGACTATCTTATCGAGGTCGAATCCAGCTGGGAAAAGAACTACTCGACCCTCGGATACATCCATTCGGACGTCCACGATTCTCCGGGCAATCTGCGGCGCGCGAAGACCGAAGCCGACCGGAAGGGCTGGCAGCTGCGCGAGATCACGGGCGACAACCGGATGCTCCGGATGATGACGGACGGCACGTGGAACGACGAAGAATTCCTGATCCTGAAACCGGGAGAGACCGTCGCGGCGGACTATTCCGGGAAGAAGCTGCGCGCCGTGCGGGAGGACGAGGAATAACCTGCCAGACAAATCCAATCAAATCGAAAAGCGCGGATCCGCATGGGTCCGCGCCTTTTTGCGCTTGAAGAGCTTATTCGGGATCCTTTTCCATCGCGGCGCGGCGGACGTTTGCCTCGCGGATGGCGTCATAGACCGCGTCGGAGAACTTCCGGCTCCGGTCGTATTTGTACAGCCCGTTCTGCTCCTGCTCCACGTCCGTGAGCTGGGTATAGCAGAAGCCGCAGATCCGCGGATTGTCGATCAGCACACCCGTCAGGCCGGCATACCGCGCGGCGAACTCCTCCTCGGTCTTCGGCGCGTTGCCGTATCCCCAGCCGCCCGGCTCGTCGGGATTCCAGAATGTTCCGCCGTACTCGGACACCCACACGGGCTGACCCTCGTAGATGTTCTGGCGCAGCTGTTCCTGATGGATCGGATTGTGGACGTAGGACGGATCGTCGCGCATTTTGTCGAGGCTTGCCTTGAGCTTTGCCGGATCCTGCTCGTAGTCGTGGATGTCGTACATGTCCGTCACATAGTGCACGCCGCCGGAGGAATCGATGCACGGCCGCGTCGGATCCATCTCCTTCGTCACGGCGTAATACACGCGCTGGCAGATCGGGTTGACGTCGTGCGCCCAGTAGGACTCGTTCTCCGGGCACCAGCCGATGATCGACGGGTGGGAGTAGTCGCGGCGCACGGTCTCCATCCATTCGGGCAGGAAGGAGGCGATCCCCTCCGCGTCGTTCAGGCGGTGGCCGTCGGCGTATTCGCCCCAGACGAGATACCCGAGCCGGTCCGCCCAGTAAAGCGTCCGTTCCTCGAAGACCCGCTGATGCAGGCGCGCGCCGTTCATGCCGAGATCCATCGAGAGCTCGATATCCCGGCGCAGGAAATCGTCGTCCGGCGCGGTGTAGATGCCCTCGGGATTGAAGCCCTGATCAAGCACGGTGCGCAGAAAGACCGGGCGACCGTTGAGATAGAAGCCGTCCTTTTTCACCTCGACGGTCCGCATGCCGAAATAGCTCTTCAGGGTATCGCCGCCGTCGAGCGTCAGGACGAGGTCATAGAGCTCCGGCTGGCCGACGTCCCAGAGGTGCAGCTCGGCGAGCGGGATCTCGAGATGCGCGCGTCCTCCCGCTATATCCGTAGACGCGCAGCCGACGGGCCGCCCCGCATAGAACGCCTCCGCCGTGACGGTTTTTCCGCCCGTGACCTCCGCGTCGACGAGGACCGCGCGGTTCGGGACGACCGGGGTGATCTTCGCGTGGGAGATCGCGTCCTTCGGCGTGAATTCGAGCCAGACGGTCTGCCAGATCCCGGTCGTCCGGGTGTAGCTGCATCCGTAGCTCTGATAGCGCATCGACTGCTTGCCGTAGGGCTGGGTGCCGCTGCGGTTGTTGTCCTCCGCCCACAGGGTGACGGTGTTTTCCCCCGGCTTCACGAGAGCGGTGATATCGAAGGCGAAGGACGAATACCCGCCTGTATGTTCGCCGGCTTTTTGTCCGTTGATCCACACGACGGCGTGATAATCGACCGCGCCGAAGTGGAGCAGGATCCGGCCGGCTGCCTCCGCACCGTCGAGGGTGAAGGTCCGGCGATACCAGACGGCAGCGATCCAGTCGGTGTAGCCGATCCCGGAGAGCCGGCTTTCCGGACAGAACGGCACCGTAATCGACACGGGAAACGGTGAGGCATCCCGCGCCGCGTCGAAGGCTTCGTCCTTCCAAAGCCCCCGGTCGCGGCCGGAGTTGCCGAAGTCAAAGAGAAAATCCCAGGTCCCGTTGAGGTTCTTCCAGGTATCGCGGACGAACTGCGGACGGGGATATTCGGGTCTCGGAATGTTCATGCGCTGTCCTCCTTGCGGTTCTATATCACATCACGTCGACCGTGATTTCGTTCGTCATGTAGGCAAAGGTGATCCGAATGACGGCGTTGTCGTGCGGGATTTCCAGCTTGCTCTTGCCGCCCGATCCGGAATAGGGATATCCGCCGCTTTCGCAGACACAGGCCGAGAGGGTCCCCCAGGTCGAGATGCCGAAATCGTATTCCCCGGCATACGGCATGACGAAGGCGAGCGCGTACCTGCCGTCCCCGACGTAGTACATCCGGGTGATCTCGCTGTTGGAATCGTTCGCGATCGCGCCGACATACGGCTGGAAGGAACCGTAAAGCACGACCTTCTCGGGCAGGCGCACCCCGGTCTCGGGATCATCGACATCGCGTCCGCCGAAATCGAGCAGATCGGACGGATTCGCCATCGCGCGATATTTCCCATACCCCTCCCGGAGCAGCCGGACCGCCTCGTCCTCCTGCGAAAATCCGTCGGGGCAGGCGTCCGAGCGATTGTTGAGCTTATAGAACGGATAGTCCTCGACCTCCTCCCCGCTGACGAGGGGCCGGCGGAGAGGGAAGGCGAAATAGGCGTCCGGATTGTTCACCGCGGTCCATTTGAAGGTATAATCGAGGAAGGTGTTCCGCGCCGCCTCCTCCTGCGAGGCGAACCATGCGATCTGGTCGTAACCCCACCATTGGGCCCACGCGCGCTCCTCGGTCGTCAGGTACCGGTGCGCCCAGAGATCCTTTCCGCCCCAGTTATCGTATTCGTTCAGGAACGGGAGCGCCTTTTCATACACGCCCTCCGGAGAGATCCCGCCGCCGGATTTCCCCTCGCGCACGAGGACCAGGCGCTCGCCCGGACGGTCCAGCACGGGATAGCGGGTGAAGGGCATGGCGTTGTAGTCGAGCAGGCTCACGCCGTTCACGACAAGGGAGTGCGAATGCGCGTCGAAGATCACCTTGTGCCGCCGGGCATGGATTTTCCCGTAGTCGCGGAGCATCCCGAGCACCCGTCCGATGGCGCGGTATCCCCGGTCGCGGGCGGTGTACAGGTGGATCTGCCCCATGTGGAAGGCCTCGTAGCCGCAGTCGATATACGAGATCCCGCGGTAGTAGAACCACATCTGGGTCTCGGTCTTCGCGATGTCCGGCATGTGTCCGCCGGGTGTGAGGACGCAGTCGTCGTACGAGAAGCAGCGGTCCTCCGGCTCTAACCCGAAGGCCTCGAATACCCGCGCGGGGATCTTCGTCGATTCGAGATCCTCCCGGTAAACCGCCTCGAAGATGCAGGCCTGGAGGATGATCTCGGGGTCCGCCGCGTGGATCTTCTCCGCCGCCTCGCGGGACCGAGCGAAATGTTCTTCGTCGGGCATCTCGGCTTTCCAGATCCCGCTGGCACGGCCGAGGAACTTGATCCCGGCGCGAAGGATCACGCGGATATCGTCGTCGAGCGTGTCGCTGAGATAGATCCACTGCGCCGTCGCGGCATGGGCGAGGTAGTATTCGAGCACGGCGCGCGGCATCGAGCCGTCAAAATATCCCTCGTTCATGGCGTCTCCTTCACAGGCATGCCGCGCGGATCACCGGCGCGACGCAGAGCAGGTTTTCGAGGATCACTTCACCGCCGTAGAGCTTCGGGACCGCGGCCTCGCCGATTGCACAGAGCGGCACGTCCGCCGATCCGGCGGTGATGTCATACGCGCATTCGCCGTCCTTCGTCTTGAGCGTCAGGGTATAGGTGTCCGACGGGACGAAGCCGGGCTTTTTCGCGTCGACGAGCGTGAAGCGGACTCTGTCCCCCGTCTTTTCCCAGGCGACGAGCATGCCCTTCGACACCCACGTGCGTCCCGACGCCACGGCGGCTTTGAGCTCCCCGACGGGATCGCCGCCCGGCTCTCCTTCGGCATAGGTCGCGAATTTCATGGCCATGCTGTCGAGCCCGTGCAGATCCATCCCCGCGCAGGCCGCCACTTTCACGCCGGAGAGCACGAGGGATTCCCACCAGAGGATGCCCGGCTCATTGACCTCGTGAAGCGGTTCGGGGTTGTTGATGATCTCGATGTAGTCGACGTCCCGGAAATCGGTGATTTCCATCTCAAAGCGGCAGCCCCGCGCGAACGGATCGCCGTAGGAGAAGGGATGCGCGACGCCCGTGACGGCTCCCGCGCGCTTGGCGGCTGCAAAGAGGAGTTCGGGCTTCTTTTTGTTGATCGAATCCCACGGGACGTACTCTTCGAGCACCGGGCAGACGATGTGGCCAAAATAGGTCGTGTACTCCATGCCGTAGGCACAGGCGATCGGAAGATGTTCTTCCGCGAGGATCTTTCGGATGATCGGCTGGCCGGAGACGGTGTTGTGGTCGGTTATGGCGAAGCAGTCGACGCCGTCCGCCAGCATGTGATCGATCAGCTCGCGGCAGGTGATCCCCGCATCGGATTCGGTGGTGTGATTGTGGAGTTCATACCGTTTGAACATCTCATTCGCCCCCTTCCCCGCCGCTCACGCACAGGCGGTAATGCGTATCGTCCTTGATGACGTTGAAGACGAGCACCGTTACCTTGAGAACGCCCTCGAACGACGCCCGCGGGATGCAGCCCTCGGAGGCCGTATCGCCGTCGTAGCGCATGTGGCGGTCCGTGAGCTGCTTGTGGATGCAGCCGAGGAATTCGTCGTTCAAGGTCGCGAGGGTGTGGATCTCGGTCTTCATGTCGCCGAGAATGATCTGCGGCGCGCGCTCCTCGGTGATTTCGAGATCGTAATTGCGGCGGCAGGTGTCGATAGTGTCACGGATCAGGGCGTCCGTGACGTCCTCGGGGCGGTAGGTGCGCTTGTCCGCATCGAAGGAGAAATGGATGTCCAGCGTCCGGAGGGGCTCCTCGAGGCAGATCGTGTAGGTGATCTGGCCTACGAAGCCGCGCATCAGCTTCCCCTCGACCTCATAGAGTTGTTTCATGTCGGGTCCTCTTTTCTCACGCCCGCCCGCCGAGGATCGGCGCGCCGTAGGCTTCGTTGTAATCGGCGATCAGCTTTTTCGCCAGCGAATAGGAGTTGACGAGCGGATGCAGCATCAGCGCTTCGACGGCCTTATCCTCGTCGCCGTCGAGAACCGCCTCGACGCTTTTGCGTTCGTAATACTTGATGAGGCGGATATACATCTCGCACATCGCGGGGACGGATGTCTGCTTCACGGGCTCGATGCCGTTCTTCGAAACGCGGCAGGTCACCTCGACCACGTCTTCGTCGCAGAGGAAGGGGATCGCGCCCCGGTTCAGCACGCTGAGCACGAGGGTCCGGCCCTCTTCGCTCTGCATGCCTTCGATGCAGTCGAGCATGACGCCCGCGTACCCCATCCCCTCCGGGACCGAGAGCGTTCCCTTCTCGAGCAGCGGACGGTTCGCCGATCCGGATTCGATCGACATATAGCTGTTCTCCCTGAGCTGCATGTACCAGAGGAAGATCTGGAGGGCTCCTTCGGGATCGGCGTCGATGTCCATCTCCCCGAGTTCCTTCATCATCGCGAGGTTGACCTGCTCGATGGTCTGGCCGCGGGTCATCTCGGATTTCTGGATATTGGCGAGCGCCTTTTCGCGGTGGTAGTAATAATACAGGTATTCGTTCGGCAGCATCCCGGTATCCCGGATGACGGCGGGATCGAAGATCTCGAGTTCCTGGATCGAGGCAAGAAAATCGTCGTCCCCAATCAGCTTCGGCATGATCTCCTCGCCCCGGACCTCTACGCTTCTGATCCACGAGAGGTGGTTGAGGCCGAAGAATTCGACGTAGAGCTCCTCTTCCGTCACGCCGAGGTATTGCGCCATGCGGTATTTCATGCTGCTCGGCGCGTCGCAGATCCCGATCACGCGGTGACAGCCCGCGCTGTGCAGAGCCTGCGTCACGAGCCCGGATGGGTTGGTGAAGTTGAAGATCCAGGCGTCGGGTGCGTACTCCGCGATCAGCTGGCAGTAGTCGAGGAGCACGGGGATCGTGCGGACCGCCATGGAGAAGCCGCCGACGCCGGTGGTCTCCTGCCCGATCACACCGTTTCGGAGGGCGACCGTCTCGTCGATCACCCGGGAATGATCCCCGCCGACGCGCAGGGTCGTGACGATGTAATCCATCCCGCGGATCGCGTCGACAGCGTCATAGACTTCCCGCACGACGAGATCGCAGCCCTCGCGCGCCACGACGTGACGGCAGAGCTTGCCAATGATCGCAAGCTTTTTAAAATCGATATCGTAGAGCACGACCTCGTCGATGTGCAGTTTCCGGTAGCGTTTCAACAGACCGTTGATAAAGATGACCGTGCGGACGCCCGCGCCGCCGAGTACGCCGATTTTCATGGAACAATCCTCCTTTTCTCTCACGCTTCGCGATTCCGGATGAAGTCTTCGAGTTCGTCCCGCCGCGGGAATCCGGTGTTCCCGCCGAGCTTTGTGACGGAGAGCGCGCCGCAGCCGTTCCCGTATCGCAGGCAGTCTTCCATGGGCAGTCCGCGGAGGAATCCCGCGACGAAGCCTGCGTTGAACGAATCGCCCGCGCCGGTGGTGTCGACCGCCTCGACCCGATACCCGGGCGCGCGGAAGACCCGTCCGTCCTTCACCGCCATCGAGCCCGCTTTTCCGAGCTTGATGACCGCCATGCCGGCGCCTTCGGCGAGCTTTTTCGCTCCCGTTTCCGCGTCCGCCTCGCGGGTGTAGTGCAGACATTCGGTCTCGTTCATGAAGAGCACGTCGATCATCGGGAGCAGATCGAAGATGCCCTCATACCATACGCCCGAGCCGTCCCAGCCCACGTCGAAGGAGACCGTCACGCCGCCGAGATCCTTGATCTTTTTCAGCATGTCATAGTATTCCGCATGGTTCGCCGTGCCTTCGTAGCCCGTGACGTGCACGTGACGCGCATTCTGGAGGGCATCGAGGTTCATGTTTTTGAGCGAGAGCCCCTCGTTTGTCCCGCGGTAGGTCAGAAAGCAGCGGTCGCGCTCCGTCGTGAAGCTAATCGAGATCCCGGTCTTTTTTGTCCCGTGATCCGCGAGCAGACTGTCGTCCACGCCGAGCTCCCGGAAGAGCTTCCGGATGTAGACGCCGTACATGTCCCGTCCGATGCTCCCCTGAAAGACGGGGGTGAGGCCGAGCTTGGCGATCCCGAGCGCGAAGAGGGCCGCGCCGCCGCCGACGAAGGTCTCCATCACCGGCACGTCGACCTCGGTCCCCGGATCGGGAAGGCATTCGACGCCCGGCACGACGAGGTCGATATTCACGTCCCCGTACACGAAAACATCCCATTTTTTCTGCATGGATTCTCTCCTTTCGCAGGCTCCGGACGCGATCCGTCCCGCCTGCGGGCATTCTTAAGTTTGCTTTATTATAGCACAGTCTCGACTCCGCCGTCAAGACGAAATTGGGAGTGCGGCACGGTTACGAAGAGCATAAAACGGCGGGGTCATGCGATCCCGCCGTCGGTTCTGATTCAAATGTTCTGCCCATCCTTTTTCGCCTGCATGACGGCGATATAGCCGAGCAGGCCGCCCCAGTGATAGAAATTGTTGCTGTTCGGCTTGTCGCAGCCCTCGCCCGTCGTGCCGTTGTAATTCTCGTGGACGTGGCCGTGCTCGTTCCATTCCTTCAGAAGGAGCTTCCGGGAAGACGCGGCGAGGATCCGCATCTCCTCCTCCATGCCCGCCTCCGAGAGGGCTTCGTAGACGAGATAGTTCATCGGCGCCCAGATCCGCCCGCGCCAGTAGTCCTGATCCGGATAGGCCGGATCGCGGCGCGAGATCGACGGGAGCATGTATTCCCCGCCGAGTTCATCCGGATCGAGGAGGTACTTCTCCGCCATGGACCGCTTCTGTTCCGCCGTCACGCGGGAGGAAAACAGGCTGTACAGGTTCGTCGGGGAGATGCGGTGTGAGAACTGCCCCGTCACGGCGTCCCGGTTTTCGTAGATCCCGGAGTCCGGATTCCAGAGGGTCGCCATCGCCGCCTCGGCCGCCATCATCCGCTCCCGGAGCACGGGGACCTTGCCGTCCTCACCGGCGATCTCCGCCAGACGAATCAGGCAGCGGCAGTCCTCGATATAGAGGCCCGTCAGCCCGACATCGGAGAGGAGCATCCACCCGTGCGCTTCATCGAACACCGCGCCGTCGTACATCGGCGAATTGTCCAGGCCGGACTCGAATTTCGCGCCCTGCAGGTCGCCGGTGCTGTTGACTTCAAAATACCGGCCGTTCTTCGGCGCAAAATTTACCGATCCCCAGCACATCGTGCCGTCGCCGAGCGTCCGGTGCTCGTAAAACCACGTGTTCCAGCGATAAAGCGCGGGGAAGATCTCACGCACGAACCAATCGTCCCGGAACCGCTCCCAGAGCCGGAGGACGACAAGGGATCCGACGGGCGGCTGCGAGCGGTCGCGGCTCTTGTTGTCGTCGGACGCGCCGAAATTCGGGATGAAGCCCTCCTCCGTCGCCTCGTTCGTGATCGCGAAGGCGTTGAGGTACGCGAGCTCCCGGCTCCCGAACTGGCTCATGAGCGCGGCGAAATAGGTGTCCCAGTCGAAAAGGACATAGCCGCCCCATCCTTCGCTCCACGCGCGGCTCACGGGCGAGCAGATCCGGTCGTGCTCCGGCTCGTAGATCGTGTCCCACGCGAGGCAGCTCCGCATCGCCTGATACGCGGCGGCGTTCTCCCCCCAAGCCGCCTCCTCCGCGATCACCTTGGCGCGGACCTCGTCGAGCATGGCGCGGACCTCTTCGACCGTTGCCGGCGCCGTGGACACGACAACCGGTGTGTCAAGCGTCACGGGCAGGTACGGCGTCAGGGCGCTCGGACAGGTGTACGGATCGCGCAGGCCGGTGGTGCGGACCGTGATCTCCCGCCCGTCCGCGAACGACGCGCCGATCTGTCCGTTCCGGCTCCAGAGCATCCCCGGCTTGCCCCAGAGGAGCGCCGCTTCGATCACGAGGGCCGGCGGCCGGATCGCCTTGCCCGCGGGGGTCACGAGGATGTACTCTTCCCCGCCCCGCGTCGTGCTTTCGACGGTGATCTCCACCCGTCCCGCACGGAAGGTCAGGCTGGTATAGGCGCCGTCCCAGCTGCGAGATCCCGGTCTCAGGCCGTGATCCCCGACTTTCAGATCCCGGATCAGCCCGGATTCGGCATAGTCCTTGAAGCAGAGCCCGATGCAGAATCCGTAGGGCAAGAGGACGTGCGCGGTCATGGACGGGGAATACCAGGTATTCCAGCCGCGGTTGGTGCTCTTTCTCAGTTCCTCGTAGGTCATAAGTCCTCCTCCCGGCGCATGCCGCCGTATTTCAAATAGTATCCCCAGACTTCCTCGCCGTAGGATGTGACCGAACGGGTATTCGCGTTGTAGCGGCTGAACGTCCGTTTCATCCCGTCGGCATTCATGTGCTCAAAACCGGTATCTCCGACGGTTTCCGCCGCCGATGCGAGGAGATTGAGGGTCCCCATGCGGAGGTTGAATTCCCGGTCACGGTTCAGCTTCCGCCACATCCGGCGCACATCCGCGGGGTTCTCCTCGTCCATCCCGTCGGGCATGCCGAGCCGCGCCGGTTCCTCGATCCCGTGTTCCGCGGCAAACCGGAGCGCGCGGATGGCAACGCGGCCGAAGATCTGCATGTACCCGGTCGAGCTGTCCCATTTCGGAAAGCATCCGAGGCGCACCGCCGTGTCCGCCGCAAGATCCAGAAGGTCGATCTCTTTGATCTCGCGGTACAGAATCGCCGTAATCGCCGCCTCCGGGACGCCGTAGTCCGCCGAGACCTGCCGGATGAGCGGCCCGAGCTCCCGGAGGATCGCCTCCGTCTTCTCTTCGGAATAGAGCCGGATCATACGCCCGTCTCCGGCAGCGCGACGCCGCGGATGTGACGCCCGTCTCCCGCCAGCTCGAGGACCGGTGCCGTGAGGCTGTCCGGATGCCGGTCGAAGCGGAGGGTCGTGATCCCGGTGAACGGCAGATGGAAGACGGCGCACATGTACGGAAACGAGAGGTTCATGAGATGCCCCATCGCCGCCGAGGACGAGCCGCCGTGGCTGAACAGGGCGACGGTGAACTGCTCCTCGTCCGGCCGCGTGTTCCGGTAATATAAGCCCTCCCGGACATAACCGAGCGAGGCAAGCCAGCCGTCGATCCCCTCCTCGACGATCCGCACGGACTCGACCACGCGGTTACGGCGGTAAAAAAGATGCGCCGGCCAGTCCGGATCCGTCAGATCCTGACCGGTGTGCACGAGCTCGTCCGCGATATGCCACGGATGCCCGTCGGCATAGGTCTCTTCCCCGTCGGCCGATCCCCAGTGCAGTTCATGCATGAATTCAAGCGTCTGCAGGGTCAGTCCGAGGACCTCTGCCGCCGCATCCGCCGTCTGACGGGCGCGTCCCTGCGGAGAGGTATAGATCGCGCAAATCCCTTCCTCACGGAGCCGCTCGGCCGCTGCCTTTGCCTGCAGTTCCCCGAGCGGCGTCAGGCAGTCGTGGGCGTAATCCGGTTCGCCGTGCCGCACAAATACGATTCTCATACCAAATTCCTTTCTCCCGATCCCTCCGGGTGTTCCCCGATCATTTTCTCCATCCAGATCATGTTGTACCACCGGCCGAACTTGTACCCGCACCGGTGGAAGGTCCCGACTTTCTCCCAGCCGCATCTCCGGTGGAAGCGTTCGCTCGCATGGGTGAGGGTCTCGTCCTCGGTGATCGGATCGCCGATGCAGGCGTAGAGGTTCCGGATCCCGCGGTTTATGAGCTCCTCCTCCAGTGCATCATACAAGATCCCGCCGAGCCCCCGTCCGCGCGCGTCATGATCGAGATAGATCGTCGTTTCCGCACAGTGTCCGTAAGCGGCACGCCCGACGAACGCCCGTGCATAGGCATATCCCCGGATCCGCCCGTCTTCGAGGAGGACGAGGTACGGGTTTTTCTCGAGCGTCTTCGCGATGCGCGCCCGGAAGTCCTCCTCGGTCGGGGTCTCATAATCAAAGGTGACCGCCGTGTGTTCGACGTAATAGGCGTAGATCGCGCGGATCTCCGGCGCGTCGTCCGGGGTCGCCTGTCGGATCATGATTCTGTCCGTCATCGTACGTCACCCGAGAAGCCATGCCGGATCGAATTCCGCCGCCGCGACCCCGCCGTCGCACGGATCTTTTTCCCCGCGCTCGTAGAGCAGGACGAACCGGTCCTGTGCTGCGGAATAATCGAGGCTCGAATAGGAGCTGGGGCCCGGAAATACCGTTTTCTCCCCGGACCAGGTCTTCCCGCCGTCAAAGCTCCAGCAGACCGCCATATTGACGCGTTTTTCGGCGCGCGGATTGGCGAAGAGCGTGATCCCGTCGGCTCCCTCCGGAAGGATCGACGGATCCGCGAGCTCTTCCCGCTCCACCCGGAGGAAGGAGGCATTGCAGCCGCAGAAGGTCTCCTCGCGGAGATACGGGTCCGTGCGGAAATCGCCCCAGATCTCGCCGCCGTCCCGCGAGGTAGCGAGATAGCGCAGCCCGTCGCGGAAATAGGCGCGGGAGTTATAGGTGAGCGTGCCGTCCGCGCCTTCAATGAGCGTGCCCTCCCCGGTGCCGAGCTGGACCGGATCGGTGGCGTGCCATATCAGGCCGTGGTCGTCGCTCCAGATCGCGTTGTTGTAGACGTTCACGCGGAGTTCATCCCAGTTCGCGTACTGTCCGGCCTGCGTGCGGGAGGGGCAGATCAGACGCCCGGCATGGGGTCCGTGACGGAGCCGGATGCCGTGCGCGGAGCCGTGACAGCTCCCGCCGAGGAGGATCTGCCGCCCGTCCGTGTGGGTGAAGGCCCGCGACTCGATGACATGCGGCCGCTCTTCCCAGGTCTCGCCGCCGTCGGAAGTACAGAGTACGAACGGTCCGCGCAGGATGCCGAGCTCGGCGGCTTTCCGCTCCGCTTCGGCTTCGTAGGCCGCGAGCTCTGCCGCGCTGTAATGGCCGAATTCGCGCCGCTGGACCGGGATCTTGTCGCCGCAGCACATCACGGTGTCACACGCGGGATCGTACACCGCGCTGCCCATCGTCGTCGCCCAGCCCTCCACGGCGATGAGCGGCACGGGATCTTCCCAGTCCCTATCCGCCCGTTTGCGCGCGAAGCACAGAAAAACCTCGCCCGCCGCATCCGAGAGCGTCCCTCTCCGGTCGTTGCAGAAGGCATAGAAATTCCCCCGGCTGTCCGCGACGACGCTCGGGATCCGGTAATTGGAACCGCCGCCCGAGGAGAACAAAAGCGTATCCTTGAAAAACATAAATCATCCTCCGGTCAAAATGAGGTCGGAACGTCCGACGGACGATTGCCGCCACGGTTTCGGCAGAGACAGGCGATCCCGTCCGCCGCTCCTATTTTACCATATTTCCCCGCGCATTGCAAGGCCCGTATAGGTCGTGCGGCGGATTTTCACGGTATGCAAAAGGACAGGGAGCGGGATTCCCTGTCCTTGCGTTAGTATTGAAAATATGATCCGCGCCGCTTATTCGTTTCCGAGGTTTTCGTAACCGCGGATGACCTTTTCGTAGACTTTCGTGGTCAGCTTGAGGTTCTTTTTCAGATAGGAGGCGAGGTCCGTGCTCTTGGCCTTCATGAGGTCCGGCAGGATGTAGAGGAAGTTCGCCTGATTCGAGAAATTCATGCCGAAATCGTAGACGCTGGTGTCGAAGATGATATCGAGCATCTGCCGCGTCTCTTCGTGCCGCGCGATCTTGCCGTCGAGGAGGTAGTCGAAGTACGCGGGCAGGACCTGCTTCTTGCTCTCGTAGCCGAGTTCCTCGGACACCATGCCGACGAGCTCCTTGTCGCGGCAGGAGACGGGAACGCACTGCAGGCCGGTCCAGTTGAGGGAGACGTAATCCGCCTGGTTCTCGTCGTACTTCGGGAAGGGGATGATGCCGTAGTCGACCTCGGTCGTCCGGTACTGCTCCATCGAGCTGAGGGACATATAGTAGAAGAGCGCGTGATAGGTCTCGAACGGGATATAGCGGTCGCCGACACCCGAAGCGAAGTAAGCGCGGTCCCCTTCGCAGAGGAGCTTGTAGAGCTTTTCGATCACGTTGGCGGCGTGCTCGCTCTGGAGCGCGACCTGCGGGACGCCGTCGACGAACTCCGCGACGAACTGATCGCAGCCGTACATGAAGCTGATCATCGGCCAGCCGTCGTTTCCGATGATGCCGTACTGGTCCTTCGCGTTCATCTTGCCGTCGCCGTTGAGGTCGCGGATGACCTGATCGCTCATCGCGGCCATCGTGTCGAGGGTCCAAGTGCCGTCGAGCACGGTGTCATAGATATTCCCGATGTTCGCGTCCGTCGCGATGTCGTTGTTGAACCAGATCACGTTCGGGTCGGCGATGAGCATGTCGCTCGCGGCAAAGGGCGTCTTGCCTTCGATGGTGAGCTGCTCGAGGATCGACTGATTCCAGTAGGGCTTCGTGAGGTCGACGTAGGGGATCGTGTTCCAGTCATAGACGAGGTTTTCGGTGAGGAGCCCCTGCAGGCCGTTGATGCAGTGCGTCACCGCGAGGTCGTAGGAGGAATCCCCGGCCGTGACCGTGCTCTTGACCTCGGAGAGGATCGTGTCGATATATCCCTTCGTGATGAAGGTGATGTCCACGTTGAGCAGCTCGTCGACAGCCTCGGTGCGGTTGACCATCGCGTCGTTGATGACGTCGCCGTTCAGCTCTTCGGCGTTGAGGTAGAATTCATACAGCGACCAGTTCGGATAGATCACGGTGAACGATGCGCCGCCGAAATCCGCGTCCGCGGGGATGTCCGGGGCGGGGATCGCGTCCTCTTCTTCCTCGGGGACGATCTCCTCGGGCTGCGGGGTATTTGCGGGTTCCGACGCGGGGGATTCTGCGGGCTGGGTCGCTTCGGAGCATCCGGCGAACAGAAACAGGATCGCCAGTGCGAGGGACAAGGTCTTCCGGATCGTTTTCATCGTCAAAAGCCTCCTTGCAGGTTGTCCGGGTTTACATAGCCTATTATAACAGGAAACGCGGGCGGTGTCAACGAGAAAAGCCGCATTCTGCGGCGAAATCCCTTGACAATCCCCCGCCCGGATGATAGAATACCCACAGAAATACATCTATCAGGAGGCTTCCCATGCGATTCCGCGTTGACCACGATTTACACATCCATTCCACCCTCTCCCTCTGCTCCTCCGATCCCGCGCAGAATCCCGCCGCGATCCTTGCCTACGGAGAGGAAAACGGCTTCACGACCCTGTGCCTGACGGACCACATGTGGGATCCCGCCGTCCCGGGCGCATCCGGCTGGTACGCGGCGCAGCCCTACGAACGCACCCGCGAGGCCCTGCCCCTCCCGCAGTCGGAGAAGACCCGGTTCCTCTTCGGATGCGAGACGGACATGGACCGGTACTGCACCATCGGCGTATCCCCCGCGGTCGTCCGGGAGCTCGATTTCGTCATCGTCCCGACGACGCACCTGCACATGGACGGCTTCACGCTCGACGGCAGCGAGGGAGCCGACGAACGCGCCGCCCTCTGGTCCAGCCGCTTTGACGCGCTCCTCGACGCGGATCTTCCCTTCGAGAAGGTCGGCGTCGCGCATCTGACGTGCAGTCTGATCTGGCGGAACCGCTACCTCGAGGTGCTCGAAAAGATCCCCGTGGAGGAATATCACCGCCTCTTCGAGAAGGCCGCAAAATGCGGGATCGGCATCGAGCTGAACTTCCCGGCCGGGGGCATGGACGCGGAGACCGCCCGCCTGACGCTGCTCCCGTACCGGATCGCAAAGGAGGAGGGCTGCCGCTTCTATCTCGGGAGCGACGCGCACCATCCGGCGGGGCTCGCGGCAGCAAAGGCCAACTTCGAGGCGATCGTCGACCTGCTCGACCTCACGGAGGACGACAAGATTCTGATGCTGACGGCCTGAACGATCCTATGCGCAGCAGTCATAATGACACAGAGCGGACCGCATGCGGACATGCCGTTCGGTCCAAGTGCATCTGAAATCGATTTAGAAAGGATACGACCATGACAGAGAAAACCGCTTCTTCCCTGACTGTGAATCTCGGACACGAGACGCTCCGCATCGAGGCGTGGGGCCGGGGAATCCGCGTCCGCGCCGTGCCGATGGGTCCGATCCCCGCCGAAGACTGGGCCCTCGACCTCACCCCGCCCGCCTTCCCCGCCGCCGTCACTGACCGCTCGGTGGAATGCGCCGGGATTCGCTGCGAGCTCGACGGGGGACGTCTCCGCTTCTATGCGGGCGACCGTCTCCTCCTCGAAGAGCCGGGCTATCCGTGGGCCCTGCATGAGCGCGCGAGAAAGTACCGGACGCGCACCGGCAGCCCGAGCTTTGCGGCAACCGTACGCTTCGCGGCATACGACGGCGAGGTTCTGCACGGCATGGGCCAGTACCGCGACGCGCGCTGCGATCTCAAGGGCACGACGCTTGAGATGGCCCACCGCAATTCGCAGATCACCGTTCCCTTCCTCCTCTCGAACCGCGGCTACGGCTTTCTCTGGAACAACCCCGCGATCGGGCGCGTGACATTCGCCGAAAACGTCACCCAGTGGGAGGTCGAGGCTACGTCCTGCATCGATTACTGGATCACCGCCGCGGACACCCCCGCCCGGATCCTTCTGAACTACGCCGACGTCGCCGGTCACGCCTCCCCGCTGCCCGAAAGCCTTCTCGGGCTCTGGCAGTGCAAGCTCCGCTACCGCACGCAGGACGAGCTGCTCTCCGTCGCCCGCGAATATCACCGGCGCGGCATCCCGCTCGACTGCATCGTCATCGACTTCTTCCACTGGGACTATCAGGGCGACTGGAGCTTCGATCCGGCTTACTGGCCCGATCCCGCCGCGATGGTGAAGGAGCTGCGGGAAATGGGCGTGCGGCTGATGGTGTCCGTCTGGCCGACGGTCGATCCGCGCTCGAAGAACTACCGGGGATTCGCCGAAAACGGCTATCTCGTGCGCACGGAGCGCGGGATGCCGGCGATGATGGACTTCCTCGGGCACACGGCCTTCTACGACGCGACCAATCCCGCCGCGCGAGAATTCGCCTACAACATCCTGCGCGAGAACTACGGGCAGTACGGTATCGACATGTTCTGGCTCGACGAGGCGGAGCCGGAATACTCCGTGAACGACTACGACCACTACCGCCACTACCTCGGAACCTCTCTCGAGGTCGGCAATCTCTATCCGCGCCTGCACTCCAAAATGGTCTTCGACGGGCAGAGCGCCGACGGCGTTCCGGACATTCTCAACCTCGTACGCTGCGCGTGGATCGGATCGCCCCGGTACGGCGCACTGGTCTGGAGCGGGGACATCGAATCCTCCTTCCGCGAGATGAAGGTTCAGCTTTTAAACGGGCTGAACATGGGCGCCGCCGGGATCCCGTGGTGGATCTCCGATACGGGCGGCTTCTATGGCGGGAACATCGAGGATCCCGTCTTCCGCGAGCTGCTCGTCCGGTGGTATGAGTGGGCGGTGTTCATGCCCGTCCTCCGCATGCACGGCGACCGCGCTCCGAATCTCGGCGCACTGGCGCATGATATCGATCACGGCGGCGGATTCTGCTCCTCCGGCTCCCCGAACGAGCTCTGGAGTTATGGCGAGGAGGTCTATGAGATCCTGCGCCGCTGGCTCGACATCCGCCTCGAACTGAAGCCCTACATCAAGCAGGCCGCGGACGAATCGGTCGAGACCGGGCTCCCGATGATGCGGGCGATGTATCTTGAATTCCCGGACGATCCCCTTTGCTGGACGCTCGGCGACGAATACATGTTCGGCTCCGACTATCTCGTCGCGCCGGTCACGGAATACGGCGCACGCGAACGGCAGGTCTATCTCCCCGCGGGAAAATGGGAGGTCTTCGGCGGCACGGAGATCCTCGAGAGCGCGGGCGAATGGATCACGGCTCCCGCTCCGCTCGACGGAATGCCGGTGTACAGGCGGATCCGGTAAAACTCCATTCCAAGACAAAGGCAGCCCCCGGCATTTGGGAGCTGTCTTTTCTGCTGTTCGGTTTTATCCGGCTTCATGGAAGAGCGCGGCGCAGACTTCCCCGTCCGCGGTCCGGACCTGCACGGTTTCGGGAAGGAAGGGCAGCGTCATGGTGCATGAGGCGCCGGGCTCCAGCGCGATCCCGCGGGTGAGGGCGGCGGATCCGTGGCCGATCCGGCAGGAGGTGAGCGCCGTCTTCAGCGCGTTGACAAGCGTCAGACGGTGTCCGTCGGCGAATGCCCAGACAAACGCGCCTTCGCGGAAGAAGCAGACGCCCGCGGTGCCGGGGACCGCTTCCGCCGCGCGCCGGTCTGCGGACAAAGTGATGCCCGTCCCGCCTTCGTAGGCATGGAGGCCGGTCATGACCTTCGCCCGGCCTGCCGCTTTCCGGAGCGTGCCGCGCGCGACCTCCGCCGTCCAGTCCGGACCCTGATGATACGCCTGGCTGTATGCCATCGGGAGGAAGAGATCCGCCAGCTCTGCGAGGCGTTCGTACCGCTGGCCGTAGTGCAGATCGGCGAACGCGGAATCGGCGTATGCGCCTTCCGGCATGAGCGCCATACTGAGGACGGCACGGCTTTCCTGCCGCACGATTTCGGCAAGAGGCGAGGCAAACCGCAGGACGGCATCCGCCCGCGCATCCGCCAGACGGACCGCATCCTCGTCCCCCGCCCGGTAGGCGTCGAAAATCGCTTCCTTCTCCGATTCCCCGCCGTAAAAGGTCTTCTCAAGGAGATCTTCGATCCGCCCGAGATCGATCCCGGCGTCCGCATACCGCTGCCGGTCGTCCGCGCTCCAGCCGTAGAGGAGGTGGTTATACCGGATGTAATCGAGGTGCACACCGTCGACGTCGTACCGGCGGAGCAGATCGGCGAGTACGGATTGCAGATAGCGCGCATACTCCGCGTCGGCGATGTTCACGATCTTCTCGCTCGGGCCCTTTTTGAAGTGGCAGAGGCCCGCCACAGGGTGCTCCGTGCAGTAGTGCACATCCGAGGCCGAGGTGAACCACGCGTGCAGGCGGATTCCTCTCTCATGCGCCGCGTCGAGCGCTTCCCGGAGAAGATCGCGTCCCTCGATCATCGGCGGAGCGAGCGGCGTCGCGTGTGCCGTTGTGCCGGCAAGACCTTTCGTGAGGAAAAACACGTCCGTGATCCCCGCGCGGCGGCAGTCGTCAAACACCGCATCCGCGCCGCGCAGCCGCAGGCTCTCCGGCCACATCCATACGCCAAGCATCCCGCATCCCGCCTTTCTCGTTGTTATCAAGTTTTATGCGCCGTAGAATTCCTTCATCCGCGCGATGTCGTCCTCCGTGAGGGCGCCGTCGACGAGGAGGAAGTCGTCGAGCACGGCGGAGAGCGGCGCGTACTTGCCCGTCGCATCCTGCCCGATCCGGGTCTGTGCACCCGAGCCGAGATCCGCGCCGAGGAACTTGTCGGTGATTTTCGCGCATGCCGGTTTTCCGAAGTCGAACGCGCACCGGACCTCCTCCGCCTCGCGGTCGACCGTCAGGGCAACGTGGACCCATCCGCCCGCGAAGTCCAGCGGCAGACGGAACGAGCGATCCATGCGGTCCTGGCCGTTTCCGACATTGACATGGATCTCGGTGTTTTTGAGCGCGACGACGAAGCCGGGATTCTGCCCGCTCGACCAGACCTTGTCCGAGAAGATCGCGGGATCGGCCGTCACGCCGTCGGATTTCAGCCAGAACGCGAGAGAGAAGCTCTTCTTCCCGGGTGCCCACGGCAGGGAGACATACCCGTCGTCGAGGCGGATGCCCGTGCCGTTGTAGCCGTCGATGTAATAGATCTTGCCGGTCGTCGCGGTCGTCGTCTTCCCGTTTTCATCGGTCGCGTCCCCGTCGAAGGGCAGATATGCGGCGACCCGATCCCGGCCGATCACCGCGGAGAGCGCCGCATCCCCCGTCGGCGTAACCCCCGGTTCGCGGGTGCGGTAAGCGTAGGCGTAGGGGATCTCGAACACCGGACGCTCGCCCGCCTCGACGCCTTCAAAAAGACCGGAGGGCGTGCGCGCAGTCCAGGATGCGGGCTGACGGTCGGCCAGTCCGAGCGCATACAGCACGACAGAAGCCGTGTCGCGGACGCCCATCTCGCCGATGGTGCCTTCCTTCACGCCGGGGCCCGTCGCCGCAAACATGATGTATTTCTCGCCGTCGGTCCAGCCGCCGTGACCGTGACCGAAGCCGCCGTGGTCCGCCGTCACGATGAAGAGCGTGTCGTCGAGCCATCCGCGCGCCTCGTAGGCCTCCCACATCTTTTCGATCAGCCCGTCGCTTATGGCGATCTGACGCAGGTGTCCTTCGGTGCCGTAGCCGTTGCCGTGACCCGCGCCGTCGACCTCGTCGAACTGCACGAAGACGAAGGCCGGATTGTGTTCGGCGACATAGGCGCAGACCTGTTCGGTGACGGCGGCGTCGTTGCCGGTCCCCTTCGTCACGCCAAGGTTATCTTCAATGATGCCGAAGTTGATCGGATTCCAGTTGCAGAACGACGCGAGCTCGGCATCCGGCATGGCTTCGCGGATCACGCGGAAGACGGTCGGGAAGATCGAGTCGGTCGGATACGGTGTCGAGCTGACCCGGCCGTTCGTGAGCCCGTGCATTTCCGGGACGACGCCCGTGAGCATCGAGCCCCAGCATTCGCCGCTGATGGTGGGATTGGAGGTGATGACGTCGTAGCTGACGGCGCCGTGCGCGAAGATGCGGTCGAGGTTCGGCGTATCGGCCTGGCGGAAGAACGTGCCCGCGCCGTCAACGCCGATGACGATGACATGAGAAACCTTCATGATGTTGTCTCCTTTTCCGATTGGGATATTCCGGGGTTGATGGGATTTGTTCGGGATTCGGATTGCCGGGTGCCTGTTGTCCGGCTGAACCTATTATACACGCCCCGAGGCCGGATTGCAACGGTCCCGGGCGAATTTCGGCGCGGATCCGGGGAAAAAACGGGATTTACCTCTCCTGCGTGAGCTCCCAGAACGCGACCGCTGCCGCCGCGGCGACGTTGAGCGAGTCGACACCGTGGTACATCGGGATCTTCACGGTAAAGTCCGCGCGGCGCACGGTCTCGGCAGAAAGTCCCGTCCCTTCCGTCCCGAGGAGCACGGCCAGCCGTTCGGCATGTTTGAGCCGCGGATCGCGGATGTCCGCCGCGTCACATGAGAGCGCCATCGCCGCTGTCTGAAAACCTATTTCACGCAGCCGTTCCATGCCGCTCTCCGGCCAGTCCTCCGCGCGTTCCCCGATCACCGTCCACGGGATCTGAAAGACCGTCCCCATGCTCACCCGCGCCGCGCGCCGGAGAAGCGGATCGCTGCACCGCGGGGTCACGAGCACGGCGTCCATCCCGAGCGCGGCCGCGGAGCGCATGATCGCCCCGACGTTCGCGGAATCCATGATGTCCTCGAGCACCGCGATCCGGCGCGCATCCCGACAGACCTCCTCCCATGACGGAAGCGCGGGCCGCCGCATCACCGCCAGTACGCCGCGGGAGAGCGCGAATCCGGTCAGGCCTTCGAGGATTTCGTCGTCGGCGGTGTAGAGCGGGACGTCACCGTAGCGGTCCGCGAGGATGGCCTCCACAAGATCCGCCGACGCGCCCGCCATCTGGCTCCGATCTATGAGGAAGGAAACGGGCGTGATCCCCGCGTCAAGGGCGAGCGTCACAACCGTGCGGCTCTCGGCAATGAAAAGCGCGGAACCCGGATCGTGCTTCGGACGAAGCTGACGTTCGGTCAGGCGCGCGTAGGGATCGAGGGCGGGGTCCGCGAGGTCATGGATTTCGACGATCCGGCTCATGGCAAACCTCCGGTGAAAATGGATTGGGGGATTTTTGAAATTCGCGTCCGCATCCTTGCCATCCGGGCCGCGCTGTGGTATAATAGGGGCAGTTCAAAACCGCAAGGAGGCATGACCCATGATGGACAGCCGCATTCCGTTCATCGATCAGGATGATTTGGTCCGCATCCGCCGCCGTCTGCACGAATACCCGGAGCTCGGATGGGATCTGCCGATGACGTCCGCGCTCGTGCGGGAGGAACTCGACAAGATCGGGATCTCCTACGAAGCCGACCGCTACGGAGAAAACACCGTCGTCGCGACGATCCATCCGGAGAAGACGGGCTTCACGCTCGGTCTGCGCGCCGACATGGACGCCCTGCCGATTCAGGAAAACAACGAGGACAAGCCCTACCGCTCAAAGCACAACGGGATCATGCATGCCTGCGGACACGACGCCCACACCGCGATGATGATCGGCACCGCCCGCGCGCTTTACGCGATCCGGGACGAGATCACCTGCCGCGTGCGGCTCCTGTTCCAGCCCTGCGAGGAAGGACGGCCGAGCGGCGCGCGGATCATGTGCGAGCACGGCGTCATGGACGACATCGACGAAATCGTCATGTGCCACGTCAACTGTGTGGATCCGACGCATGTGATCTCGACGAACCCGGGCGTCACCAACGCCACCTCCGTCGCGTGGACGGTGAAGCTGGGCGGACGGTCGGTGCACGTCGCCTCGCCGCATCAGGGTATCGACGCGCTTGCCGCCGGGGTGAAAGTCTATAACAGCATCCAGACGATCGTCAGCCGCGAGGTCGACCCGTTTGACACCTGCGTGCTGGCGGTCTGCACGATGCACGCGGGCACGACCGTCGCGACGAATGCCGACGCCTGCGAGCTGCGCGGCTCGATCCGGTGCATCCGCGACGAGACGATGGTCTGGGCGCGCGCACGGCTCGAGAAGCTCGTCAAAGCCGTCGCCGAGGAGTGCGGCACGACGTGGTCGCTCACCTGGTCCGGCGATCCGCTCCTGAGCGCGCACAACGATCCCGCGCTCTACGAGGCGTTCGTACAGTCGGCACGCAAGGTGGTCGGCGACGAGCGCGTCATCCTGCTCCCGCCCTCTCCCGGCGGCGAGGATTTCGCGTATTACGAACAGAAGAAGCCCGGGCTCCTCTTCGGTCTCGGAATGCGCAACGAGGCAAAGGGCGCGTGTCATCCCGCCCACACGAAGGACTGGGACATCGACGAGGACGGGCTCGAAACCGGGGTCAAGGTCTTTGTGCAGTTCGTGCTCGACAGGATGGACCGCGGAAAGGCTAAACAGTGAGGAATAGTGGATGAAAGAACCGGTCTTTTACTGCCAGCTCGACTACGCGCATGTGAAGTTCCCCGCGCCGGGAAGCGGATTCGGCGATCTCGCGAACAACGGGTGCGGACCGCTCGCAGTCTCGATGCTGATCGAAAATATGCTGGGCATTCCCTTCCCGCCGGAGGAGAGCGCGGCGTTCTTTCTCTCCTGCGGCGCGCGGGTCGCATTCGGGACGAATCTCTATATCGCCTCGGAAGCCGTCGCGGAGCGGTTCGGTCTCTCCGTCACAAACACCGAGAAGCCGGACGAAGCCTACGCTTTTCTCGCATCCGGGCGCGGCATGGTCATCGCGAATACCTACGGCGACCGGCCCGAGGACGGATACATCGGCGTCTTCTCGGACTCCGGACATTACATTCTCCTCACCGGGGCTGAGGACGGGCGCGTCTCCGTGCTCGATCCGATGTACCGCCCCGGCCGCTTCGACAAGCCGGGCCGCGCGGGCAAGGTTACGATGGAAGGCCCCCTCGCGCATGCCGATTTTGCGGTCGTCACATCCGACTGCGTGCACAGACCGTTCTTTCTGTTTGAGAAAACGAATCGAAATGATCAGTGATGTTCCCGGAACCAGCCGATGACGGCGTCCGCGCTGTCCTCGCAGGTTTCCGAGACGTTGAACCAGTGCGACGCGCCCGAGACTTCATACCCGCCGTATGCGAATTCCTCCCGCGGCGCGAGATAGCCGTTCACGGAATTGGTGTAGCCGCAGACAAAGATCCGCTCCGCCGGCCAGCCGTCCGCGGCATAGATCGCCTCGATCGCGTCGCCGGCGAGGGTCAGGAGCTCAAACGGCACGAACGCGAAGGCCAGGCTCCGTCCGACGGTCACGGATTGCATCGGGACGGTCAGGTCGTTCGTGATCCCCGCCTTGGCGAGATCGAGCATTTTCCGCCGCCACTGCATCTCGCGCAGGGGGAAATGACGCTCTCCGACCGGCGCGGCAAAATATGCCTGCTCGGCCTCCCGGACCGATTCACGGAGCGCGTCCACATCCCGCATCGGCTTCATCGGCACGCGGAGCCATTCGTAATGGCAGCGGATCGCGCCTTGTGCCGCTTCTCCTTCCCCGGCGCGCGCGGCAAAGCGCAGGACCGGATCGGCGAGCTCCGCCCCGATGGTCTCGATCAATTCGTCAGGAGACATGCCCTCGTCCCCCTTCGGATCGATGTCCGCGCCGCGCCCCTGGAAGAAGAGGAGCGGGACCTCGTCGGTCGAGGAGCGGTTGAGGACGGAGAGCCAGTCCGCCGAGACCGACATGCGGCGGTTGACGACGGCATGGCAGTTGGCCGTGCAGATCACCCCGCGGAGCGTGCCGGATTCATCCCGGAACGCCGCGGCCCGGATGCGCGGATCGAAGACGTCGCGGCCCCGCCGGTTGTACGCGTGGATCAGCCGCTCGGGCAAAATCTCCGCGGCAAACGAGCCGGGTACCCGCCGCTCCATGGCGCGCAGGGCGAGCTCGCCGCAGACGTCGCCGACGTGCGCGAAGTAATCGGTATCGATCGGCATCTCCGCCAGTCCCCCGGCACAGGGCGCGGAGTGCGTATGGATGAAGTTCAAAGCGATCCGCTCGGCCGGAACGCCCGTGACCGCCGCGATCTGACGCGAAACGAGCTTATATAGATCGGGATTGAGTGCGAGGAGGTCGAGGGAGAAGATCAGGAAGGTCCCCTCTCCGTCGCCGAGCGCCATGACCTTCGCGTGCAGCTCGTCCCGGATCTCCTCGGCGGGCGACGTGCGGAATCCGTAGCCGTCGAGGAACGTGCCGTTGAGGACCGGCGTGATGAGGCCGTCCGCAAATCCGCAGGATATTTTGTTCATCAGTACCTCCCGGAGTGGAATCATATCGAAACGTATTATAGCATCTCCGCCCGGAAAAGTCAATCGGAGCGGGAGAGAAGGAGGCGCGCGTGATTTTCATCGGCGCAGACGGAGGCGGGACCAAAACGAAGCTCGCCGCCATGGAAAACGGAGTCCGGATCCGGGAAGCCCTCGCCGGACCGCTCAATTACCGAAATCTCCCGCCTGAGGAGGCCGCGCGGAATCTTATAGAGGGGCTCAACGCGCTCGGCATCCCGACGGATCGGATCGCCGCCATGGGGTTCGCAGATCCGTCGCTTGACGACACGGTCACGTCCGGCGACGAAGCCGCACAGCGGTTTTACGGGATCCTCGCCGCACAATTACCCTTCCCCGTTTACGCGCGCAGCGACGCCTTCATTACGCTCGCGGGCCTGACGCGCGGCGGTCCCGGGACCCTCGTGATCGCCGGGACGGGATCGATGGGCATCGCACGGAACACCTCGGGCGAGATCCGCGTCGCTGGCGGCTGGGGACGGCTGAGCGGGGACGAGGGGAGCGGTTATGCCATCGCCCTCTGCGGGATGCGGGCCGCGCTCCGTGCCGCCGACGGACTGGATCCGCCGACCGCCCTGACCGGCACGCTGCTCAGGCACTTCGGCGTCCTCTCTCCGCGCGCGCTCATCCCGGTCCTCTACAGGGATCCGGAACCCGATGTCGCGTCGTTTGCCGTCGAGGTCGCCCGATGTGCGGAGGAGGGGGATGCGGCTGCCTGCGAAATCCTCCGGGATGCCGCGGATCGGTTGGCGGAGATCGCCGCGCACCTTGCCCATTGGTCCGGCTCCCCGACGGTCGGGATCTGGGGGAGCGTGCTGACCGAGAACCGGCAGGTGCACGCGCGCTTCGAGGCATCTCTGCGGGAGGAAATACGCGATGTGACCGTCGTCCTGCCTCCCGTGAGCGCGGAAGAGGCGGCGGCGGACTACGCAGAGTCCATCATCCATGCAAAAGCGGCAAAGGAGTGAAAGATTATGACTGCATCGGAAACCTACATGGAAAACGTGATCGCGCTGGCTGCACGGGTCCGCGAAGCACAGGGAGAGAAAATCGAGAAAGCGGCACACCTCGCGGCGGATGCCCTTCTCGGAGACGGATTCCTCTTCACCTTCGGCACCGGGCACTCCCACATGCTCGCCGAGGAGATCTTCTACCGCGCAGGAGGGCTCGCACGGGTCTGTCCGATCCTCGAGGACGCCCTGATGCTCCACCGGGCCGCCGCGCGCTCCTCGGTGTTCGAACGGATGCCGGGCCTCGCGGGGACGCTCCTTGACGACGTGGACGCGGTGAAATATGGCGGGATGATGTTCCTCTTCTCGAACTCCGGGTGCAACACCGTCGCCGTCGACATGGCCGAAGAGGCGAAGCGGCGCGGGCTCTCAACCGTCTGCATCACGAACATCGCGCACAGCCGCCGGATGACCTCGCGCCACCCCGAGGGGAAGAAACTCATGGACGTGTGCGACGTGGTGATCGACAACATGGGGACCTACGGCGATGCGTCGGTGGAGATCGGCGGCACGATGGTCGGCGCGACCTCCACCGTGATCGGCGCGATGATCATGGAGGCGATCGTCTGCCGCGCGGCACAGCTCTGCGAAGAGGCCGGACGTCCGGCGGAGATCTTCGCGTCTGCCAACACCGAGCACGGGGATGAGGCAAACGAGGGCTTCATCCGGAAGTACAAGCCGCTTGTCAAGGCGATGTGAATGAAAAAAGGCGCCCGTCGGATTCTCAGTCCGGCGGGCGGTTTTCGTTTGCCTGCTTCATCCGCGGTAATGGCGGTATTTTTCCACGGCGTCGAGGATGGCGGCCATGTTGTCGAGCGGGATCTCGTAGTTCAGTTCGACGTTCAGTCCGAGCGCGCCTTCCGGCAGATACAGGCTCTCCACCGCGGCGGCTATGTGGTCCTCGATCTGCGAATGTGTCGCCACCGGGAAAAGCTGCCGGTCGAGGTCGAGGTTGATCGGGATGATCTGCTCCCGGCGGCACACGCGTACGAGGTTGTCGAGCCCGTTCGCGCGGAACTGCGGGTTGAGCATGTCCACGCCGCACTCCACGAGGTCCGGCATGATCTCCCAGATGCAGCCGTCCGTGTGCATATAGATGAGCTGCGAGGGCTTGTACGCCTTGATCAGTCCGTAGAGCTTGCGGAAGCAGGGCTTCATGATCCGCCGCCAGCGATCCGCCCCGATCGCGAGTCCCTTCTGCATGCCGAGGTCGTCGCCGAAATAGACGATCTCCCCCATGCGCGGCAGGATCGCGGCGACCTGATAGAGATTGTATTCGAGCACTTTGTCGACAAGGGTATGGATCGTCTCGTCCTCCTCCGCGAACCAGACCATCGCGTTCTCGAAACCGCAGAGGTCGAGCAGGCGCAGGTACATGAAGCCGTGGGGGAGCCGTCCGTCCCGGCAGTCCGGGATCCGGAGGTTCATGACGTCGTCCTCATCTTTCACCGGATGCCCGACGACGATCGCCTCGTTGCCGGCGTGCTCGTTGTGCCATTCACATCCCCATTCGTCGATGTAAATGCCCTTGCGGTAGCTCGGCGCGAGGTGGTCCTCGACGTGCGCGAGGTCCACTTTCCGCCCGCCGAAGAACTGCGGATAGTCGTCCGTCAGCCTTTGCAGCTCCTCCCCGTACCGGATCCACGCAGCGGGAAGAATGCTGACACCGACGGGAATGGTATCGGGATGCTCCATGCGGATCGCTTCGATCAATTCGGACATAGTCTCACCCTGCCGGTGCGGCTCCGGCGCGGAAACGGTATCGGGGGCCGCTGATTCTCCCCGGACCTTGATAATGCTTCTGTGTCCTCACATCCACTTCTTTTTGCGGAACCAGACGAGGCACAGGACGACGATGAGGATGGAAATCCCGATCAGGACAGGATAGCTGTATTTCCATTCGAGCTCCGGCATGTAGCGGAAGTTCATCCCGTACCACCCCGCGATGAGCGTGAGCGGCAGGAAGATCGACGTAATCACCGTGAGGACCGTCATGATCCGGTTCTGGCGTACGTCGAGCTGGGTCTGCATCAGGTCGCGCAGCTGCGTGATGTATTCCCGCTGGCCCATCACCATGTCCTGCAGACGCGCGACGCGCTCCGTGAACATGTGAAAATACCGGAGATTCTCCTCGCGGAAATAGCCGTTTTCGTTCTCCTCGAGCTCCTGCCCGAGGTCGATGAGCTGTTCGTAGTGTACGCGCAGATCGAGCAGGTCGCCGCGGATGTCGTTCATCTCCGGCGGATAACTCTCGATCTCGCCGGAAAGGATCGCCTCCTCGATCTTGTTCAGCCGGTGCTCCGTCCCCTCGAGAAGCGAGAGATCCTGACGGATCGACACCTCGAGAAGATCGTAGAGGAAGCGCTCGAGGCTCGGGAGGCGCCATTTCTTCGTCCGGCCGATCTCAGCCACGGTGCGCTCGGCGTAGCCCGTGTCGTCCACGAGGATGATCCCCCGCTCGTCGAGCGCGAAAGAGAAATTGTGCCGCGGCCCGCTGATCTGCTGCCGGTCCGGGAAGGAAAAGGTCCCCGTCAGCGAATCGAGGTTCACGACGGCCTTGGTCTCCCGCGGATTCGCCGTCTCCATGTCCATGTCGATGATCATGCCGAAGCTGTCGCGCCGCGTCTTCCATTCCTCGCCGGTCAGGATCGCGACGAACTGCTCCTTCGCGGACCGGATCTCCTCCGGCACGCACGGCGTCAGGGATTCGCGAATCAGATAATACATACCCCTGCCTCATTTTTCTCGTTTTCCTCATTGTACCACCTTGCCGGGCGGCTGTCAAGGGCGGATGAAACGGATCGGCATGAAATCCCCGAAATCTTGCCGGGTGGGCCAAATGTTACACTTTCATGTCATCTCCCCGCGCTGCCTTGACTTTATACCGAAACTCCGGTATGATAAAATAAAGAAGTATGCGCATCCTGCGCCGACAACAGAATACAACACCTTTTCACGGATCATTCAATATGACTGCCGATTATCTCATCGCCGTCGATGCCGGCGGCACCAAAACGCGCGCGCTCGCCTACCGCGCCGACGATTTCACCCCGATCCCGGATTCCGAGACCCTCGCAGGCCCCGGCAACCTCGCCGATTCCCCCGAGGACGCCGTCCGATCGATCCTCGACGGTGTGGCCCGCTGCAGCGAAGCAGCGAAAGTCGTGACGGGCGGTTCCTGTCTTCACCTCACCCTCGGCGCGGCGGGATTCTCCGCCCTGAAACCGGACTCCCCCGCCATGGTTCTGCTGGACAAAGGTCTTGCACTGTTTTCGCCGTACGGAACGCGGGTGAACGATGCGCTTCTCGCCCTCCACGCGAATTTCGACACCGACGAGGCGGGCATGATCGTCATCAGCGGGACCGGATCCGCCGTCTTCTGTCAGGAACATGACATGCGGTTCCGGCGTGCGGGCGGCTGGGGCAATCTCCTCGGCGACGGCGGAAGCGCTTTCTCCGTCAGCCGGGATGCCGTCCGCCGCCTCCTCGCCCTTCTCGACGAAGGCAGGAACGGTGACGCGGAGGCATTCTTCGCACTCTGGCGTGACGCGCTCTCCCCGGAGGTCCCCTTCTTTGCATCCTGCGCGACCGGCACGCTGATCGCCTTTGCGATGCATCGACCGAAGCGGGATCTCGCTGCGCTTGCCCCCGGGATCGCGGCGCTCGCGGAGGGGAACGGCGCACCCGAAGAGATCCGGCAATGCGCGCGGCAGATCCTCTCGGAGGAGATGGCCGCCCTTGCCGCGGATACGGGCCGGCTGTTCGCGGCTCTCGACCGACAGGGATGCGCGCCGTGCGCCGATCATCCCCTTCCCGTCGTCCTCACGGGCGGATTCTTCACCCACAATCCCCTCTGCCGCGCGCTCTTCCGGGATCACCTCGCCGGATATGCCGCCCCGGTCGTTTTCCGCGAAGCCGCCGATCCCACGCGCGCCGTGATCCGGCATTACCGCGAATCGCTCAGACGAAGGGAGTGCGAACAATGATACAAAAGCGCATCGAAGACTTCGGGATCCGCATCGGGAAACTGCCCCGGGGAGAGCGGAACAAAATCACGGACGTGCCTGGGGTCCTTGTCGGACACGCGACGATCCGGGACGAGCGGCACAACACGGGCGTCACCGTGATCCGGCCGTGTGCGGGAAACATCTTCCGTGACAAGCTCGTCGCGGCGTCGTTCGTCCACAACGGCTTCGGCAAGACCGCGGGGACCGTGCAGATCGACGAGCTCGGGACGCTCGAGACCCCGATCGCCCTGACGAATACGCTGAATGTCGGCGCGGTCTCGGACGCCGTCGTCGCGTGGATGACGGAGAAATGCGCCGAGGACGGGATCGCGCTGCGGTCGGTCAACCCGGTCGTCGGAGAATGCAACGACGCCTCGCTGAACGCCATCACGGACCGAGCCGTCATGGCGGAGCATGTCTTTGCCGCGCTCCGGACGGCATTGGCGGACTTCGAGGAAGGCGCGGTCGGCGCGGGCGCGGGAACCACCTGCTACGGCATGAAGGGCGGGATCGGCTCGGCGTCGCGGATCGTGACCCTCGACGGGCAGGACTACACCGTCGGCGTGCTCGTGCAGTCGAATTACGGCGCGACGGCGGATCTGCGCCTCGACGGCATCCCGGTCGGGGAGGATCTCGCGCGGTGGACACACGAAAAAGCGTGTGACGAGGGCTCGATCATGGTGGTCCTCGCGTGCGACGTCCCGCTCACCGCCCGTCAGCTCCGCCGCGTCATCCGCCGCTGTTCCGTCGGGATCGCGCGGTGCGGCTCGTATGTCGGACACGGGAGCGGCGAGGTCTTTCTCGGGTTCTCGACGGCGAACGTGATCTCCCCGGGCGAGGGCGATCTGTGCTCCTTCTCCTGCATCCGCGAGGACCGCATCGACCGGCTGTTCCGCGCGGCGGGAGAAGCGACCGAGGAGGCGATCCTCAATTCGATGGTCACGGCAAGGGAGACCACCGCTCCGGACGGACACATCGTGTACAGTCTCGGGGATTATCTCGAAGCGCGCGGAATCCCCAAAAACTGAAATATAACCAAATCACCCCCGCCGGGATTTCACGGTCCCGGGACGGGGGTGTTTTTTCATATTCGACACTCACGCGCCGTCGTCCTTCATCACGGCGTGCTTTCCGATTGCAAGAAGGGAGAGACAGACGCATCCGATCCCGACGGCTCCCTGGCCGAGGAAGATCTCGAGCGCGAGGGCGGCGGGCAGGAAACAGGCAAAGGTGACGATGCTCCGGCGGCGGTGCGGCTGGATCTTCACGGCGACGGAGAAAAAGATGTACAGCCCCGCGAGAATCAGCCCGACGGGCGTGTGCCACAGGAGCGCGATCATCTCCCCGAAGATCACGGCGATGCACTTCCCTCCCCGGAATCGCCAATAGACCGAGAAGGCATGTCCGAGCGCCGGGGCGAGCATCACGGAAGCGATCGGCCATCGGGTCCACGGCAGCCATTTCAGCGCCGCAAAGACCGGGAGAAAGCCCTTTGCCATGTCGCAGAACAGGCAGAAGAGGCCCATCTTCCAACCGCAGGTCACAAAGACGTTCGCCGCGCCCGGATTGCCGTCCCTGCTGCTCTCGGCGATGTCAATCTTTTTGAGGGTAAGCGGGATGAGACGGCAGAAATGGACGCTCCCGAGCAGGTAGCCCCCCGCGATGAGGAGGACCCAGAGGACCCATCCGTTCCCGTCAGAGACGCCCGGCCACATAATCGAGTACCCTATCTGCGGCGCCCTGCGGGATGTTCAGTCTCTGCGCCTCCCGCATGGCGTCCGATGCCGCTTTGTCCTTCGCGAGGGCAACGGCCGCCTCCGCCGCTTCCGCCTCGCTCCTCGTCCGTCTGGACATGCCGCGCGCCTCGAAGAACGCCGCGTTTTTCGTCTCGCATCCGGGGATCGTCAAGAGGTGCACGAGCGGGATCCCGGCGACCGCCGCCTCCGTCGAGGACAGGCCGCCCGCCTTCGAGATCATGACGTCCGACGCCCGCATCCAGAGGGGGATCTCCTTCGTAAACGGGACCGCCGTCACGTGCCCGTCCGCGAACCGCTCCTCGATCGCCTCGCGCATCCCGGCGTTGTGCCCGGTGAGCACAAAGGCGTGCCAGTCGTCCCCGTTCTCGGCCTCGGCGAGCTGCTTACAGAGCCGGCTCATGTTCCCGCATCCGACGCCGCCGGACATGCAGAGATAGACCCGCGACGAGGACGGGATGCCGAGCGTCTGCCGCGCTTCTTCCCGGCTCATCGGGGAGGGAAACCGCGGTGAGGTCGGGATCCCCGTCGGGATGAGCTTTTCGGGGGCCGCGCCCTTTTCGAGCCCCTCGGCGATGAGATCCTCGTGCGGGAGGAAGAGCGCGTCCGCATCCGGCTCGGTGAAGAACGGGATGATGGTATAATCCGTCAGGACGCAGTAGGAGGGGATCCGGATCCCCTCGCGCCGCCGGACCGCGGTTATCGCCTCCGCACCGTAGAGGTGGGTGGAGATCACGGCGTCGTAGCCTTCCCGCTCGATCTCGCGGGAGAGCTTTTCGGCGTAAAGGGAATTCGCCAGATAGATCGGCGAGGTCAGGTTCGTGCGGTCGCAGAGATCGCCGAGGCCGTAAACCGCGCCGAATAAAACAGGCGCGCGCCGGATCATGCCGTTGTACGCGCCTGCCACGGCCCGTCTCGCGCGTTCTCCGCCGAAAGAGACGGGATCGCGCAGATCGGCCCGGTCGCCGCGGAGCTCGGCTGCCTCGAGGAGCGCGCGGGCTGCGGCGTTATGTCCTTCGCCGGTGGAGCAGGATAAAATCAGAATCTTCATCTCGGTCAGTCCAATGCAGTCAGATATGGTCGTTCAGATCGCCGCGAGCGTCGCCGCCACGATCTCGGGCAGGTTGACGTACCGGTCGACGGGGACGAAGTCGAAGTCGGAGAGATAGACGCACTGATCGTTCCCGCCCGGGCCGTAGTCGTCGCCGAAATAGGTCAGCTCGCCGTGCTCATATCCCTGCTCGCGGCAGAAGAGATCGAGGGCGTAGGCCTTGTTGTAGGGCTTCGGCGCCATATCGAAGGAGGAGGATCCGCCGACGAAGACCGTGTATTCCGGGAACGCGGCCGCCACTTTGGGGAAGACCGCGCGCCGCTTTTCCCGCGTGGGATCGAAGAGGAGCTTGTCGGCGATGTTGGCCTTCGTGCCGAGCAGGGGGAAGGTCACGCAGCCCGACGGATGGAATTCGACGCTTCCGCCGACATAGTCCGTGAACCCGATGACGCCGCGCAGCTTTTCGATCCGCTCGGCGACGGACTCCCGGTTGCAGGGGAGCGTGAGGTCGCGGATGACTTCGAGATCCCCGAGAGCGTCGCGGTATTCGGCGTACTGGAGACCGTAATTGCCGATGATGTCCACCGGGTGCTCGCGCATCTGCGTGAAGATCCGCCGGGTCTGGCCCGCGCCTGCGATGACGATGCGGATCCCTCTCGCCATGAGGTCGTCGAGGACGGCGAGGTTTTCGTCGGTGATCCAGGTCCGGTGCTCGGTGAGCGTTCCGTCGAGGTCGAATGCAAATACTTTTTTCTCCATGATGCGTCTCCTTTACGGGGTTCGAGGTCCCGTTATTTCTGCTTCATCGCGAGGATCTTTTCCTCGTCCGGGGTGACGTACGCGGTCCAGTTCGTCATGTAGATGACGAATCCGGGCTTTGCGCCTGCCGGTTTCTTGACCTTGCCGACGCGGGTGTAATCGACGGGGATCATCACCCCGCCCCGCGCCTTCGAGTTGTATGCCGCGATCTCGGCCGCCTCGGTGAACGCCTCCTCCGGGGGATCGCTCTCCCCCTCGAAGCACACGAGCACGACGTGCGATCCCGGCTGGTTCTTCACGTGGAACCACCAGTCGCTCCGGGCAGCGGCCTTTGTCGTCAGGTAGTCGTTCGAGACATTGTTCCGCCCGCAGAGGACCGTGTGGCCGTCCGTGGTGCGGTAACGGGCGAGCGTGGGCGTCTGGGTGCGGTGCTCCGTGTAGTTCTTCATCTTCGACGCGTAGCCGCTGTGCCAGAGCTCCGCCCGGATCTCGCCGAGCTCCCGCTCTCCTTCCGCGCGGCTCAGGGCGTCGAGGACCGTGTAGACGTATGCGAGTTCTTCCTCCGCCGCGGCAAGCTGTTCGGTGAGGTGGACGCGCGCGGTCTTTGATTTGTTGTATTTCTTGTAATAGACCTGCGCGTTCGCCTGCGGACTGAGCCTCTTGTCGAGCGGGATCGTGACCTCGCCGCCGGCTTCGTCGTACCAGTTCGCAAGGGTGCATTCCGTCATCCCGCGGGAGAGCTGCCAGATGTTCGCGGTGATCAGATCCCCCCAGAGCTTGTACTTCTCGCCGTCGTCGCAGGCCGCGAGCTCGTCCCGCTGGAGGTTCATCTTCTTCGTGATGCGGGTCTCGGCGTTCGTGAGGAGGCGGAAGATATCCCCTGCCTTGCGGCGGATGCGCTCTTCCCGGCTTCGCTCGCCGTAATAGGTGTCGATCAGCGCGCCGAAGGACGGGAGGGTCTCGGTGTGCATCCGGCCTCCGTATTGCCGCAGCTCGGTGAAAGCGTATTCAACGGGCTTGCCGTCCCCGTCCTTCACGACGGTCGGGGTGCCGTCGAGGTCCCGGATCCGCGCGATCATGCGGAAGAACTGCTCCGTGAGGTCGCGGGAGGCCTCGCGCATGGTGGCGTCCGTCTTCCCGGCGGCACGGTAGACGATCTCCCGGGCGATGACGGGGGCGAGTCCGGCAAAATGCGCCATGAGGAACTTCTCGGCGGGACGGTCCGGATCCTCCGCGGCGGCGAGCGCTTTGAACATACGCTCATCGATCGATTCGGAAAGCGGGTCCTCCTTGTCCTGCTTCGGCGGGAGCTCGTAGGTCATGCCGGTGAGGACCTGCCGCCGCTCGCTTGTGGTGAAATCGACGGGCTTGAGGACGCCGATGATCTTATCCTCGGCACTTGTGATGATGATGTTCGAGAAGCGGCCCATCAGCTCGACGATGATATGCTTCTGGGTGGAGAATCCCATCTCGTCGTGGGTATCAAAGGTGAGGCGGGCGGCGCGCTCGAATCCGAGCTGTTCGGCTCCGGCGAAGCGCGCCCCGGAGAAGTGCTTGCGCAGCATCATGCAGAACATGGGCGGCACGGCGGGATTCTCCGGCTTGAGGGAGGTCAGGTTCATGCGGGAGCCGTTCCCGCCCGCGGAAAGGTCGAGACGGTGTTCCTCGCCTCCGCAGCGGATGACGAAGACGGCCTCGTCGTGACCCGGCTGGTAGATTTTATCGACTTTTCCGCCCGTCAGTTTTTCGTTGATCTCGTGGATGACGAAGCGGAGCATTGCGGCATCGTAAGCCATAGTACACCTTTGGGTTAAAGTGAGAGGTAAGAATTCAAGTGAAATCGAAAAATTCTCCGTCGTCGACGTTCGATTTGCGGAAGACGAAGGGGAACACGGACCGGCGGCGGACAAAACCGGCTCGCTCGGCGCATCTCACCGAAGGCACGTTGAGGTGCGAGGTGACATACTGGACGGGCTTGCCCTGTGAGAGGAGCAGATCGGCGAGCAGGACCGCGCAGGATGCGCCGTATCCGCGCTGCCGCCACGCCTCCTCGCATTCGACCGTGAGCTCCGCGCAGCCGTCCTCCTCGGCAATGTCGTTGATCCCGGCATAGCAGACGATCCGGCCCTCTCTGCGGATCACAGCCATACGGTCCGCGGGATCGGCGGGATCGAGGGCGAATTCGTCGAGGGGCAGGCTGTCCCAGGTCTCGCCGTCGAGGGTGGAGATGATCTCGCAGTCGGCGAGGACGGCGTCCCGGTTGAGGCATCCGGGGCGGTAATCGTACAGCGGATAGCTCTCGATGTCGCATTCGTCGTATCCGAGCGGCAGCATCTTCTCCGCGAGCGCATCCCGGAGCCACGCGATCGCTTCGCCGTCAAGGGGATCGGAGGAATAACGCTCTTCAAACGCGCGGGCGATCTCCTCACAGAAGGAATAGACGAGCAGCGTGAGGCTGCCGTCCTCCTCCGCGGTGATCTGAACGGGGACGGCGAGGGGACAGTCCTGCGCGAAGACGGACTGCTCAAACGCGGGATCTTCCAAAACGATCATGGGGTCTCCAGTTCTCCGCCGGGGGTGGCGGGCATACCGTTCGCGATGACGAAGAAATAGTCGGTGAAGCGCGCGTCCACGGGATCCTCGCGTTCTGCGCCGAAGAGATCCGTGACGAAGTGATAGTAGCGGTAATACCGGCTGAGCGTCCGGTTCCGCACGAAGAAGCAGGCAGGGCCCGCGGTGAAATCGGGGAACGCGATGCTCTCATGCGTCCACGGGGAGGCGGTGTCGCGGTCGTAATACATGCCGACGAAGAGGATGTTTACCTCCGGAAGGAGACTTTCAAGCTCGTCGGCTTCTTCCCGGAGGAACGAGGTGTCGACGACGCAGAGTGCGCTCCGCTCGGTTTCCCAGAAGGCCTCGGCGATCTGGGCAGGGCGGGAGGAATCCGGATCCTCCGCCGCATCGGAGAAGGAAACGACGTTGAACTTTTTCGCGGCGGACATGGTGGTGTTGACGTAGAAGAGCTCGGAGAGGTAGTCGCAGCAGTCGGCGGACAATCCGTAGCTCTCGTTGAGGGACTGGATGCGCTTGCGGAATTTCTCCTCGTCGGTCTGCTTCATGAGGGAGCTCGTGATGGTGATCTGCGCGCGGGTGAAGGGCATGAGGACGGCGGAGAAGTCGTTGTATTGCTTGACGAAGCGGGAAAAATGCCCGAGGGCGTCATACGATTCGGCGACGTGCGAATCGATGCCGACGACGATGAGATCGGCTGCGGCGACCTCCGCGCGGGTATCGTAGTAGACGGCGTAGGCATTGTTGTCGGGTTTGAATTTCTCCGCGTGCAGGCGGAGCGGAATGACAAAAATGCGCTCGAGCCCGGCGGGGGTGAAGAAGAGGAGCGCGAGCCCCTGCACCAGGACGGCGGCGAGAACGAAGGAAAGGATACGGCGGATTTTTTGGCGCATGGTATTCCTCATTCGGGAGACAGTCAGGGATATACATGGGTATTGTAGCGCATCGCACGGGAAAAATCAACAAGATTTCATAAAAGAAAGCGGGGAAGGCGTAAATTTTCGGTAACATTTACGATCATCCGCCCGCGCGTGTCCGACCGATGCGGCAAATGCAGCCTTTCGGGCGGAAGAAATGTTACAATTATTTATTTTAACCTGTGGATTTCCGCGTCGGATCTGTGGTATAATAACAAGTAAGTATTCTCTAAAATGCACTTCCCCGTTTTCCCGAAAGGAACCCCATTATGCCTACATACCGCGAAAATGCCGCCCGGCAGACCCTCCCCCTCATTCCCCTGCGCGGGATCGTCGCCTTCCCGGGCAACAATATCAATATCGAACTCGAACGCGATCTCTCGAAGAAAGCCTGCGAAGCGGCCCTCTCTTCGGAGATGGTCGTCTTTCTCGTCACGCAGCGGGACACCCGCGTGGACGACCCGACCGCCGACGATCTCTATGTCACCGGCACCGTCGCCCGCATCCGCCAGTCCGTCAAGCACCCGAAGACCGGGACGCTCCGGATCGTGGCGGAGGGCTTCTGCCGCGCGACGCTCATGGAGATGCGCTTGACCGACGGATATTACACCGCCGACGTCATCACGAAGACCGTCACCGCGGACTTTTCCTCCCGCGACATCCGCACCGAAGCCATGCTCGCCGACCTCCTTGAGAGCATCGGCGAAATGCTCCGTTACCGCCCCGCGTTCTCCCAGAATTTCGAGATCGCCGCGCGCTCCATCAACAATCCCGGTCTCCTCGCCGACTTCATAGCCGCGCAGCTCTTCGTCCGCTACGAGGACAAGCAGGCCGTGCTCGAGATCTTCGATCCCATGCGCCGCGCGGAAAAGACCCTGCTCCTCATGGAATCCGAAATCGAGCTCATGCAGACC
>JAFZPN010000150.1 GCA_017550315.1 Clostridia bacterium
AGGCCTTCCTGGATGAGCTGCTTGAGGGACCAGCCCGCGCAGTAGCCCGTCAGCATGGAGAGGTCGTGGAGGTGGAGGTCGGCGGAGGTATGCGCCTTCGCGATCTCTTCGTCGTAGATCTCGGTGAGCCAGTAGTTCGCCGTGATCGCGCCGGAGTTATAGAGGATCAGACCGCCCACGGACTGGGTGACGGTGGAGTTTTCCTTCACGCGCCAGTCGGCGTCCTTCAGGTAGTCGTTGACGGTCTTCTTATAGTCGATGAGGGTGTCGGAAAGGTTACGCAGACGCTCGTGCTGGCGGCGGTACAGGATGTACGCCTTGGCCACGTCGTCATAGCCGGCCTTGATGAGGACGCTTTCGACCGCGTCCTGGATGTCCTCGACGCCGATCTGTTCGCCTTTGATCTTCGGCTCGAATTCCGCCGTCACCTTGAGGGCGAGGAAGTCGATGATGTCCGGGTGGTAGTTCCTCTCGCAGGCCTCGAAGGCGGAGAGAATGGCGGTCTTTATCTTATCAAGGCTGAAGGAAACGAGCTTGCCGTTGCGCTTTGCTACTTTATACATGATGGATCCTCTCGTGCTGATGAGTGGTGATGATGCGGTCAGACTCCGCAAAAAGACCGGAAGAGAAATCCTTCCGGAAACGGAACAATTGCGGGCAGAAAGAGTATAACACAGATCGGCGGCGATGTCAAGGGGGGGACACAAAATATTGTGGATTTTCTTTGGCGGGCCACTATATATAGTGTTTGTCGGACGACAAGGCGCCGGGCGCGTCCGACGGGATCAGTCCACGCCGCGCAGAGCGGTCGACGGAACGATCCGGGCGGCGGCCTCGCGCATGGCGAAGAGGGTGTCGCGCGGAACAGCCGAGGCGTGTCCGACGAGATTGCCGCTGTCGACGAAGTTCTGGAGGAAATACCGCTTCGTTCCGCGGATCCAGCGCGCGATGCCCTCGATGTCCTCGACCGTGTGGAACGGCGAGACGACGGTCGTGCGGAACTCGAATTCCACGGACCCGGAGAGCAGGAGCGAGACGCTTTCTCCCACCGGCGCGGGATCGAAGCCCGGGATCCCGACGGTCTCGGCGTACTTCTCCGGGACGTTCTTCACGTCCATCGCGACGTAATCGACGAGGCGGGCGTCGAGGAGCGCGCGGAGGCGGTCCGGGAAGCAGCCGTTCGTGTCGAGCTTGACCGAGAGCCCCAGATCGCGGATTTTTCCGAGGAAGGAGGCGAGGTCCGGCTGCAGGAGCGGTTCTCCGCCCGTCACGGCGACGCCGTCGAGCATGCCGCGCCGTTTTTCGAGGAAGGCGAAGAACTCTTCCTCGGGGATGACGTCCGTGTCCAGAATATCCGTCACGAGAATGGCGTTGTGACAGAAGGGACAGCGGAGATTGCACCCGGCGGTGAAGACGGTGCAGGCGACGTGCTCCGGGTAATCGAGCAGGGTCACCTTCTGCAATCCGTGGATCTTCATGAGACCTCCTCTTAAAAAATATGACATTTTGCCGCAAAACTTCACGACGACTGATATTATAGCACAGAAGCGGAGGGAAAGCAATAGCCATTTCGACGGAAAAAACGGGAAAATTTTGGGAGAATTGGTGTAGAAGACGGCCGGTTTTTTTCGCGCGTGGCTTGCGAGTTGTCCACACCTGTAAATATCTTCTGCCGCGCCGCCGTTTTCCCCTTTTGTTCATCTTGTTCATCGAATACCGCTTGATTTCCGTGTCCGGATACGGTATAACTAAAGAAAACGCTGCCCGACGGAGAGTTTATCATGCCTTTCACCCCCCTCGAATCGACCGATTTCCTCGATCCGCGCTGTCCCTTCTGCACAGACGCCTGGGGAAAGGAGCCGCCCGCGCATCCGATCGACACGGACCGCGTCTTCGCAAAGCTCGACGAATATTTCTCGAAAAACGATACCGCGGCGGCGGAGCGCCATCTTGCCTACTGGCTCGCCGAGGCGGAGGAGGGCCGGGATCTGCGCGGGGAATTCCTCGTGCGCAACGAGCGGATCGGGCTCTTCCGCAAGCTCGGACGCGGACCGGAGGCCCTCGCGGAGGCGGAAAAAACCGTCGCGCTGGCAGAGCGGCTCGGCATCGCGGACGAACTCGGCGGGGCGACGGCCTGCGCGAATCAGGCGACGGCGATGAAAGCCTTCGGGCGGGCGGAAGAGTCGCTCCCCGTCTTCCGGCGCGCGCTCGCGGTGTATGAACAGGCGGCGCGGCCCGATCCCTACCGCTATGCCGGGGTCTGCAACAATTACGCCCTCGCGCTCGCGGACTGCGGGGAATACGCCGAGGCACGCCGGATGTACGCCCGCGCGATGGATCTGCTCGCCGCCGTCGAAGGGGCGGAACCCGAGATCGCCGTCACGTGGCTTAACCTCGCGAATCTCGCCGAGGCGGAGTACGGCCTCGAAGCGGCGGAGGCGGAGATCACCGAAGACGTCGGGCGCGCGTGGGAGCTGCTCGACCGGCCGGCGGAAGAACTTCCGCGCGACGGGAACTACGCCTTCGTGTGCGAGAAATGCGCGCCGACGTTCCACTACTACGGCTTCTTTGTGTGGGGCGCGGAGCTCGAAGAAAGGGCACGGATGATCTATGAACGGACTTGAACTTGCCCGGGCATATTATGAAGCCTACGGCGCGCCGATGCTCCGGGAACGCTTCTCCGAACTGCTCCCCGTGATCGCGGTCGGGCTGTGCGGGAGCGGATCGGAGTGCTGGGGATACGACGACCTCGTGTCCCGGGACCACGATTTCGAGCCGGGCTTCTGCCTCTTCCTCCCCGACGAGGACACGGTGGACCGTCGGACCGCCTTCCTGCTCGAACGGGCCTATGCCGCCTTGCCGAAGGCGTTCGAGGGCTTGAGCCGTTCGCGGATGAATCCGGTCGGCGGCGGACGTCACGGTGTGATCCGGCGCGCGGATTTCTTCCGGGACCGCTGCGGATCCCCGGACGGCGCGCTCACCGTCGAAGGCTGGCTCACGACGCCGGAGGAACTCCTTGCGGAGGCGCTCAACGGCGAGGTCTTTTTCGACGGCGACGGCGCGTTTACCCGGATCCGGACGCGGCTTGCGGACATGCCCGAGGACGTGCGCCGGAAAAAGCTCGCGGGGCGGCTGATCCTCATGAAGCAGGCCGGGATCTACAACTACCCCCGTATCCTCGCGCACGGAGAGGCAGGCGCGGCCCAGCTGGCGATCCACGCCTTCGCGGACGCCGCCATGCGCGCGGTCTTCCTGCTCAACCGCCGCCCGATGCCGTACTATAAGTGGAGCTTCCGCGCGATGCGGGAACTGCCCTTCGGCGGGAATCTGGCGGAGGCGGTCGAATTCCTCCTCCTCTCGGACAATGAGCCCGAGACGGCGAGGACGAAGGAGGCGGTCCTCGCGGACATCGGCGCGCTGATCGTCGGGGAAGTCGTGCGGCAGGGACTTTCGGATGCCGAAGGAGACGATCCAGAGGTCCACGGCTATGCGGTCAACGGGGGGATCGCCGATCCCGCACTGCGGAACCGGCACGTCCTCGCGGCGGTATGAAAGAACGAAAGGAGGCCCGGCCATGAAGATCCGGCAATGGATGTTTCCCGTCCTGCTCGCGCTCCTCTTCGCGGCGGTGCTGCTCGCGGGGCTGGTGCCGTGGGACCGGATCCTCCCGGAGAAGGAGGCGCTGCCCGCCGATGCCGTGGAGATCGGAACACTTGACACGGTTCAGCCGCTGAAAGGCGATTATATGATCCAATATGACGATCCCGACGATCCGGAGGGCAGCGTGACCGTCACGTATCATGTGCCGTCGGTCGGCGATTTTCCCATGCATTACGACAGCATCGATGATGTACCGCGCAGCACGATCATGACGTTTCATACACCGGACGGCGACGTCGTCGTTATTTTCGGCGACGGCGACAGCGTGCCGGTCCCGGCGGCCGAGAACGCGTCGACCGAGTGGGAGATCAACTCACCGGGCACCGTCAACGTCGAGGGGGACACCTCCTACTGCCGCACCCGGAACGGGGAGTCGAACAACTGGGTGATCTACCTCGCGGGCGGCGGCATGAGCGTCGACGCGCGCACGGCGGATCAGCCCCGCACCTTCTATACGACCGGGACCGCGTGGAACGGGATCTGGGACAGCGCGTTCTTCTCCGCGGACCCAATGACCAATCCCTTTTATGACTGGTCCTATCTGCTGATCTCCTGCGACACGGCGGACTGCTATATCGGCGCGGGCGAATTCACGAGCGCGAGGGGCGCGGTCCTCCATCATAACGGATATATGAATTTTACGGACTACCTCGACACATTTGCGCTGAGCCGTTCGACCCCGGACAAGATCCTGCTCGCGGGCTCCTCGGCGGGCGGATTCGGCGCGGCGATGCTGGCGGCGGAGGTCTGCGAGCGGTTTCCGGAGGCCGAGATCACCGTCCTCGTCGACTGCGCGTGCCTCTCGGCGGACTGGCGTTCGATCGCCACGGACGTGTGGCACGCCCCGGAGGCGATCGTCGCCCGCATGGAGACCGACGACTGCGTGACCGACGCGCTGGTCTCGCTGAAAGAAACATACGGCAGCCGGGTGAAGATCCTCTATCTCGCGGTGGAGAGCGATACTATGCTGATCCAGTATCAGGAGTACCTCGACACGGGCGACTTTGCCTACTCTCCCGTAGCAAGAGACCACTACAACGAAACGCTCCGGGCGGCGGTGAAGCGGCTGCGGGAAGAGGTCCCGGGCGCGGGGATCTGGATCTGGCGGCAGACCCCGATCGCATCGCTTTCCGGCGGCGGGGTCCACATGCTCGTGCCGCAGCTCGAGAGTACGGCTATGAACGGCCTGACGGCGCTCGAATGGGTCAAAACGGCGGTGCTCTATTCCGCGCCTCCGCTTTCCCTTAATCTCGAGGACTTCCTCGGCGAATAAAGTCCATAATTTTCTTCTCCCGCTCTTGATAAAATCCCGGCTCTGTGGTATCATAAGGGGAGAACACACACGAAACGGAGACTGAACATGAAGGTTGCGATCATCACCGGCGCGTCGGCGGGACTCGGACGGGAGTTCCTGCGCGCCATGCCGGCCTACTACCCGGATATCGAAGAATACTGGCTCGTCGCGCGGCGGAAGGAAAAGCTCGTCGAGGCGGCGAAGGACGTCCCGCGTCAGTGCCGCATCTTCCCGCTGGACCTGACGAAGGACGAGAGCTATGAGAGATTTGCCGCCGTCCTCGCGGATGAAAAGCCCGAGGTGCGGATGCTCGTCAACAACTCCGGCTGCGGATTCCTCGGCAACGTGGGCGAGGGCGAGCTCGAAAAGCAGACGCAGATGGTGGAACTCAACCTCAAGGGCCTGACCGCGATGACGCACCTCGTGATCCCGTATATGCCCTCCGGCGCTCACATCATCAACGTCTCCTCCATCGCCTCCTTCTGCCCGAACGCCAGGATGACGGTCTATTCCGCGACGAAGTCCTACGTCACGGCCTTCACCTTCGGCATCGCCGAGGAACTGAAACAGAAGGGCGTGACGGCGACGGCGGTCTGCCCCGGTCCGATGGACACGGCTTTCATCGAGATCGGTGGGATCAAGGGGCACTCGAGGACCTTCGACGTGCTGCCGTACTGCGATCCGAAAAAGGTCGCCGAAGGCGCGCTCGCTGCTGCGGGGAAAGGCCGGACGGTCTATACGCCGAAGGCATTCTATAAGTTCTACCGCCTCATCGCCAAAATCGCCCCGACGAAGTGGATGATGAAGGCGTCGAAGACCTGAGCCGGAATCCCCGGTTCCCATCCCACAGAAAAAAGCCATACAGAAAGGATTCTGATTTATGAACAACAATCCCGACCGCATCGTCGCGCAGGTGGCGGGCAACCCGATCATGGAGAGCGACATCGACGAAGCGCTCCGCTCGATGGGCCAGCGCGCGCAGAGCTACAACAACCCGCAGGGCAGGGCGATCCTGCTCGATCAGATCATCGCGCGGCGTCTGTTCCTCCTCGACGCGCAGAAGAACCTCATGGAGCGCGAGCCCGCGTTCAAGGAACAGCTCAAGCGCGTGAAGGACGACATGCTGACGAACTACGCGATCCAGAAGTCGGTGGAGCGCGTCCGCGTGACCGACGAGGAAGTGAAGAAGTTTTACGACGAGAATCCGGATCAGTTTGAAGCGGGCCTGACCTTCGGGGCGAGCCACATCCTCGTGGATTCCGCCGAAAAAGCGGCCGAAATCCGGGAAAAGATCGCCTCCGGAGAGACGACGTTCGAGGATGCGGCGCGTACCTATTCGTCCTGTCCGTCGAAGGCGCAGGGCGGCGATCTCGGCGAATTCGGACACGGCCAGATGGTGCCGGAGTTCGAGGAGGCGTGCGCGGCGATGGAAGTGGGCGCGCTGTCCGAGCCGGTGCAGACGCAGTTCGGCTGGCACGTCATCCGCCTGAACAAAAAGGAGCAGGGCGGGAAGATGACGTTTGCGGACGTGAAGGACGAGATCCGTCAGGCGCTGATCGGGGAGAAGCAGCAGGCGGCGTACCAGAGCCGGATCAACCAGCTCAAGATCCTGTTCCCGGTGGATAAGATGTAAGTTTGAGGGAAGAGCTCTAAAAAGCAAGACAAGGCGCGTGTGTTTTCGACGGCATACGCGCTTTTTCCGTTCCCTTGCATCTACACAAAAAAAGAGAAAGCCCCGAAGGCTTTCTCCCTTTCCGTTCCGGAATGCGATCTTATTTGAGGAACCCGAAGTTCTTGACAATCGGGGCTTCCTTTGCCTGACCCTTGCAGACGCGGAAGAAGCAGATGATCTCGACGACCAGCAGGATGATCATGCAGATACCCATCGCGATCCAGCCGAGGATCGGGATGATGCTGCCGACGATGGCGACGAGAATGGAGACCACGGAGATCTTCAGCCCCTGGCGCACGTGGAACATCGTGAACGGGGAGGACGGCGCGGCGAGCAGCGCAATGATGACGCCGATGAAGCTCATCAGGTACGGGAGCATCGCGAACACCTTGTTGTCGGAAATGTCCTGCGCAGAGAATTCGGCCGTGTGATCGGTGGGATCATACGCCGCCTGCTGCTGGACCTGCTGCGGGATCACGGAAAGCGGACCGCCGCACTGGCCGCACACATTGGCGGTATCGTCGTAGGTGAGATGGCAGTTCGGGCAAAACTTCATGGGAACACCTCCAGAAAAATGATCGGACGGGGAGAACAGGGACCTGTCTCCCCTTGACAGGCTCATTATAGCATATTCTCCCGCCGAAATCATCGCTAAAATTAGTGAAGATTTCCCGGCGGGAGAAGTTTTTCCGCCTCGTCCCTTGCGCGCGGGGACGAAATCTGCTATAATGGGCATGGTCCAATTTTCCGGAGAGGGAGAAATGAATATGGCGGAAATTATCAAGGTCTTCCGGGATCCGGTCCCGGCGATGCGCTTCATCGGGAAGAAATACGCCGACTATGGCGGATGGGGCGAGTGGTTCGCGAACGGATGGTTCGACACCGTGGAGCGTGCGATGGGCGGGGCGGACAAGATCCTCGCCGTGTGGAAGAACGGCGGCGGATACTGCGGCCTCGAGCGGCGCGGGGAGGGAATCTTCGACTACTGGATCGGGATGTTCACGCCCGCCGGCACACCCGTACCCGAGGGCTTCGTATATGTCGATTTCCCCGCCGGAGACTTCGGTACCGCGTGGATCCGGGGACCCGAGGAGGAGGTCCACGGCGCGATCCCCGCATGCGCCGAAAAGTTGCGCGAGGCCGGGATGGAATTCCGGACCGACGAAGACGGCGCGGTATGGTCGTTTGAGAACGGTCTCTGCCCGCGTTTCACCACGCCCGACGAGGAGGGCTGCGTCATCCTCGACTACTGCTATCCCGTGAAATAATACCCATGACTGCCGCTGAGCGTGCTCCGCGGCGGTTTTTTATACCGCAATTCGGCACGGGGCGTAGACAGGGGCGGCAAAATCTGGTATAATACGGTCAGAATCGACAGAATCGATCGGTGAAAACGGACGAAGGGAGGGGGAAGGATGCGCAGAGAACGGTTCCGGGTGACGTTTGCCGCCCTGCTTGTCGCTGTCCTCATCGCCGCAGGGACGCTCGTGTATAAGTTTTATCATGCGCAGACCGTCCTCGGCTCCTCCCTCGTCTTCTGGGGCACGGCGATGATCTATTTCGCCATCCCCGTGTTCTGGGGCCTGTCCGTGCGCCGCCGCATCCTGCACGGACGCATCCGGCGGTATCTCTACGGCGTCGCGGCCTCGATGGCGGTCCTCGTCGTCCTGCGCTGCCTGCGCTACCGGGCGTACAGCGATGTCGAGCCGGCCTCGCATCTCTTGTGGTACGCCTATTACATCCCGATGCTCCTCATCCCGCTCTTTTCCTGCCTCGCCATCCTCTCGATCGGACGCTCGGAGCGCGAACCCGTGCCGAAGCGGGGCATCGCCGTCACGGCGGTTACGGCGGTCCTTATCGCCGGGATCCTGACGAACGACATGCACGGGCTGGCCTTCCGGCTGATCCGCGATCCCGTTACCGGGGCGTGGACGGACGAATATGCCTACGGCGTGCTGTATGATCTCACGGCGGCGGCGGTCCTCTTGCTCATCGCCGCGATGTTCGCGCATCTCTGGCGGCGCTGTCAGCTCGCATACCGCGGACGCCGGATCGCGGTCCCGCTGGCGGTGTTCGGCCTTTTCGTCCTCCTCGCCGTCCTCTATGCCGTCAATCCGAAGCCGCCGTACACGCGCTTTCTCGAGATCGTCGTGCTCGTGAACATGGGGACGATCGGGATGTGGGAGGCGTGCTTCCAGACGGACCTCTTCCCGATGAACGAGCAGGTCCGCGAGATGTTCGCCGCCTCTCCGCTCTCGGCCGAGATCGTCGACGAAAACTACCACGTCCACTATACCTCCGACACGCCGATGGATCTGCCGACGCCGGTGCTGATGCGCGCGGAGGACGGGGCGGTCCCGCTCGGCGGCGGCATGCGGCTCAGAAGCGCGCCCATCGCGGGGGGCCGGGTCCTGTGGCTCGAGGACGTCTCCGAGGTGGAGCGCATGCTTGCGGCGCTGCGGGAGACGGGCGAGCGGCTCGCGGAGAACAATGAACTGCTCTCAGCGGAGGTGGAACTCCGGCGGCGCAGAACGGCCGTCGACGAGGAAAACCGCCTCTACGACCGGATCGCCTCCGAGGTGAGCGGCGCGCTCGGATCGCTCGAGGGGCTCCTCTCGGCACCGTCCGGCTCCCCGGAAGAGGAGGAGCGGCGGCTCGCGGCGGTCTGCGTGATCGGCGCGTACGTCAAGCGCCGCTCGAATCTCATCCTGATCGGCGAGCGCGAGAACACCGTCGCGGCGGCGGAGCTCGGGCTCTGTCTGCGCGAATCCCTCGAGTCCCTCGCGGCCTGCGGGATCGGGACTTCCTATGACGGCGACGCGGCCGGCAACCTGACGAAGGAGGCCGCGTGGCTGGCCTACGACATCTTTGAGGAGACGGCGGAGCGCTCACTCGGGACCCTCACCGCGATCCGGGTCTTCTTCCGCGCGGACGGCGGATCCCTGACCCTCCGCGTCCGATGCGAAGGCGCGCGCTTTTCCGATCTGACGGACGGGCGGATGGCGGAGACGGCAAAGCTCGGCGGGACCCTGCGCGTTGTCCCGGAGGAGGACGGCACCTCCGTGACCTTCCTCTTCGAGCCGGGAGAGGGGGCGGGGACATGATGCAGTCGGTGGAATGGCTCTCCGCGGGAGCGCACCGGATGCTCGCGGCCTACGGCGTCTGCGTCTTCTTCGCGGTCTTCGCGCTCCTGCTCGCCGTACCTCAGCGCACGCGGCGGATCCGGTATCTGGCCGTGCCGCTCTTGGCGTCGGGCATTTCGGTGACCTTCATGATCGTGTGGGACCTCGAATTCTCCCGGCCCTTCCTCTCCTACGCGCGGATGCCGGGATTCGTGCAGGCGCTCGCCGGGCTGCCCGTGTGGGTCGGCGTCCTGCTCGATCTCTGCTCCCTCGGCGGCGCGTGTCTGTCCGAGGTCCTGCTGCGGCGGCACCGGCGCGAGTCGATCACCAGGGCATCCGTGCGGGAGAGTGTGGACAACCTCCCGGCGGGGCTCTGCTTCGCGCTCGAAGGGGGACTGCCCCTGATGGTCAACCGCACGATGGAGGACCTGTGCCAGCGGATCACGGGGGACGGCCTGCTCAACGCCGACCGCTTCTGGGCGAGCCTGCGCGGGCAGAAGACGGCGGACGTGCCGGAGATCGAGGCGGCGGACGCTTTGTCCGTCAAGATGAACGACGGACGGATCTGGGTCTTCTCCCGGAAGAAGATCACGGTCGACGGCGGGCCGGTCGTGCAGTTCATGGCGACCGACGCGACGGACCTCTACGCGCTCGGACGGCGTCTCGAAGAGGACAACCGCGCGCTCACCGACATGAACCGGCGTCTCTCGCAGTACGGCGAGAACGTGACGGAGCTGACGCGCGGCGAGGAGATCCTCGAGACGAAGATGCAGATCCACGACACCCTCGGAGAAATCCTCATGGCGTCCCGCGTCGCGCTGGCGTCGGCGGAGGAGCGCGATCCCGCCTTCATCCGCGAGCTCTTCGGCAAGTGGAAGCAGAGCGTGGCGCTCCTGCGGCATGAGGCGGTCCCGGAGGCCTCGGACGGCGCGGATCCCGTGCGGCAGATCGAGGAAGCGGCGGAGGCGGCGGGCGTGAAGGTCGTCTTCCGCGGACGCTTTCCCCGCGAGGATCGGTCGGCGACCCGGCTGCTCTTTACGGCGACGCGCGAAGCCCTGACCAACGCGGTGCGCCACGCGGGAGCCGATACGCTTACGGTCGGGATCACGGAGACACCGGGGTTCTGGCGCGTCGTTTTCGAGAACGACGGCAGCCTGCCCGCGGGGGAGATCGTCGAAGGCGGCGGACTCTCCGGACTCCGGAAGCGGGTCGAGGACGCGGGCGGGACCATGACGGTCCGGGCGGATCAGGCGTTTTCCCTCATCATCACCGCGCCGAAGCGGACCGGGGCGGACGGACCGAATCCAAACGAAGAAAGGACGTGACGGCATGACGAACGTGATGATCGTCGAAGATCAGGCGATGCCGCGGCAGCTCTTTGAGCTGTTCATCCGGCAGAGCGAGAACTACGAACTGCTCTATTCCATCGAATCGGCGGGCATGGCGGAGGTCTATTGCATGCGCCGGCCGCCGGATCTCATCCTGATGGACGTCTGCACGGCGATGGGCGAGAGCGGCCTCGAGGCGGCGGAGCGGATCAAGAAAAAATACCCCGAGATCAAGATCATCATCGTCACCTCCATGCCGGAGTGCTCATACATGGACCGGGCAAGGGCGGCGGGCGTCGAGAGTTTCTGGTACAAGGAGATCAGCCGGGAGCCGATCCTTGACCTCATGGACCGCACAATGGCGGGGGAATCGGTCTATCCGGACGCCCTGCCCGAGGTGATGATCGGGGCGGCGTCCTCGCGCGAATTCACGGACCGCGAGCTCGAGGTCCTGCGCGAGCTGACGAGCGGGGATCCCGACACGGAGATCGCGGCGCGGCTGAACATGTCCGTCTGGACGGTCCGCACGCACATCCGGCACCTGCTTGAAAAGACGGGCTTTGATTCCCGCACCCGCCTCGCCGTCGAAGCGCGGGAGAGCGGCCTCGTCATCCGGGGATACTGATTTTCCGTCATACCCGCGGCGCATCCTTCATACATTGGAGCGAAGCCAAAACAACGAAGGAGCGCCGTGAAAATGCAGGGAATCCGAAGAACACGCTATCTCCCCGAGGGGGAACTCCGCCTGAGCGCGGAAAACCGGGCCGCCATGCGCTCGCGGGAGAGCATCGAAGAAGCGGCCCGCCGCGGGACCATTCTCGAATCGGCCTGCCTCCTCTGCGACTGCGCAAGCATGCAGCTCACCGTCGAGATGCCGGACGGAATGCGGGGGATCATCCCGCGCGCGGAGGCCGGATTCGTGCCGCCCGGGATCGGGGACGGATCGGTGAAGGACATCGCCGTCATCACCCGCGTCGGCAAGCCCGTGCAGTATAAGGTCCTCTCGATCCGGGAGGACGGGCGCGGGGAACCGGTCGCCGTCTGTTCCCGCAGAGCGGCGCAGGAGGAGTGCTGGGAGGCCGCCGTGTCCCGCCTTGCGCCTGGGGACATCATCCCCGCGCGGATCACGCATCTCGAGCCGTTCGGGGCGTTCTGCGACATCGGGTGCGGGCTTGTGTCCCTCTTAACGGTGGACCGCATCTCCGTCTCGCGCATCTCGCATCCCGCGGACCGGTTCCGGCAGGGCGAGCGCATCCGGGCCGTGGTCTCCTCGGTGCTGGACAACGGGCGGATCTACCTCTCCCACCGGGAACTGCTCGGGACGTGGGAGGAAAATGCCGCCCTGTTTTCCGCCGGACAGACGGTCTCGGGCATCATCCGGTCGGTCGAGACCTACGGCGTATTCGTGGAGCTCGCGCCGAACCTCGCGGGATTGGCGGAATCCACGGACGGCGCGGAGCCGGGGCATGCGTGTTCGGTGTACATCAAGAGCATCCTGCCCGAGCGCATGAAGGTAAAGCTCGTGCTCATCGACGTCGGGGAGGAAGCCGGCACCGCGCCTTTCCGCTATTTCATCGATCCCGCCGTGACCCCGCGCCTCACGCGCTGGCGGTATTCCCCCGCAGGCTGCCGCAAGGTCGTCGAGAGCGTGTTCGGATTCAGCGAGCAGCTGGACTCGGTGAACAGTTAACAACCGAACAGTGGTCAGAGAATAACGAAAAGTGAACAGTGAATAAATGTGGTAGAAATCCGTAAACGGATTTCAAATAGAAGAAACGGTTGTGAAGCCGTACGTTATGTACAGCTGCACAACCGTTGTTTATCGGAAACCGCAGGTTTCCTTCCTCAACTCTTCACTTTTCTCTCTTCTCTCTTCGCTCCGCGCAACCCGATATTTTCCAATCAATACCAAATAAAGTACACCGCGGTCGCCGCGACGACCAGAAGGGCCATGACGGCCCAGATCACGGTCGAGAGCACGGCGAATCCCTCCGTCGCGCCCGTGGCTTTGGCGTCCTTCCAGCGCAGGGGGACGATCGCGCAGAACAGCACGGCGTAAACCGGGAGCAGCACGCCGAGCGGGATCCATTTGAGATAGAGATAGATGAGCCCGAGGATCACCGCCGCGCCGCAGACGCACAGTTCGGCGATCTTGTATTTCGTGAAGGGCTTCGCGCCGGGGATGACATTCGGAAGCTCCGGCTGCGTCCCGTTTTCGGGCGCGTTTTTCCGTTCGTTTTGTTTCATGAGATTCCTTTCCCCGGAGAAGTGCGGGCGGATTCGGCTTCGCGGTCGTGCCGGGAGAGCAGGATGAAGACCACCACGGACGCGGCGGCGAGGAAGAAGAGGGCGAGCAGGACCGTGACGTCGTCCCCGGAGGAGCGGGTCACGTCGGCGCGCGCGGGATCGAACAGGGCGGCGAGCTCCTCGTCGTCGAGGGAGGCGCTCATGACGCGGACCTCCTCGATCTCCAGCGTGACCGGGCTGTACGCGTAGATGACGACGCCGATGAAGTCCGCGCGGCCGCCCCAGTCGCTGAGATCGCAGACGGCACGGCGGATTTCCCCGCAGGCGACGTTGTCCGCGGAGAATTCGGCGCGCCGCTCATCCGTCCCCGCGATGAAGACGAGGGAGACGTCGGGGGAGGAGCCGTCCGGCGCGGTCACGGCGTATTCAAAGCTGATCGCATCGACTTCGGTGAAGTCGGCGGGAACGGCAAGGTTGCAGAGCGCGATGCCCGCGATGCCCGATTCGGTCGTTTCGGGCGTGGCACAGAGCGCGCGGGTGTAGCCGCCTCTCGCTGCGGAGAAGAGCGCGCTGTACGCGGTCCCGCACGAGAGCGATCCGCCGCCCGGCAGCCAGTCGAGGGCGTAGTGCTTGTTCGAGAAATCCCAGAGCACATACGAGGATCCCTGCGGCAGGGGACCGTCCGAGGCTTCGCTGTCCGACACGGAGCCGCCCGTCCCCGCGGAGCGCTTGAAGAGATCGTAGAATTCGTGGTCCGAGCGGTACGGGAAGGCGTCGAGGGAGAGGAACGCGGCGCGGAGCCGGCTCCCTCCGGCGGTAAAGGCGATGAAATCGTCGATGAGGTATTCCTTGAGCGAGATGACCGTCTCGCCGTTGTCCGCCGTTTCCATCGCATACGCGCGGTATGCCTCCGTGAGAGCCGCCGCGTCCGGGGTGTAGAGTGCGAGCTCGGCGGAAGGCCGCGGGAGGGAGAGGGCGTCGAGCGTCGTCGCGAGGAGGCTTGCCGAGGAGGAGGATTTTTCGGCGAGGCGGAAGACGGCCCACGGGAAATCTCCGATCTCCCCGATCCGGCGGGCGAGCATCAGGGCGAGGGAGCGCGCGCCGAGGGTGTCCGGATCCGATCCGTCGGAATCCGTCAGAGGGACCGAGACCGTGAGGGTGGGATTGTTCGGATAGGCGGCGTTGTAGGCGATGCGGCAGAGCACGGCGAGGGATTCGGCATAGAGGACGGGTTCCGAGAAATCCGCGTCCCCGACATCTCCCCGGTCGTTTGCCGCGACACCCAGGACGACGCCTTCGAGGTCGGGATAGCGCGCCGTGAGGAAGCGGACGAGGGCGGCGAATTCAAAGCGCGCGCCGGGCAGGGTCGGATCGACGGCGTAGTTTGCATATCCCGCGCCGCCGTAGGTCAGGCCTTCGATCGGGGAGGCGGACGTGAAGCGCAGCCAGACCCGGATGCCCGCGGACCGGTAGAACGGGATGTCGCGGTCCAGCTCGGCGAGCACGGACGCATCGAGCGAAACGGAGCGGGGGAGCGCCTCGTCATCGTCTCCGTACACCGCATACGAGACCGTGACGCCGCCCGCGCCGCCGAGGAGCTCATCAAGCGGGACGTCCACGAGGATCTGCGAGACGTTTGCCTCAAATGCGCCGACGGAGAGCGCGCCGTAGAGGCCGAAGGGGGAGACGGTGGCCTCGGGCGGATCCGCGGCGTCAAAGCAGCGCGGCGCATCCAGCGGGAGAAGGTCGCCCTCCGTGTCCCCTTCGATGGCGGCGAAGAAGCGGTAGGTGTCCGGGCTCACGGGCAGGGGGGAGAGATCGACGGTGGCCTCAAAGCGCGTCGAGACCTTCACCGCGCCGATCTCCACGGCCTCGGAGAGCGAGGAGGCGAAGACGGGCAGGGCGTAGAAAGAGAGGCTCTCCCCGGAGAAGGAGCGCACGGCCTCGCGGGTCATGGTCCCTTCAAAGTGCAGCGAGGATCCCGTGCGGCGGATCGAAGAGAGGGTCCCGATCCACGCATTGGATTCGACGGAGAGCGGCGATCCCGTCACGAGGCGCACGGATGCGAGCTCCACGCTCTGCCGCCGCTCGAGGTTTTCAAACTGGAGGGTATAGGATTCGATGGGGTGCGAGGCGTCGACCGGGATGACGACGGACTTCTCCCCGGCAGAGAGGGAAACCGCTCGGGAAAACCGGCGTTCCTCCGCGCGCTGTCCTTCGTAGAGGACGGAGACAGAGAGGGTCCCGGATTCCGGGGCATACCGTCCGAAGCGGATCTCGAACCAGGCGTCCGGGGAGGGCGTCGGCGGATCGGCGGAGAGATAGGTCCCGCTCAGCGTGAGCCGTCCGCGGTCATCCGTGATCCCGCGGCCACGGCGGTCGGCGAAGCTCCCGATCTCGGCACTGAAGCCGGGGGTGGAGTACGCCTCGATCGAGCGCAGCCCGGTGGGGACGGTTTCGGTGAAATAAGGCGCGGTGATCATGATCCGGGCGGGCGCCTCGGACGCGCGGAAGAAGATCTTGACAGTCAGCCTCTCGAGCGTGCCGGTGACCGCCTCCGTGTCGAGCACGACGAGATTCCATTCCGGCGTTCCGGAGAGGAGGGACGAGCCGTCCGCCGTGGTTTCGCCGGCATAGTCGCCGCTTCCCGTCGTGAGGACCGAGCGGACGCGGTATTCGCCGGCCCGGTCGAGATAGATCCCGTATCCGAGCGCGGCGTAGGGATCGGCTTCGGCGGCGGGCCGGACCAGATCGATCGAGAAGGTGACGGAGACCGTGCCGTCGTCCCCGGTATCCGGGAGGGAGAGCGTCGTCGCCGTCAGGGTGGTGAGCATGATCCCGCGCTCGTTGTCGAGCACATCGGCGGTGCGGCGGGCGTCTGCGAGGAAGCCCTCCGCGGACCACGAGCGGGACGTCACGCCGAAGAGGAGGATCCCGTCGCCCGAAGGCGCAAATTCCGCGGCGTCCGGGTAGCCGCTTTCATGATAGGACAGCACTTGTGCGGCAGAGACGCCGGCCGCGAGCGACGCGAACAGGCAGAGGCAGCAGACGCAGAAGAGAAGTGGGACAAGCCGTTTCATGGGGAACCTCCTTTCGGGCGAATTTTCAGGACTATAAAGAGGGTGCTGCGAGGAGTTTTACGCGATGACCGCGGCCTCTTCCTCCCGGCCGTTGACCGAGACGGTCACGACGGCGCCGGGGGTCCCGTGGATCGCATACTCGACGACTTGGCCGTCCTCCCAGCGGCAGTCGACCGAGAAGCCGCCGCGCGCCGCCAGACCTGTGAACGCGCCGTTTTTCCAGTTTGCGTCGTGCGGGAGGGCAGGGAGCAGGACGATTTTGCCGGATTGGGACTGCACGAGCATTTCCGCAAAGGCGTTCGCGCCGCCGAAATTGCCGTCGATCTGGAACGGCGGATGCGTATCGAAGAGGTTCGGCAGGGTGCTGCGGCCGAGGAGGACGTTGAGATTCTGAAGGCAGGCATCCCCGTCGCCCATCCGCGCGAAGAAGTTCGTCACCCACGCGCGGGACCAGCCTGTGTGACCGCCGCCCGCCGCGAGCCGACGTTCCAGCGTCACCCGCGCGGCCCGGAAGAGATCGGGCGTGCCGTCCGGTGTGATCTCGTCGCCGGGATGCAGGGCGAAGAGGTGGGAGACGTGCCGGTGACCGGGCTCCGCCTCGTCGAAGTCCTCGCTCCACTCCATGATCTGGCCGTGCTTGCCGATCCGGATGGGCGGGAGCTTCGCGGCGGTCTCGCGCAGAGAGGCGGCAAAGTCCTCGTCCATGTGCAGAAGATCGCAGGCGTCCGCCGTGGTCCGGAAGAGCATGCGCAGAATCTCCGCGTCCATTGTCGGGCCCGCGCAGATGCCGTAGCGTCCGCCGCCCGTGAGGAAGCTGTTCTCCGGGGAGTTCGACGGGCAGGTGACGAGGTACCCGGTCCGCGGATCGGTCACGAGGAAGTCGAGGAAGAATTCGCATGCGCCGCGCAGGATGTCGTAGTTCTCGCGCAATACGTCCGGATCGCCGGAGAAGAGATACCGCTCCCGGATGTGCTGGCAGCACCACGCGCCTGCGCAGGAGAAGGATCCCCAGCTTGCGCCTTCGCCCGGCGCGGTGAAGCCCCAGGGGTTGGTGATCGTGTGGGCGACCCAGCCGTTCGCCTTGTATTGGATCGCGGCGGTGCGGCGTCCGTGGGCGGAGAGGAAGCGGATGTAGGCGAGGAGGGGCTCCGTGAGCTCCGGAAGGCGGCAGGTCTCCGCGAGCCAGTAGTTCATCTGGAGGTTGATGTTGATGTGGTAGTCCGCCGACCAGACGGTGTCGTAGTCGCCGCTCCAGACGCCCTGCAGGTTCGCGGGCAGGACGCAGCGGTAGGACGAGGAGATCAGAAGATATTTCCCGAAGGTGAAATAGGTGAGAAGGAGGCCCGTGTCGTCCGCGCCGTCCCGCATGCGCAGGATGCGCTCGTCCGTCGGGAGGGCGTCGGGGGTGTGGTCGGCGTAGTCGAGCGAGATGCGGGCGCGCCCGAGCAGGGAGGAGAGGATCGCGGCGCTCTCAGAGAGGAGCGTGTCAAAATCCCCGTCCGCGGCTCTGACGGCGGCTTTGGCCTTCGCGAGGGCCTTTTCGGGGTCGTTCGAGGGCTTCGGCGTGCCGTCGATGCCGGGCCGGACGTAGGTCGTGCGCACGTCGAGGCGGATCGTGAGCCGGGTTATGTCCGTGAGGTGTACGCCGTCCAGATCGGCCGAAGCGCTCCCGCCATCCGTCGCGAGAGAGGCATAGACCGCGTAGGCTTCGGAATCGGGGAAGGCATGGCGGAAGACGATCGCGTCGGGGGCATATTCCGCTGTGCCGAGCCGGTTTTCATAGGTGAGATCGAGCGAGATCGGACCGTCCGCCCGGATCTCGGCGAGAAGGATGCCTTTCGCGTAAGACGTGAAGACCCGGGAGACGACATGCGTGCCGCCCCGGGTAAAGGACGTCTCGGCAAGGCCGGTCATGAGGGCGAGTGAGCGGCGGTAATCCGCGGGGATCTCCTCCCCTGCGTCCCGGTATGCGATCCGGAGCGAGCCCGCCGTCTGGTAGGATCCGTAGGCGAGGTCGAGTCCGTGTCCGCGGCCGCTCCCCTCTCCGCGGCAGACCATGTATTTCTGCGTCAGCTCCTCGCCCCGCGCGTAATCGCCGGAGAAGATCGCCGCGCGGATCTCTGCAAGGTGATCGGGCGTCTCGGGATTGTCCGCCTCCGGATCGAAGCGGCCGTCCCAGAGGGTTTCCTCGTTGAGCTGGATCTCCTCCCGTCGGGGATCGCCGTACACCATCGCGCCGAGCCGTCCGTTTCCGAGCGGAAGCGCCTCGACCCATTTTTCGGCGGGCTTGCGATAAAACAGTTCCATCCGGATATGCTCCTTCCTGTATGCCGTGGTTTTTCTCCATTCTATCACAAGCGCAGTCGATTTGCAAGACGCAGGGATGAAGGATTCATGAAAAATCCGCAACGCCGTGACAAAAGGGCCGCCTCGGAGGAAGCAGCCCTTTCGGGAAAGTTGTGTTTCAGGCCCACGGATCGGCCTCGGCGGGGACGCGGATGTCCGGCAGGAGGTAATTCTCCCATAAGAACCATTCGCCCGTGCTCTCCTTTTTGCGCAGGGTGATCTGGCGGGGAGAGTCCGCGCCGGAGGATCGGCAGTTGAGGCGGCAGTACCCCGCGTTCTGGTAGGAATACGGATCCTCGTAGAACGTGATGCGGTACGGCAGAGAGGGGGTGTAATTGTTCTGCGGCGACGTGCCCGCCCAGTAGGAACGGATCACGTACATCTTCCCGCCGAGACGGTCGCGCAGGAACTGCTGTTCATACACCGACATCGGCCGGGGTCCGCGGAGAAAATTCACCATCTCGATCGTCGTGTCCCGGTCCTCTTCGTACCGGTTCAGGGCGGCGACGGTGAGGGCGGCGGTGCCGTACGGGGTCCCGAGGTCCGCGGCCGGGAGCGCCTTCAATTCCGCGAGGGTCGCCGGGAGCGCGTCAAAGGTGATACTCACGCTGGCGTAGCCCTGCGCGGTCCTCTCGGCGCTCATCGCGAAGCCGGGTCCCGCGGTCTTTGCCTTGGGGAAAAGATTCTCAAGAATGCCCATCTGAACTCCTTTCGCAGTCGCTCAGAACTTTCCGCCGCCGCCGCCGTGGGAAGCACCGGAAGAACCGATATGTGTCGAGCTGCCGCCGGAAGAGGAGGAACGTTCGATCGCCGTGCGGGAGACGTGGCGGCCGATGAAGTAATCGTTCGCCGTCGTCACGTTCAGGCTGTTTTCTTTCGTGTAGGAGCGTGCGCCGACCTGGGTGCGGACGGTCTTCAGCTTGCTCTTCATGTTCGAGACCGGAACGAACGCCGCGCCGAGACCCGCAAGTACGGATCCGAGCAGACGTCCCGCGGAGAAGGGCTTGACGGGCTCCTTGTCGCTGTTGTAATCGTAGGGTTCGCCGTGCGTCTTCTCATATTCGATGAGGGCGGCGGCGCTGTTGGCGTACTCCGTGAAAGCCTTGGAGTAGTTGCCGGAGGAGAGATAGGGAACGATGTTGTTGCCGATGTATTCGTTGATGCCGTAGTCCGTGAAGACGCGGATGGCGCGGCCCCGGGTCGAGACCCACCAGTCGCGGGTCTCCATCGCGAGAAGGAGAACCAGGCCGTCCCGGGTTTCCCCGCGTCCGAAGCCGTTGTAATCGAAGTAGTCGTCCGCGAAGTTCATCGGGGCGCTCGAGCCGGTGTAGCCGTATTCCGAAAGGGAATTGATCGTCACCACCGCGACGTCCATGTCGTACTGGTTGCTGATGCTCTCGAGCGTCGCCTTGAGGGCGGCCTCGTCGAAGTCGTTCAACAGATCCGCCTCGTCATAGATCAGGGGCAGATCCGCTGCGGACACCGAGATGCCGAGAACGGTCAGGACCGTGAAGAGCAGAACGAGGGAAAGAATTAGTTTTTTCATGTCGTCTCCTCCTCTCACAGGGTCTGGAACAGCGTGACGAGAAGATACGCCACCACCGCGAAGATGCCGCCGTAGAGCAGGATGTACTTCCAGTACGCGCTCTTGTCGACGGGAAGGTCGCCCACGAACTTGCCCGTCTGGGCGTTCATGGCGAAGGTGTATTTCTCTCCGTTCCAGGTGGTGTTGAGCAGCCAGACCGGGTAGAGCGCGTACCGCACGGAACCGCCGTGGAGCTGGATGCTCGAGCTGTCCAGCATGACGGTCTCATAGCCCATCACCTGTTCGGCGAAGGAGGCCTCGGCCGTCTTCTTGATCCGCTGGTTGGCGCGCTCGACGCTCTGTTCCGCGGTGACGTCGTACTTGTCGGCGAGATAGCCCGCGAGATACGCCGTCTGGAAGGGAACTGCCTCGTGCACGTCGAACGGCTCGATCGATTCCATCAGGGTGTCGTCCATTTTGGAGGAGCCGTCGACCGGGACTGCCTCGAAGTCGATCGTCCCGCCGCGCTCCACGAGGTATTCCTCGGTCTCGGTGTAGTGATAGTTCCGGTCGGACCAGGAGCGGGAACGGGTGGCGCGGAAACGCAGACGCGCGTCCGCCGAGGAGTCGAAGAGCCAGTACGGGACGTACACGCCCTTGATCTCGTCGAGGTGGTTTTCGTCCTTGAAGAGCTTCGGAACGAGCTTTTTCCCGCTGACATGCGCCCGGAGCGCGTCCTTCGCGGCCTTCTTGTCGAGCTTGAAGGGGATGACGCAGTCGGGCTTGAGGGAGCCGGTGAAATTGCCCATGATGACCGTCGGGTTGCCGCAGAACGGGCAGGACGTCGCC
>JAFZPN010000151.1 GCA_017550315.1 Clostridia bacterium
AGAGTGAAAACACTGACAGAAGAAAAAAAGATTCCCGTCATTCTGGACGGAGATCCCGGGCATGACGACGCCATCGCCTGGACGATTGCCCACAGCAGCGGGCGTTTCCGCATTCTCTCGCTGACGCCGGAGGCCTTCCTGTATCTCCGCACGCCGGAGGATGGGGAGGGGGATCCGGTGCTCGTCGCCGCATCGCGGCAGGGAACGCTGCGCGTCAGCCTGCCCATGGCCGCGCAGAATCTCCTGACAGGCCGCGCGGGCCATCGGTTCACCGCCGGGGAAAACAGCGTCCTGTATCTGCGTCTGCCGTCCGCGCTGGATCCCGACGAGATCCGCTTCGATTCCACTTCCGGTTGAAAAATTCTCAATAACTGCGTTATTGCATTCCCGCGCGGGCTGTGATATCCTAAAGGCACGGTGAGCGCGCGCCGAATTCAACCCATACGGGAGGCAATCATGCAAATCCGAATCGGAGAAAAGATCCGGACCCTCCGGAAACAGAAAAACCTTTCGCAGGAAACGCTTGCGGCCGCTCTCGGCGTGACGTTTCAGGCCGTCTCAAAATGGGAGAGCGGCACGACGATGCCGGACGTCGCGCTGATCCCCGCGATCGCGTCGTTCTTCGGCGTGTCGACGGATGAGCTCTTCGACTTCAACCGCTATGAGGCGGAGGAAAAGGTCATGGCGATCTGCCGGGAAGCCTGGAAGATCCGCGACGAGCGCCCCGAAGAGGCCGAAGCGATCCTGCGGAGGGGCCTCAAACAGTTTCCCGGCAACGACATCCTTCTCAACAACCTGCTCTGCGTCATCCCCGTGCCGGCGCGCGCCGAGGAGGCCATCGCGATCTGCCGGGCGCTGACCGAGGGATCGAGCTACGACGACGTGCGGCTCGACGCGTGGCGCATCATGGCGCAGGCCTACGAGTCCCTCGGCGAGTACGCGATGATGAAGGACGCGCTCGGGCATATCCCGGAGATCTATTTCACGCGTCTTGAGCTCGACGCGCACATGCTCCGGGGCGAAGAGCGGCTCGAACCCGCCCACAAGCAGAAGCGTCTGTCCGCCGACTGGACCGTCGACATGCTTCTCGTGCTGGCGGACTGTTACGAGGAGGCGGGTGAACGAGAAATGGCCCTCTCCCAGCTCCGGTGCGCGAAGGCCGTGATCGAGGCGTTCCGGGACGACAAAAACGTCGCGTACTTCACCGGAACGGTGTATGAGAAGCGGCGGGACGAGATCCCCGGGATCGAGGAGCGGATCGCCCGGCTCGAAGAAGAAACAAAAAAGGCATAAGAAACCCGCCGCGGGATCCCGGAAAACCGGAGTCCTGCGGCGGTCGTTTTGTTCAGTTCTTCGCGTCTTCTTCTCCGCGGATGAGCGTGAAGGCGCCGGATTTCAGCGTTTCGATCAGGACGGCCTCCGACGTGATCGGGAAGTCCGTGCGGATCCCGGCGTCCGGCATGTGATCGGGATTGTGGTGATCCGTGCCGGAGGTCATGATCTTGCCGTACTTCCTCGCCCACGCCTCGGCGATGTCGTTGTTCGAGTTGTGGCCTGGATGGCCGTTGAAGATCTCGACCGCGTCCACGGCGTTCGCGTTCGTGACAACCATGCCGTGGCGGAACGGATGTGCCTGGATCGTGAAGAGACCGTCAGCCCGCGCCATCTCCGTGAATTTCCGGATCCCCATGCGGAGCATCTCTCCGGTGTGCGAAACGAGCCAGTCCTCGTCGAATCCGAAGACCAGATAGTCGTTGGAATTCTGGATAAACCGGAATTCGAGGCCCATCAGGATCGTCAGCCGGCCGTCGGCGCAAGCCTTGAGCTTCTCGTAGGCGGCGTACTTCCGGCGCACCTTCGCGGCCCACTCCGCCGGATCGAGGATGTTCCCCTCCGGCGTGAAGTGGTTCGTGAGGCAGACCGTCGTGTAGCCGTATTTCAGGTACTTTTCGCAGATGCCCTCGACGGATTCGTGGGAGCACCCGGAGGCGTCCTTCGAGTGACAGTGCAGTTCGGTTTTATAGCTCATATCACCGCTCCGCAAGAATCGTCTTGATCTCGAACGGACGGAACGAAAGCGTCACGCGGCCGTCCTCGACGGGCAGTTCTTCGATCACCTCTTCGAGCATGTTCGTGAGGAAGATCTTCTTCGCGCCGGGGACGAACAGGGTGCACTTCGTCGTGCTGCGCTCGGCTTCGTAGAGACGGATCACGAACGCGTTTTCGCGGTCCTCGGCGTTCTTCACAGCCTCGGCGAGGATGTTCTCGCGGTCGACGGAGAAGAGAGCGGGGACGGAGAGCGTCTTGCCGTCAAGGACGATCGGCTGGAGGTTGAACGCGTAAGCCGGACGGACGACGGAGGCCGCGTTGAACGGTCCGACGTGCGGCAGGAGCGCGTATTTCATCGTGTGGACGCCGTTGTCGGTGAACGGGTCGGGACGGCAGCCGCCCTTGTGCAGGGTCAGGCGGATGTCGCTTTCTTCGCAGGAGATGCCGTACTTGCAGTCGTTGAGGACCGCCACGCCGTAATTGGTTTCGGAGAGATCGGTCCACTTGTGGTTGCAGACCTCGAACTTCGCGCTCTCGAGCGTGGTGTTGCGCGTGGTCGGACGGTCGACGTGGCCGAACTGGATCTCGTTCTTCATGAACGCCGAGCGGATGTTGACGTTGAAGCCCGCCTTCAGGAGCTGGTGACGCTCGTGCCAGTCGACGGTGAGCTCATAGTCGATCTGACGGGAGCCCGCCCAAAATACGGTGTCGAGGATCGCCGAGGACTTGCGCCCGAGACTGTACCTTGCGCGGATGCGGTATTCGACCGCGCCGTCGGAGACGACCTCGCAGGAATCGGCCCGGGTCGCCTTCATCTTCTTGAAGACGTCGTCCTCGATCTCCCAGTTGTCGTACGCGGTCGGCATGTCTTCGCCGATCCAGAGCGTACCGAGAGGCGCGCCGGCGGTGTTTGCGATCTCGCGCTCCGCCTGACGGTCGACGAGGGAGGTGATGTATCCGCTCTCATCGAGCGTGACGGTGTAATACGGCGTGGTGAGGACATTGCCGTCACGGGTGAAGCGGCTCGCGGCCTCGGACTTCGGCGCCTTTTTCAGGGTGACGGAGGAGAGGGCGGGGAGCGCTGCGCGGAAGGCCGTGACGGTCTCGCCTGCCCGATCCGTATAAGTCTGGGTGACCTTGCCCGCAAAGGAGACGTCGCCCTTGATCTCCACGGCGGCTTCGGTCTCGAACGCGAGCGGGTTGAAGACGGAAACGGTGTCCGCCGTGTCTGTCGCCATCGTATCAAAGAAGGCGGCGGTGTTCTTCGCGATCGCGCGGTTCGCCTCGGTCATTTCCTCCTCATAGACCTCGTAAACCTTGGGAATGCAGGTGCCGGGGAGGATGTCGTGGAACTGGTTCTTGAGCAGGACCTTGTAGAGCGCGTCGTGATCCGCGGCGGTCGGAAGCCCGGCGAGGACATTCGCGAGCTCCATCTCATAGAGCGCGATCTCGGTCTTGCGGTTGGCCTTTTTGACCATGTGCATCTGCGTGAGCGTGCCGCGGTGGAATTCGAGGTAGAGCTCCCCGTCGTAAACCGGGAGACGGTCGCGGCGCTCTTCGAGGCCATGCATGAACGCGCTGGCCGTCGTGGGCTCAATCTCGGGCATCCCCGGCAGATCCTGCGTGCGCTTCAGGAATTCGAGCATCCCGTAGGTCGGTCCGCCGCCGCCGTCGCCGAAGCCGTACGCCACGAGCCGGCGGTCGTTCGATTTCTTGTCGCGGATCTCTTCGACGCATTCCATGAGGGTCGGGACGTCGGGGATGAGGTGCATGCGGTTGAGGTGCGTGATGACGGAGGTGCCGTCGATGCCGCGCCAGATGAAGGTATCGGCGGGGAACTGGTTGCAGTCGTTCCAGCTCATCTTCGTCGTGTAGAAATACTTCACGCCGCAGCCCTGCATGATCTGCGGGATCGCGCCGTTGTAGCCGAAGGTGTCCGGAAGCCAGAAGGCGTCGGAGCGGTAGTTCAGGTATTTTTCGGTGAACCGCTGGCCGTAGAGGAACTGGCGGACCATGGCCTCGCCGCCCGTGACGTTGCAGTCGCACTCGACCCAGACGCCGCCGTTGGGCTCATAGCGGCCCTCGGCGACACGGGCCTTGAT
>JAFZPN010000009.1 GCA_017550315.1 Clostridia bacterium
ATCTGGATTCTCTCGCGGGTGCCTTCCTTGATCAGGTTGTGAACACGAACCGTGTCACCGATGTTGAAGGACGGTACCGTTTCCTTCAGCTGCTCACTCTTAAAAGCGTCGAAATTGTTCATGCCAATCGACTCCTTTCCATAATAGAAGCATTCGTGCGGAGCTTCGCAGAGGACTGCTTCGGCTCTGTGCTCGTTCAGCACATGCAAATGACATTATATCACACTTTTCCTCTCTTGGCAAGCCCTTTTAGAAAAATATTTCTCCCGATCCGGCGGAAAAATTGCCTCAAAAACGCAGAATTTACAGAACGTTTACATTTAAATCTTCTGTAAATCTTCTGCAAAGATTGTAAATTCGCTCGGAAACTTCTTGGCAAAGCAAATATTTTTCTTGACACAGGCTCCCTTTTGTGGTAGAATCCTATACTGTGATATTAGCGCCCAAAAGCGCGCGGAGCGTGTTTCTTTTCATTTTTATTATATGTCTCCGCTCCGATCCCCCAAAAGGACCCGCAAACAAATCCCAAGGAGGTTGATCGCTCGATGGTCAAACCGCAGAAGGTAGGTAAAAACATCCGCATGAGCTTCTCCAAGATCGACGAGCCGCTCGAAATGCCGAGCCTCATCGCCGTTCAGAAGGAGTCGTTCAACTGGTTCCTCGAAACCGGACTCATGGAGGTTCTCGAGGACGTCTCCCCCATCACCGACTATTCCGGCAATCTCTTCATCGACTTTGTCGGCTATTCTCTCGATTCCAAACCGAAGTACCCCGTCGAGGAGTGCAAGGAGCGGGACGTGAACTATGCCGCGCCGCTCAAGGTCGACGTCCGCCTCACCAACAAGCTGACGGGCGAAGTCAAGCAGTCCTCGATCTTCATGGGCGATTTCCCGCTCATGACCGAGAAGGGCACCTTCGTCATCAACGGCGCGGAGCGCGTCATCGTCTCCCAGATCGTCCGCTCCCCGGGCATCTATTACGACAGCACGATCGACAAGAGCGGCAAGCGGATCTACACCTCCACCGTCATCCCGTACCGCGGCGCATGGCTGGAGTATGAGACCGATGCCAACGACGTCTTCTATGTCCGCATCGACAAGAACCGCAAGATCCCCGTCACCATCCTCATCCGCGCGCTCGGCATCCAGACCCGCGAGGAGATCGAGGAGGTCTTCGGATCCGAAGCCAAGCTCGACGTCACGCTCGAACGCGACACCTGCGAAGCCGAGGCGATCGAGAACAAGACCTCCATCCGCGACGAAGCGCTGAAGCAGATCTACTCGAAGCTCCGTCCGGGCGAACCCGCGATCGTCGAATCCGCCGAGATCCTCATGAACGGCCTCTTCTTCGATCCCAAGCGCTACGACCTCTATCCGGTCGGACGCCACAAGTTCGACAAAAAGCTCTCCCTCGGCCCGCGCATCGCGAATCACACCCTGTCCCGCCCCGTCGTCAGCCCGCTCACCGGCGAGCTTCTCTTCGAGGACGGCAAGACCCTCACGAAGGACGAGGCGATGCAGATCGAAAACGCCGGCGTCGTCGAGGTCTATCTCCAGAGCGAGGAAGAAGGCGGCGAGATCAAGGTCTTCTCCAACGGCGCAGTCGACCCCGTCTACGTGCTCGGCTACGACCTGCACAAGGAAGGCGTCAACGAGAAGTGCCGGCTCGATGTGCTCAGCGAGATCATCGAAGCGGCCGGCGGTGACGAGCAGACCATCCGCGCGGAGGCCAAGCGCCGCATCGGCGAGCTCTGCCCGAAGCACATCACGAGAGAGGATATCCTCGCTTCCATCAACTACCTGCTTGCCCTGTCCCATGACGTGGGCACCATCGACGACATCGACCATCTCGGCAACCGCCGTCTGCGTTCCGTCGGCGAACTTCTGCAGAACCAGCTCCGCATCGGCCTTGCCCGTATGGACAAGATCGTCAAGGAGCGCATGAACATCCAGGACAACGAGTCCCTCAGCCCCCAGACCCTCATCAACATCCGCCCCGTGGTCACGGCCATCCGCGAGTTCTTCGGATCCTCCCCGCTGTCGCAGTTCATGGACCAGAACAACCCGCTCGCCGAGCTGACCCACAAGCGGCGTCTCTCCGCGCTCGGTCCCGGCGGTCTTTCCCGTGACCGCGCCTCCTTCGAGGTCCGCGACGTCCACTACACGCATTACGGCCGGATGTGCCCGATCGAGACCCCCGAAGGTCCGAACATCGGTCTGATCTCCTACCTCGCCACCTACGCGAAGATCTCGAAGTACGGCTTCATCGAAGCGCCATACCACAAGGTCGTGCACGAGACCATGCCCGACGGCACTGTCCGCCATCGCGTCACCGACGAGATCGAATACATGACCGCGGACGTCGAAGACAACTACGTCGTCGCGCAGGCAAACGAGCCCCTCGACGAGAACCGCTGCTTCAAGAACGCGAAGGTTACCGCCCGCGACCGCTCCGAGATCGTGTCCGTCGATCCCTCGAAGATCTCCCTCATGGACGTCTCCCCGAAGATGGTCGTCTCCGTCGCGACGGCGATGATCCCCTTCCTCGAGAACGACGACAACTCCCGCGCGCTCATGGGTTCCAACATGCAGAAGCAGGCCGTGCCGCTCCTCACCACCGACTCCCCGATCGTCGGGACCGGTATGGAGTACAAGGCGGCGGTCGACTCCGGCGTCGTGGTCGTCTGTGAGAACAGCGGCTGGGCCGAGAGCGTCACCGCGGATGAGATCGTCATCCACTGCGACGACGGCCATAAGGATACCTACCGCCTCATCAAATTCAAGCGCTCCAACCAGGGCACCTGCGTCAACCAGCGTCCCATCGTCAACCAGGGCGAGCGCGTCGAAGCCGGCCAGATCATCGCCGACGGTCCCGCGACCGCGAACGGCGAAATCGCGCTCGGCAAGAACGCCCTCATCGGCTTCATGACGTGGGAAGGCTACAACTACGAAGACGCGGTCCTCTTGAACGAACGCCTCGTGCGCGACGACATGTACACCTCCATCCACATCGAGGAGTACAGCCACGAAGCGCGCGATACCAAGCTCGGACCGGAAGAGATCACCCGCGAGATCCCGAACGTCGGCGACGACGCGATCAAGGATCTCGATCCCGAAGGCGTCATCAAGATCGGCACCGAAGTCCGCGCGGGCGATATCCTCGTCGGCAAGGTCACCCCGAAGGGCGAGACCGAGCTGACTGCCGAGGAACGCCTGCTCCGCGCCATCTTCGGCGAAAAGGCCCGCGAAGTCCGCGACACCTCCCTCCGTGTTCCGCACGGCGAACAGGGTGTCATCGTGGACGTCAAGGTCTTCAGCCGCGAAAACGGCGACGAGCTCCCGCCCGGTGTGAACAAGGTTGTCCGCGTCTACATCGCCCAGAAGAGAAAGATCTCCGTCGGCGACAAGATGGCGGGCCGTCACGGCAACAAGGGCGTCGTGTCCCGCATTCTCCCGCCGGAAGACATGCCCTTCCTCCCCGACGGCACGCCTCTCGACATCGTCCTCAACCCGCTCGGCGTGCCTTCCCGTATGAACATCGGGCAGGTGCTCGAGGTGCATCTCGGCATCGCGGCGAAGAAGCTCGGCTGGAAGATCATGACCCCGGTCTTCGACGGCGCGACCGAAGCCGACATCTCCGAATGCCTCCGCCTCGCCGGCCTCGACCGTGACGTTCTCCCGAACGAGAACGTCAGCGGCAAAAATCTCTTTGAAGAGATCGTCGACCCCGCGACCGGGATCCGCGACCTCAGACCCATCACCGGCGAAGAACGCGCCGACGACGCGTACCTCGAAGAGCTCCGCCGCGCCGGCAAGCTGAAGGTCGTGGACGGCAAGACCGTTCTGTATGACGGACGCACGGGCGTTCCGTTCGACAACCCGGTCACCGTCGGCATCATGTACTATCTGAAGCTCCATCACCTCGTGGACGACAAGATCCACGCGCGCTCCACCGGTCCGTACTCCCTCGTCACGCAGCAGCCTCTCGGCGGCAAGGCCCAGTTCGGCGGCCAGCGCTTCGGCGAGATGGAGGTCTGGGCGCTCGAAGCTTACGGCGCGGCCTACACCCTGCAGGAGATCCTGACGGTGAAGTCCGACGACACCATCGGGCGCGTCAAGACCTACGAGGCCATCGTGAAGGGTCAGAACATCCCGACGCCGGGCATCCCCGAGGCCTTCAAGGTCCTCGTGAAGGAGCTGCAGGCGCTCGGCCTCGACATCAAGATCCTCGACCACGACGAAAACGAAGTGCCGCTCGAATCCATCGGCGACGATGAGATCGACACGCCCAACACCGTGTCCTCCTCCGACGACGAGATCTCCGAGGACGACGTCGGACGCGCCGTGGAGACCGACGATATGATGAACTACTACGTCGAGGAAAACGAAGACGACGAACTGGACGGCCCCGACGACGCGGAACTCTTCGCGGCGGAAGCGGCTCAGAACTTCGGCTACGGTTCGTTCGACGACGACATGGACGACTGATCCCGCCCGAAAACCGGTTACTTCATATATCACACAGAGAAGGTATAATTGCTGATGGAACGCAATGTATTTGAATCGATAAAAATCGGCCTTGCTTCTCCCGAGATGATCCGCGGCTGGTCCTACGGCGAGGTCAAGAAGCCGGAAAC
>JAFZPN010000152.1 GCA_017550315.1 Clostridia bacterium
GGGGCGGCGGGGGTGCGGATGTCCATGACCGTGACGCCGCGCTCGGTGAGCCGCTCCCGGAGGAGGGATTCGGATAACATGCCGCCTCCGGTACTTTATCGGATGCAGTTATTGTAGCAGAAAAGTGCGAGAATGTCAACGCCCGGACGCTCTTTTCCGTCCTTTTTCACGGAATTCGGTTTTTTTGAAAAAAAGTCTTGACACATTCCGCGCCCAGGTGTATAATCATTGCATAATGTTTCAGAAAGGCCGGACCAAGACATGAAGCACGCCGCATTCCGATTTTACTTTTTCCCTTCCGCGATGGATTGCCCCTCCGTGTGTGCCCGGCGCGCCTGAGACACCCGGACCCCGGATCTGCATTCCACCGCTCTTTTGCGTACACGCGAGCGGTGTTTTTTTGTGGCAGCCGGGATTTGACGCCCGATCAAAATTGATTCTATAGAAAGCGGTGAACCCCATGAAACGTTACTTCCACCCTGAAATCGAGACCATGCCCCGCGAGCAACTCCGTGAACTCCAGTCCGAGCGTCTGGTGAAGCAGATCCGGCACGTCTGGGACAACGTCCCCTACTACCGGAACAAGATGGAGGAAAAGGGCGTCACGCCCGACGACATCCACGGTGTCGAGGATCTTCCGAAGCTGCCCTTCCTTTCGAAGGCGGACCTGCGCGACGCGTATCCCTACGGCCTGTGCGCCAAGCCCCTGTCCGAATGCGTCCGCATCCAGTCGACGTCGGGCACGACCGGGAGACGCGTGGTGGCCTTCTATACCCAGCACGACATCGACCTCTGGGAGGACTGCTGCGCGCGCGCGATCACGGCGGTCGGCGGCACGAATGAGGACGTGTGCCAGGTTTGCTACGGCTACGGTCTGTTCACGGGCGGCCCGGGTCTGAACGGCGGCTCGCACAAAGTTGGATGCCTGACGCTGCCCATGTCCTCCGGCAACACGGAACGGCAGTTACAGTTCATGACGGACCTCGGCGCGACGATCCTCTGCTGCACGCCGTCCTACGCGGCCTATCTCGCGGAGAGTGCGATCGAATCCGGCCTCTGCGACAAGCTCAAGCTGAAGGCCGGCATCTTCGGCGCGGAGGCGTGGACCGAGGAGATGCGGCATGACATCGAGGAGAAGCTGGGTCTCAAGGCGTACGACATCTACGGCCTGACCGAGCTCTCCGGCCCCGGCGTCGCGTTCGAGTGCGAGGAGCAGCGCGGGATGCACATCAACGAGGACCATTTCATCGCGGAGATCATCGATCCCGTGACGGAGGAGGTCCTTCCGTACGGATCGAAGGGCGAGCTCGTGTTCACGGCGATCACGAAGGAAGCGTTCCCGATGATTCGGTACCGGACGCGCGACATCTGCGTGCTGCGGGACGAGCCCTGCTCCTGCGGCCGGACGCACATCCGCATGTCCAAGCCGATGGGCAGAAGCGACGACATGCTCATCATCCGCGGCGTGAACGTGTTCCCGTCCCAGATCGAGACGGTGCTGCTCAACAACGGCATGCCCGCGAACTATCAGATCGTCGTGGACCGCGTGAACAACACGGACACGCTCGACGTGGAAGTCGAAATGACGCCCGAGACCTTCTCCGACACGGTCGCCGAGATCTCGAAGCGGGAGAACGAGCTGGTGAACGCCCTCCGCGCGATGCTGGGGATCACCGCGCGCGTACACCTCGTCGCGCCGAAGTCCATCGCGAGAAGCGAAGGCAAGGCCGTCCGCGTGATCGACAAGAGAAAGCTGTATTGAGAGAGCATCCCCAAGAAACACAGAAAGAGCGGCTTCCGCAGAAGAGCCGCTCTTGTTTCATTTATATGGATGTGGATTATCCGTCAATCCCAGTATATAGTCCACCGACGTGTTATAGAGTTTTGCCAGACGGATCAGAACATCACTGGGAATGTCCCGGAATCCGTGTTCATAACGGTAGTACTGCGGCTGTTTCATGTGAAGGAATTCTGCTACCTGTGCCTGTGTGAGATCATGATCTTCACGCAGGTCTCGGAGACGTCTGTAGTAGCTGTCCATACCATTTTTCCTGAGAAAATAACTGATTGGTATTGACATTGTACTCCGGATGTGATATATTATAGTCATATTATAACCGTTTGGTTTTATCTCGAGAGGGGGGTAGTCTTCCATAACAAGATATTATTTCAATAACAAACAAAAATGAGTAAATGACACAGTATATCAGAATTTGATGGGATTTAGAGGTTTATGTGAAGGGGGAGATACTTTGTTTTTATGTGTTTTATGGGAATATATATTTTTCCTCAGGTGTTAGTGTCGTGCCAATCAAATATGGCGGACGCCAAAATATGGTTCCAATTGACATTGTGACCAAAAACAGAAAGGAGATAAAATGGTTAGCAAAAAATGCGCGGCGATAGTATTTGCTTTTCTGTTGATAATTTCTTTAAGTGCTTGTACGTTATTACAAGAGGTTTCAGGAAATACTGAAACAGAGAACCATGCATCTTCACTATCGGGGAAGAGCGAAGATTCAATAAAGAAAATAGAGATAGAACAAATCGAATTTACTGTGGATAATGAAATTTACAACGGTGAAAGAAAAGCTTTCATGCAATGCACAAATAATTCTCCTTTCACTATCTACAACATAGAGATTTCTTTTATACAAAAAGCGGACGTGAGTGAAGAACAGTTGGAACAATACTATGCTGATCTGATAGAATACTTTGAATCAGACCTAAGTGAAGAGGATTATGAAGAATTGCGGCAACGGAAAATCTCTATGTATGCAATGTCAAAAAGAATAATTCCTTCGGGTAAGACAATCAATAAAATCGATCTATACTACTATTCAAGTTACTATTACATGAGAAATTTGTCGCACTATGATTTGGTTGAGCCAGACATTGCTACAATCCAGTACGTCATGAATGGGAAAATATATACTGAGTACTATGATTTTCAGTCAAAGAAGTATTCATTTGAAGAAGATGCAGAAGAAGCATATACATGGGGGAAGATTTCGCCGCTTGCTGAGCTTGTGACAAAACCCGATGTAGAGATATGTAAGATTGAATATGACCGGGATGACTTATTTGGGTTTTGTGCATTTGGATGTTCTTCGGATGACTATAAAGCTTATGTTGAAGATTGCCGATCCAGAGGATTTACTATAGAAGCGGATGATTTCGGTGATTCTTATTATGCATACGATGTAAACGAAAACAGAATTTCAGTCTATTACGATGAGGATCATGGATCAATTGAAGTTGATGTCCACATTAAGGACTCGGACTAAATGATAAAGAGAATGACAGCTTTGAAATCTATAACTAACGCTTCGGAGATCGCACAGCCGAGGGTGCCAGTGTTCCCGGGGGAAACGAGCATTGATCTCGTAGCTTATGTTCGTCTTTATTGACGGCGAAAGGTTGACGACCGCGTGATCGACAAGAGAAAGCTGTATTGAGAAAGCAAGGTATAAACACGACCGGGGAGAGCCCTCACGCTCCCCCCGGTTTTTGTCTGCGCGAAAAAAGAAGCCCCGCGGCGCAGAGCTTCTCATGATTCTCTATTCTTCCTATTCTTCGTCGATCCTCTCGACCCGCACGCACCGTCCCGTGCGCTCGTCGATCTCGAACAGGCACCCGCGGATGCGCGGCGATCCGTGCGCGGGCTCGAACTGCACCGGCGTGCGGAGAGTGAACTTGTGGATCACCGATTCCGTCCTGACCCCGAGGATCCCCGCGGTCGAGCCGCACATCCCGAGATCCGTGATGTAACCCGTCCCGCCGGGCAGGATCTGCTCGTCCGCCGTCTGGACATGCGTGTGCGTGCCGAAAACAGCCGCGAATTTCCCGTCAAAATACCGCGCGAGGAAGAGCTTTTCGCTCGTTGCCTCCGCGTGGAAATCGCACACCGCGAGATCGTACTTTCCCTGCTCGTTTTTCAGGATGCGGGCGGCGGTGTCCGCGGGCGGCGTCACGGGATCCATGTAGACCGTGCCGATCAGGTTGAGGACGAGGACCCGGTATCCGCGCGCCTCCGCGATCACGCATCCCACGCCGGGCGCGTCCGGGGGGTAGTTTGCGGGCCGGATCACGTGCTCCCCTTCGTCGAGGAGGCGGTAGACGTCCCGCCGCCGCCAGGTGTGGTTCCCGCCGGTGATCACGTCCGCGCCCGCGTCGAGGAGGCGTTCGGCCGATTCCTTCGACATGCCGTTCCCCTCGGCGGAGTTCTCGCCGTTGGCGATCGTCACGTCGGCACGGCGCTCTCCGATCAGACGGCGCAGTCGTCCCCCGCTCTCGAGCAGCCGGACGCCTTCTTCGCCGACGACGTCGCCGAGCGCCAGAATCCGCAGCATCAGTAATTCAGACCGCGTCTGCGGCGGTTGTAGTCGGACCGCGGATTCACGATCTCGCGCCAGTCGAGGTCGCCGTGGTCGAGCGCGCAGATGAGGACCTCCGCCGTCGCAATGTTCGTCGCCATCGGCACGTTGTGCACGTCGCACATGCGGAGCAGATTGTATTCGTTTTCGTCAAAGTCGTGGTTCGGGGTGGTGCTCCGGAAATAGAGAAGCACGTCGATTTCGTTGTACGAAATTCGGGATGTGATCTGCTGGGCGCCTCCGTGGGAACCGGGCAGGAGCTTTTCGATTTCAAGGCCGGTCGCTTCCTGCACGTACTTTCCGGTGATACTGGTGGCGCAGATGTGGTGCTTCGAGAGGATTCCGCAATAGGCGATACAGAACTGCGTCATGAGTTCCTTCTTGGTGTCGTCTGCAATGAGAGCAATGTCCATAAACATCCGTTCCTTTCGTTTGTGATAATATGTCCGTCATCCGGTCGATGGGTGGGTACTGCTGTTCAAAGGGCCTGACGGGTGCGCCGCGCGAGGGCGGGCATGCCGTCGAAGAGGGGGACGCTGTATCCCATGATGCGCCGCGCGATGTTGCGGTAGGCGGCGGCGGTACGGGATCGGCGGTCGGGCAGGATGCCTTTGTCCTGCGCGCACTGGAGGGTCTTGTCATAGGGGACCACGCCGACGCACTGGAGCGCCGAGGAGTCGATCATCTCGATTATCCCCGCGCGCCTTTCCCGGCGTACGGCGCCGAGATCGAACGAGCATACGCAGAGGCGGAGAAGGCCGGCTCCGGCGCGTTCGAGGCGTCCCGCGGCGTATTCGGCGGCCCGGATCGAGGTCTGACTCTGCTCCGAGACGACGAGGACGAAGGGGAAGAGATCGGCGACCGCGCGGGCGGCGTCAAGACCTCCGCCCGTGTCGCAGACGAGGATGTCGAATCCGTCCTCCCACGCGAGCAGGCGCTCGACTCCTTCGCGGATCAACGCGGACGGGGTCGTCTCCCGCTCATCGGCGAGGCGGCGCACGTCGGCGGCGGTCATCGCGGGCAGGAGCAGGAGGGTGGGGAGGCTTTCGTCGGGGATCAGGGCGATCTCAGCGGGATCCGTGCCCGTGAAGAGGTCGGCGAAGGTGAAGAGCGCGCGGTCCTCGCATCCCGTGAGGAGATCGAGCGAGCGGCTCGTCGCGTCGAGATCGGCGAGGAGGACGCGTTTGCCGAGCCTCGCGAACTCCGCGGCCAGCCCGAGCGCGGTGGTGCTTTTGCCGACGCCGCCCTTGGACGAGGCGACGAGAAGTCGGTCGTAAGACGGCATGCGCACCTCCCTGTGCCCCGCAATCCGGCTGAAGGCAAAAAATTCATTGGTACATTATACACCAAAATGCCCAACTTGTCAAGGGATAACGGAGATTTTTTCAACGAAAGTTCCTAAAATTCACATACTTGCGGGACTCCGCCGCATATGGGAAAGGGACGGAAAAACAAAAAACCGCCGCGCTCCTTTCCGCTCGGGCAGAGGGAAGGGAGGCGGCGGGGGGCGCGGCAGGTCAGTGAACTCCGAAATATTCGTCCAGCTTTTCCCGGACGGGCGAATACGCCTCCTCAAAACTCTGGCCCATCGCCATGCCGATGGCGCACCATGTCAGGAGGGAATTCCCGTTCGCGTCCCACCAGACCGGGGAGCGGAGGTTTTCGAGGCTGTCGAAATACCGGTTGACAAAGTCCTCGTCCATATCAGCAGGCGCGTGATTTTTTACTTTATAGTCCAGAAAGAAGGACCGCCAGTAGTCCAGACTCATCCGGTTGACCGGGATCCCGCCGCTCGTCATCTCATTCTGCACCTGCATGCTCAACAGATACCAGATGAACTTCGCGGCAGCTTTCGGGTGCTCCGTCCGGCTGCTGACCGCCACGGACCACGTCGGGACCGGGTACGGCGCGCCGCCGTCGAGGGTCGGCATGGGGAAGAGAAGAGGGTGTTCGCCTTTTTTTATGTCTTCCGCATAAAACCTGTCCGCGACGAAGGGAAGGAATTCATGCGTCCCTCCCGCGGAAAATCCGGAGAGGAAGACGAAATCTCCCGCCGCCCAGCTCTCTGCGAGGGTTCCCGGATACCAGGGCCGAGAAGTGACGTAATACTCCGTCGTGCCTTTGTCAAGAAGGCCCGGGAAGAAATTGAAGTACGCCCGGCAGAGCTTTTCCGCCGCCGCTCTCGATTCCGGCGTATCGGTCAGAAGATCCACGCCGTTCTGCGCGCACATCACATCCGGGTACCAGAAGTTCCGGAAGGTGTTGCCGTTCGCATACGTCTTCCAGAAGTTCGGGAACGCGGCGGAGAAAGTTTCGAGGTCCATCCCCTCCTCCCACGGGATCCCGGCGGCGTCGAGGCGTTCCTCGGTGGTATAAAGCATGCCGACGCTGTAAAGGAGCGGGAGAAGGACGCGCTGTCCGTCGAAGATCCCGGCCTCCATGACTTCCGGGACACAGCCGATGAGGGCGTCTTTCCCGAGCAGCTGATCGAGGTCGTAAAGAAGCCCTTCCTGCGCAAGTTTCGTGAGATTGCCGACGCCGTCCCTGCCGTTCCAGGGATCCGCGGTCCTGAGGATCATCACGTCCGGGAGCTCTGCCCCCTCGGCGATGCGGAGCCGTTCGGCAAGATCGGTATCCTCGTCGAAGCCCTCCGCCAGGATCATGTCATCCGTGCAGACGATTTCTATCTCTGCGTCAGGATTTGCAGCGAGATAGATGCGGACGCCGAGGTTTTCCATATATACCCGGAGCACACCGTCTCCTTCCTCGTCTGCGGGCGGGACGGGAATCTCCGCCGCGGCGGTCTCGGGAGGACAGGTTTCGGGCGGGACATGCTCCGGGCCGTCTTCGAGCCGGTCGTCGACGGTTTCCTCCTCCGGAGCAGAGGGAGCGAGCGGATGGCAGCCCGCGGCCGTGAGCAGGACGGCCAGCAGCAGGACAAACAAGCGGAACGATAAGCGTTTTTTCATGTTCAGCCCTCCTTTGGTTGTGGGAATTCCCGCGAGGTTTCAGCAAGGAGCTTCAACAGACCTGCGCCGCTGTACACCTTGATCCCATTTTCGAGAATTGCGCCGTCATAGAGGAGATCTGCGCGGCTGCCCGTGATCTGTACCATTTCCTGCGAGATGGGATTCAGACAGAGGACGGTTTCACCGTCTTCGGGGAGATTCAGATGGTAGGAGGGCGGTGTCAGATCGCGCGGGTAATCTGTATTGGTCTCGACGAGCGCGGGAAAAGTTCGACGGTACAGGGTCCAGAAAGCGGAGGCGGTTTCACTCCTGCCAGCGGGACCGACGGGAACAGGCCTTCCTAAATTCAGGTAACGGGGCTTCCAGTGGCGGACCTCCACCAGCCGGTCCGTGCCTTTCAGAAGATATGTCGCAGCGGGGACCGGCAGTGTCACGAGTTTGATGTAAAAGCGATGATCGTCGAGGTCGATCCGGAGTTCAGGTGCCTTTGTCATCCCGAAAAGGGATCGATAAGGGCTTTTTTCGGCGGAAAGGGGAAGCGAGGCGGCTCGGCAGGTCTTTTTCAAACGATTTAGAAAGATAGTGCGTTTGAAAAATGTGCGCAAAAAGCGCAGGACGCGGGGGATCAGGAATAGCAGCAACAGGATCCCCAAAAGAACAGCGGCGAGCGTCAGCCAACTTTGAACGACGTAGCGGTCATAATGGTCCATGACGTGTTCCTTTCTCGTATCAGTGCCGAATTGTGTTTTCGTTTCTCTCGAACAGGTTCAAAAGAACTTTTCAAGGGGTATTATATCATGGTTTCGCGTGCGTGTCAAGAGGTTCGGAGAGATTTCCGCGATTTTTAAATTTTCCTCCCCGTTTTTTAAAGATCGCTTGACATCCCCGCGGATTCATGATAAAATGGAACCGGAAGAAAAAACGCGAAAAGGAGTTTGCCATGCAGTACAGAAAAATCGAAAAGCTCGGGATCGAGGTGTCCGCGTTCGGCGTCGGATGCATGCGCTGGCCGATGAAGAAGCTCGAAGACGGGACCGAAGTCGTGGATGAGGACATCTCCACCCCCGCCATCCGCCATGCCATCGATCTCGGCGTCAACTACGTCGATACGGCCTACGTATATTCCGGCGGCCGCAAGAATGAGATCGCCCTCGGCCACGCGCTCCGGGACGGCTACCGCGAAAAGGTCTACATCGCGACCAAGCTCCCGACCTGGCCCGTGAAGACGAAGGACGACATGTGGCGCATCCTCGGCGAATCCCTCGAAGATCTCGAAACGGACTACATCGACTTCTATCTCCTGCACGCCCTGAACCGCGACAGCTGGCACAAGATGCGCGATCTCGGCGCGCTCGACTTCCTCGAAGAGGCGAAGGCGCAGGGCAAGATCAAGTACGCCTGCTTCTCCTTCCACGACAATTACGAGGCGTTCGAGGAGATCATCACCGCGTACGACTGGGATATGGCGCAGGTCCAGTTCAATTACATGGACGTGAACAACCAGGCAAGCATCAAGGGCGTGCGTCTGGCGGGCGAGCGCGGCGTGCCGATCGTGATTATGGAAGGACTGCGCGGCGGCAAGCTGGCGACGGCTCCCGACAATGTGCAGGCGCTGTACGATGCGTTCCCGGTCAAGCGGAGCCCGGTGGAATGGGCGTTCCGCTGGCTGTGCAATTTCCCCGAGATTGCGACGGTCCTCTCCGGCGTGACGAACATGGAGCAGACCGAGGACAACCTCGCGATCTTCGACCGCTGCACGGTAGGCGCGATGACGCCGGAAGAGCTCGATCTGATGGATCGGGTCCGCGAGGCGTACGAGAGCCGGACGAAGGTCGGATGCACGGGCTGCCGGTACTGCATGCCGTGTCCGAACGACGTCGACATCCCGCGCATCTTCGCGATCTGGAACAACAAATTCCAGTTCGACGAAAAGCTCGAAGGCAACTGGGACTACCGCCGGGTCATCCGGGACGAGCACGACGCGTCGAAGTGCGTCGGATGCGGCGCATGCGAAGGCGTATGTCCGCAGCAGCTCTCGATCATCGACCTGCTCCAGTTGGCGGACAGCGAGATGCGGGCGAAAGAATAACAAAAACAGGAGGCTGTGCGGGATCGCAGCCTCCCTTCATTCCAGACAAAGACCGTGGCTCATGCCCCGGTCTTTTCTTTTTCTTCGGTTTCCCACGTGAAGTCGGACGACATCACCCGCACCGCGTCGTGCGAGACGATCAGCATCCCCCCGCTGCACCGCGCGCGCCGGATCACCTCGCCGTTTTCTCCGACATAGACCCGGCATTCGCCGTCCTTCAGGGCGGTCACAAACGGGATGTGTCCCGCCAGGATCGCAAGATCTCCCGCGATCCCGCGGACGGAAAGCTGAAATGCCTCTCCGTCATACCGGAGTCCGTCCGGCGCGGCGATCTGAAGCCTGAACGCTTTCATCTTTCCGCCTCCCGTCACCGCGAGGATTTCGCCTTCTCAAACGCCTCGTCGATCGTCCCGATGTAGAGGAACGCGCTCTCCGGCAGCTCGTCGCAGCGGCCTTCGATGATCTCGCGGAATCCGCGGATCGTCTCCTTCAGCGTGATATACTGACCCGGGAAGCCGTTGAACGCCTCCGCCACATGCAGCGCCTGCGACATGTACCGCTGGACCTTGCGCGCGCGGGAGACCGCCAGCTTGTCCTCTTCCGACAGCTCGTCCATACCCATGATCGCGATGATGTCCTGGAGCTCCTGATACCGCTGCAGGATGCGCTGGACCTCGCGGGCCACCCGGTAGTGCTCCTCGCCGACGATCTCCGGCGTCAGGATGCGGGAGGTCGATTCGAGCGGGTCCACCGCCGGATAAATGCCGAGGGACGCGATCGAACGGCTCAGGGCGGTCGTCGCGTCGAGGTGCGCGAACGTCGTCGCCGGCGCCGGGTCCGTGTAGTCGTCCGCCGGCACGTACACCGCCTGCACCGAGGTGACCGAACCGTCCTTAGTAGAGGCGATCCGCTCCTGCAAGGCGCCGAGTTCGGTGGCCAGCGTCGGCTGGTAGCCGACCGCGGACGGCATGCGCCCGAGCAGCGCCGACACTTCCGAGCCCGCCTGCACGAAGCGGAAGATGTTGTCGATAAACAGAAGCACGTCGCGGTGCTCTTCATCGCGGAAATACTCCGCCATGGTCAGCCCCGTCTCGGCGACACGCATACGGGCACCGGGCGGCTCGTTCATCTGGCCGAACACGAGCGCGGTGTTTTTGAGCACGCCGGACTCGCGCATTTCGGTCCACAGATCGTTGCCTTCACGGGAGCGTTCACCGACGCCGGTAAAAATGGAATAGCCGCCGCGCTGGTTGGAGATGTTCTGGATCA
>JAFZPN010000153.1 GCA_017550315.1 Clostridia bacterium
GCTCGGCCTCGCAGTCGGCGGCGGTCAGGAGCGTCCCGACCTCTTCTCCGCGCGCGGCCCGGAGGATGTTCTCTGGGTCGGCGAGGGAGAAGGCGCAGGAATCGATCCCCTGATCGTGCGCGAGGAGAGCGGCGGCTTCGTCGATGGCGTGCAGGTCGTCGTCGACGCACTGGCGGTAGCTGATCTTCCGATAGCGGCGGGCAGTCGGATCCTTCTTCGGGTCCGCGGTGTAGACGCCGTCGACGTTCTTGGCCATGAGGATGACGTCGGCTGCGATCTCCGCGCCGCGCACGATGACCGCCGTGTCGGTGGAGACGTACGGGATGCCGAGGCCCGCGCCGAAGATGACGACCTTTCCGGCGGCGAGATACTCGCAGGCGGCGCGGAAATTGTACTGTTCGGCGAAGGAATTCATCGCGACGGGGGACATGACGGTGACGGGGGTCCCCGTCTTTTCCACGGCGTCCTCGAGGCGGAGGCAGTTGATCATCGTGCCGAGCATACCCATCTGATCCGCTCTCGCGCGCCGGACGCCCTTGCCGTAAGCGCCGCGCCAGATATTGCCCGCGCCGATGACGACGCCGACCTCGGTGCCTTCGGCGACAAGCTGCCGGATGATATCGGCGATTTTCGCGACCATGGCGGCGTCGAAGATCTCCCCGGTCTCCTTATTGGCGATGGCCTCGCCGGAGAGCTTCAGAAGCACCCGTCCGAATCGCTTATCTTCGTTCTGCATCGATGGTGTCCTCCCACCTGTCCGTGTTTTCCCTATTGTACCCCATTTCCCCCGTCAGGTCAATAGACAATCCGTAAATTCATTTGCAAATTTTTCGCATCCACGAGAAAAAGAGCCCCGGGATCCGAGGCTCTTCCCTGTTTGATTTACTGCGCCTTGCCGGTGAGCTGCGCGATCTCTTCCGCGAAATTGTCTTCGCGCTTTTCGAGACCCTCGCCCTTTTCGTAGAGGACGAAGCTGTCGACCTTGATGGCCGCGCCGAGTTCCTTCTCGACCTGCTTCGTGTACTGACCGACGGTGATGCTGTCTTCCTTGACGTACTTCTGCTCGTTCAGGCAGGCTCTCTCATAGAACGTGCCGATACGGCCCTCGACGATCTTGTGAAGGATGGCGTCGGGCTTGTTCGCGTTCTTTTCGTCGTTCTTGAGCTGGGCGACGAGGATTTCCTTCTCTTCCTTGAGGACGTCTTCCGGAACGTCTTCCTTGTTGACGTAGGTCGGAGGCGTGCCGGCCGCGATCTGGAGGCAGATGTTCTTCGCATATTCCGCAAACTCCGGCTTGCCGGCGGTTTCGGCGTCGGTGTCGAACTTCACGATGACGCCCGCGATGCCGCCGCCGTGGATATAGGTGGAGGTGATGCCGTCGACGATCACGAAGCGGCGGATGTTCATGTTCTCGCCGATCGTGAAGATCATATCCTTCAGCTTCGCTTCGACCGTTTCGAAGGTTTCGTCGTACCGGAGAGCTTTCAGCGCCTCGACGTCAGCCGGACGGTTGGCGACGATGACCTTCAGGATGTTGCGCACGAATTCCTTGAACGTGGCGTTCTTCGCAACGAAGTCGGTTTCCGCGTTGACTTCGATCATCGCGGTCACGCCGCCCTCGGAGAGGATGTCCACAACGCCTTCCGCCGCGATTCTGCCGGCCTTCTTGTCAGCCTTGGAGAGACCCTTCTCGCGAAGGACCTTGATCGCCTCGTCGAAGTTGCCCTCGGTCTCCACAAGCGCCTTCTTGCAGTCCATCATGCCCGCGCCGGTCTTGGTGCGGAGCTCGTTCACCATTTTTGCTGTGATTGCTGCCATTTTATTTTACTCCTGTTTCTTTATGATCGTTCGATTATTTCGCGTTCTTCGCGTCTTCCGCATCCTGCTCTTCTTCGGCGGCGGTGATCTCGGGCTCGGCGGCGTTCAGCTGTTCGCCCTGCTTGCCTTCGAGAACGGCGTCGGCGATGATGGAGGTGATGAGGCGGATGCCGCGGATCGCGTCGTCGTTGCCGGGGATGATGTAGTCGGCGTCGTCGGGGTCGCAGTTGGTATCCACGATGGCCACGACCGGAATGCCGAGCTTCTTGCACTCGAGAACGGCGTTGTGTTCCTTGCGCGGGTCGACAATGTACACGGCGGAGGGCAGGCCCTTCATGGTCTTGATGCCGCCGAGGTTTCTCTCGAGGTTGAAGATTTCCTTCTGGAGGGCGGCGACTTCCTTCTTCGGAAGCATGTCAAAGGTGCCGTCTTCCTGCATCTTCTCGAGGTTGCGGAGCCGTTCGATGGAGGAACGGATGGTCTTGTAGTTGGTGAGCATGCCGCCGAGCCAGCGCACGTTGACATAGTACATGCCGCAGCGCTCCGCTTCTTCGCGGATGGTGTCCGCCGCCTGCTTCTTGGTGCCGACGAAGAGGATGCTGCCGCCGTCTTCGGTGGTGTTCTTCACGAAGGAATAGGCCTCTTCAAACTTCTTGATGGTCTTCTGGAGGTCGATGATGTAGACGCCGTTGCGCTCGGTGAAGATGTATTCCTTCATCTTCGGATTCCAGCGTCTGGTGTGGTGGCCGAAGTGGACGCCCGCTTCGAGCAGCTGCTTGATGGAAACGATAGACATTTGAATGTCCTCCTTTGGTTTTTTGCCGCCATGCCGGGGTCCGCCGCCTGTATTTTACGGAAGGGATGACAAGGATTTCTCCTTTTCTTCCGTCCATCCGGCGATCCAGAAGGAGCCGTGAATTTGGCAACCGGGCGGATCGATGGGGCATGTGTGAATTTGCGTGTGTCAGTGCACACAAGGTGTATTATACCACAATCCGAAGCCGCGTGCAACAGGATGGATAAAATTCACAATTTATTTACACTCACCTTTTTACCCTCCGCCGAGCCCGAAGAAACCCTTCCCCGGCTTCGGTTTTTCCTCCCTTCCCGCGCCGTCCGGGAGCTTCACGAGGATCGCGTCCTCGCCGATGCAGCAGATCCCGCTCCATGGGATGCGGACGGAGGACTTCGGGGATCCGAGAAAGCGCGGAGAGACAAGGACGGCGGCGATCTTCCCCTCCGGTGCGATCTCGAGGTCGCTGAGATAGCCGACGCGCCGCCCCGTGCAGACGTCGATCACATCCTTTTCGCGCAGATCGGAAAATGTATGGAGCATGTCGCATCACCTCCGCTCCATTCTATGCGGCGCGGGGCGGGATAATGAAGGGGGAGGAGCGCAACGATCCGTTGAAAATCCAACAACAAATCGGTTGTTGACTTTTCCGCCGCAGCATGGTATCCTGATACTGCACCGGCCGGTGACATCATTTGCCATCAAAAAAGGAGAACGATCATGGAACTGAAAATCGGAGACCGGATCCGGGAACTGCGGAAGGGAGCCGGCCGGACACAGGAGGCGATGGCGGCGGCGCTGGGCGTGACCCCGCAGGCCGTCTCGAAATGGGAAAGCCAGAGCGGCTATCCCGACATGGAAACCATCCCCGCCCTCGCGAACTACTTCGGCGTGACGATTGATTCGCTGTTTGGCTATGACGGCGAACGCGACCGCCGCGTCCGGGAGATCTGCGCCGAGGCGGACAGGATGCTCAAAGACCGGGACACGGATTTCGACGCGCTCATTGCCATGCTCCGCGTCGCCGTGGAGGAATATCCCGCGAACGGCGAGCTTCTCGCGCGGCTCGGGAACGCCCTTTACACCGCCGGATGGAAGAAAATCGGCGGGAGTGCGTACACCACGGCGGACGACCCGTATATTCACGCGGATACCGAAAAGAATTTGGCAAATCCTTACTGGAATGAAGCGCGCGCGCTCTTCGAGCGGGTGCTCGATATGCCTGTTTCCCCGCCGGTGCGCGAGAATGCCGTCATCGATCTGCTGACCCTCTACTGGGAGATCGGCGAACAGCGCAAAATCGACGCACTCGTCGCGGCGCAGCCGTCCGTCACGGTCAGCCGCGAGCGTCTTGCGGCCAAGAACAGCGCGGGATCGTGGAAGCCACTCGGCGACGGTCTCCTTGCCTTCCTGCGCGTCACGGCGGATCTTCTCAGTCACACCGCGTCCGTTGTCACCACGGCAGACGAGGCTTACCATGTCCGTGTCCTGCGCGCATATGCCGCGTTCGTCGAAACCGTCGTGCCGGGGGACAACACCCTCGAAGCGACGACCTTCCTCTTTGACCTGTATTTCTGGATCGCCGTTCACGCGATCCGCGGCGGGGATCTCGACGGCGCGCTCGACGCAATGAGCAGCATGTTCGTCTATGCGGACAGGCAGAACGCGCTCTTCCGCACCGGCGTGCATGCCTATGACGCGCCGTATCTCGCCGAATGCGAATTCGACACGGAAAACCTCTACGAGCTGACGGACGCGCATATCTTTGAAAGTATGCTCGAATGCGTCCGCCGCACATCCGCCCTTGACGACGCGCTGTCCGCGAATCCGCGTTTCGCCGCGTGGCGGGCAGAAAAGGAAAACGGCTGAACCCGCCCAGTCCAGCCTGTCATAAGACCCTATAAAACTGTGAGGGAGGGAGCTTTCACCGGAAAGTCCCTCCCCCGCTTTTATATCCACTTTAATATGTCCCGCAGATCATGTCCGGATCGACGGCGGGCTGACGCTCGAAGGGAGACGTGATCTCGATGGGCGCGTTTGCCTTCGAGGAGCGCTCAAAGGCCGTCATGATGTCGAGCACATGCAGCTGCTGCATCGAATTCGCGCGGTGCAGGCGGCCGTTCTCGATCCCGTCGGCCATGTCGGAGAGCCCGATCGCGCGGCTGTTGCCGGTAAAGCCCTTGTCCAGCGGGATTTCTTTGTAGCCCTCGCCGGGCAGGAGGAGGCGCACCGGACCGCCGAACGTGTTCGGATCGGGGACCCGGAGCGAGCCCTTTTCCCCGAAGATCTCGATGTATTCGCTGAAATCCGTATAGGAATCGAACGACGCCGTGAAGGACGCCACCGCCCCCGACGCGAACCGGATCGCGCCCGTCGTGAAGGTGTCGACCTCGACGTCGATCAGCTCCCCGTAGTGCTGTTCGCAGGTCGCCATGCGCTGCGGGAAGGATATCGATCCGAACGCCGTCACCCAGTCCGCCTTGCCGAGCAGGTTGACGAGCGTCGTGATGTAGTAGGGACCCATATCCAGCATGGGACCGCCGCCTTTTTTATAGAAAAATTCCGGATCGGGATGCCAGGTCTCCGGACCGTGGCCGAGAAAATGCGCCGTCGCCGCCACCGGACGTCCGATGACGCCCTCATCGATCAGCCGACGCGCCGTCTGGATGCCCGCGCCCATGAAGGTGTCCGGCGCGCCGCCGAGCGTCAGGCCTTTTTCCTGAGCGAGCGCGATCAGTTCCCGCGCGTCCTCCATGCTCGTCGCGAGCGGTTTCTCCGAATAGACGTGCTTCCCGGCGAGCAGCGCCGCCTTCGTCACGCCGTAGTGGTCGTTCGGGCGCGTGATGTTGAGTACGATGTCCACCTCGGGATCCGCGAAGATCTCGTACATGTCGCGGTAGATCCGCAGACCGCCGAATTCCTGTGAGCGGCCCTCCGCCCGTTCCCGGATCAGGCCGCAGATGCCGGCGATCTGAATATTCCAGAACTTGCTGCCGATGTTCACCAGATAGATGCCGCTGATGCAGCCGCATCCGACAACGCCGATTTTCATGCAAAACCTCCTGAATTTCCGTTTTCCGCAGTATTGATGGAAAAGGGAGGAACCTTCGCTCTGAAAGTTCCTCCCTTCGGTTGTCATGTGATTTTCGTCCGATCAGCTCGGATAGTTCTCGTCGTGCCAGTCGTTGTAGAAGCCGAGGATGGAGGTGGGAACTTCGCCCGAGTTGTCGAGCAGGCCCTTGATGAGCTCGTCGTTCTTGATCTCCTTCTTGATCTCGGTGATCGCGTCCTCGTATTCCTCGGAGGTCAGCGCGTCGAGTCTCTCCTTGTACTGCTTCGAGACTTCGACAAGCTGTTCGAGAAGCGCGCGGTTTTCTTCGGTCACGACGCCCGGGAACTTCATGAACGGGTCAGAACACATATCGAGGTTCATCTGCTTGCCCGCGTCCCAGTCGCTCATCGGTCTGCCCGGTCCCGGATAGGTCATGTAGACGTTGCCGGTATCGGTGAGGCGCATCTTGTAGCTGTCCTTGAGGATCTTGATGGTGTCCTTGTTGTCCTCGGAGGTGTAATCCCAGTGCACGCCCTGCGCGCCGTACTGGAGAATGGTGCGGATATCGGTGCTGGTGTTGAGGTAGGTGATGATTTCCATCGAACGGGCCAGGGACTTGGAGTAGGTGCTGACCGCGAACATCGCGCCGTACACATCCTCTTCCTTCATCATCGGCTTCGCGTAGACGCGGACGTAGTACTCGTCCTCATACTCCGCTGCCACGGACGGATCGCCGGCGATGACGCCGACCGCGAACTTCTCGCCTTCCTTCAGAGTGCCGTCGCCCACGTAGCCGAGCTCCTTCAGCTTCTTCATCATGCCGACCGTGTTGATGTACACGTTGGTGGAGAAGACGGACTTCGGGATGCAGGGGCTGGAGTAAATCATGGAGTTGGTGACCTGGTTGCCGATCACGGACCACTCGTTCTTGTCTTCGTTCAGGCCGAAGAAATGCATGTTCGCCGCTTCGACTTCGCCGAGGAGCGGGACCACGCCGTCGAGGTGCTGGTTGCCGATGTCCTCGATGAAGGCCTGGCACTTCAGCACGGAGGTGAGGGAATCCGGGTCATAGTCGTACTGGTCGACCAGTTCCTTGTTGACGAGCAGGTACTGATATTCGCCGACCGGATGGTTGTTCGGGATGCCGTAGGTACCCTGGACATTCGCAAGCTCGAGATACGTCGGGTAGATGTAGGTCTTCATGAGCTTGGAGCTGCCGGAGAGTTCGCCGTCGAGCTGCTGGATGAACTCGTTGTCGATGTAGTCCATGTACTGCTGATAGCTCGTGACGAGGAAGATATCGAACTGCTTTTCGCCGACCTCGGGGTATTTGGTGATCGTGATGCCGAGCTCGTTGACGATGGTCTCGTCTTCGGTCTGGATGACCTCTTCGGTCTCCTCGGGTTCCTCGGCGACTTCAATACCCTGCGCCTTGAGCTCTTTCAGCTCTTTTCTGCGCTGTTCGGCAGCCGCTTCCTCTTCTTCGATCATAGTGGTGATCTCATTGAGGCGGGCGTCGACGGCGTCGGCATATTCCGCGCGCGGGATGAGCTTGAGTTCGATCGCGGTGTCATACTTGGCCTGCGTCAGACGGTTGATGGCCGCGGATACGGCCTCTTCGTCCTCTTCGGTTGCGCCGTCGGTCGGCAGCCAGAGCGTGAGGGTCGTGGCGATACGGGAGGTCGCTTCGGTATCGGCCGCTTCGACATCCTCGTCCATGTTGACGCGTTTGCATCCGGCGAATACGCCGAGCAGCAGAATGACCGCGAGAGCGAGGGAAAACAGTTTCTTCATGGGAATCCTCCTCGAATAGGATCTATTTTGGGATTGTTCTCTGCGAAAAGCCCTTCTATACTTACTGTATTGTACACGAAAACCGCCCGCATGTCAAGAAGTTTTTGTGCGACTTTTCTGTGAACAAACGCTTTTTTCGTTTTATTTCGTCAGATTGACGGATTTCGGTTTGACCGTCTCGCACAAAAATCCGCTTCTCTTTTTGTTTGCATGCGCGATTTTTTCAGCAGGCTCACCAAATCATGCCGCCTCCGGCTATATATTCCATCCAATTTTTACGCGTCCGGAGACTCATTCCAGAAAGTCCTTCAGGCGCTTCGAGCGGCTGGGATGGCGAATCTTGCGCAGGGCTTTCGCCTCGATCTGACGGATGCGCTCGCGGGTGATCTGGAACTCCTGTCCGACTTCCTCGAGCGTGCGCGTGCGGCCGTCCTCCAGCCCGAACCGGAGCTTCAGAACCTTTTCCTCGCGCGGGCTGAGCGTATGCAGGACCTCGTTGAGCTGTTCGCGGAGAAGCTGATAGGACGCCGCGTCCTCGGGGGTCGGGTTATCGTCGTCGGGGATGAAGTCGCCGAGGTGGCTGTCGTCCGCTTCCCCGATCGGGGTCTCGAGCGACACGGGATCCTGCGAGATCTTCATGATCTCCCGCACCTTATCCGGCGACATGCCGATGTCCGACGCGATCTCCTCGGTCGTCGCCTCGCGTCCGTACTTCTGGAGAAGCTCGCGCTGGCTGCGGGAGACCTTGTGGATCGTCTCGACCATGTGCACGGGGATGCGGATCGTGCGGCTCTGGTCGGCGATGGCGCGGCTGATGGCCTGCCGGATCCACCAGGTCGCGTAGGTGGAGAATTGATAGCCCTTGGAGTCGTCGAACTTCTCCGCTGCCTTCATCAGGCCGAGGTTGCCCTCCTGGATCAGATCGAGGAAGAACATGCCCTTGCCGACATAGCGCTTCGCGATGGACACGACAAGCCGCAGATTGGCCTCCACGAGGTCGTTCTTCGCGCTCTCGTCGCCCTCGCCCATGCGCCGCGCGAGCTCCGTCTCCCGGTCCGCGTCGAGCAGCGGGATGGCGCCGATCTCCTTTAAGTACATCCGCACGGGATCGTCCACGGGCAGACCCTCCTGCGAGAGCGCCTTTTCCATGTCGTCCGCGGACTCGAGGCGTTCCACCTCGCTGTTGATCTCGTCCAGTTCCTCCGCCGTCAGGATGGAGGAAAGAGGTTCGTCCGGATTCGGGCCGTACAGCTCCTCGAGGCTCTCCTCTTCCATGGCTTCGTAGTCCGGTTCCTTGCCGAAATCCGCAAGCTCCTCTTCCGCTTTTTCTTCTTTTTCGTCTTCTTTTTCGTCCCGCTCTTCTTCCGAGAGGTCCGCTTCCTGCGCTGTCAAGGTCTTTTCGGGATCCTGTCCGTTCGTATGCTGCATGATATACCTCCGTGTTGCGGTTTCGTTAGTTGATGTCGTTGAGGAAGCCCTTGAGGATCTTCGACCGGCTCTGATGCCGCAGCTTCCTGAGCGCCTTCGCTTCGATCTGGCGGATGCGCTCGCGGGTGATGTTGAATTCGCGCCCGACTTCCTCGAGGGTCCGCGTCCGGCCGTCCTCCAGCCCGAAGCGGAGCTTGATGACCATCTCTTCGCGGGGCGTGAGGGTATGCAGAACCTTGTTGAGCTGTTCGCGGAGAAGCTGGTAGGACACCGCCTCCGCCGGGGTGGGCGTGCTCTCGTCGGGGATGAAGTCGCCGAGATGGCTGTCGTCCTCTTCGCCGATCGGGGTCTCGAGCGACACGGGATCCTGTGCCGCCTTCATGATCTCGCGGACCTTGTCGGCCGACATACCGAGCTTCTGCGCGATTTCATCAATAGTGGGCTCGCGTCCGTATTCCTGCAGAAGCTGGCGGGACGCGCGGGAGACCCGGTGAATCGTCTCGACCATGTGGACCGGGATGCGGATCGTGCGGGCCTGATCGGCGATGGCGCGGGTGATGGCCTGCCGGATCCACCAGGTCGCGTAGGTGGAGAACTTGTAGCCCTTCGTGTGGTCGAATTTCTCGACCGCCTTGATGAGGCCAAGATTGCCCTCCTGGATCAGATCGAGGAAGTACATGCCCTTGCCGGTGTATTTCTTCGCGATGGACACCACAAGGCGCAGATTGGCCTCCACGAGCTCGTTCTTCGCCGCCTCGTCGCCCTCCGCGATCCGCTCGGCGAGATAGGTCTCGCGCTCGGTGGTGAGCAGCGGGATGCGTCCGATATCCTTCAGGTACATCCGCACGGGATCGTCCACGGAGACGCCTTCGTCCACGAGGTATTTCTCGATGTCCTCCCCTTCCTCGGGGACCTCGACCTCTTCGGCATCCCTCTCTTCGCCGTAATCGCCGTCGAGGTTGTAGCTCACTTCGATCCCGCTCGACTCGAGGGTCTCGTAGAGCTTCTCCACCTGATCGACGTCATAGCCCGAAAGATCGACCACTTCCATGATGTCGTCCGACGAGAGGGAGCCCTGCGACTTGCCCTTCTCGATCAGTCCCTGAACGTCTGTTTTCTTTTCGCTGTCCATGATGGTACCTCTGAAATGATTTGCGTGATACTTGAATAGAGCGTTTATGTGGAACCGCCCTCTGCGGAGCGGCGGCGTGCGAGGAGGGCCTCGAGGGAATCGTCCTCCTCCGTCTTCTTTGCCGCTTCCTCCCGGAGCGCGGTGACATAGGTATCGAAGGTTTCCCCGTCATTCACCGACAGATCCGCCCTCTCGGCGAGCATTTTCGCGGCCCGCGACACCTCGTCGGGGGTAAAGGCGCCGTTGAGCAGGCCGAACTGGAACGTCCCGCCCTCCGCGTTCTCCGCCGTAAACCGGAAGAGCCGCCGCCCGAGGTCGGTGAGAAAGTCGCCCTCCTTCAGGCGCCGTCCGTCGGGCTCGCGCGTGAGGTAATCGGGGTGCAGGAAGATCATGCCGAGGATGCCCTCCTCGATCTTCGCCGCCCGCGGGACCTTCGCGTAATCCGTGTTGACGCGGTCGCCGATCCCTGCGGTGATCCGGATGAGCTCGCCGCGGCGTTTTTTGTCGGCTTCCTTCGCGCTGCGCTTTCTCTGGGCGTCGACGTCCGCGCGCAGGCTTTTCGGATCGACGGAGAACTCCTTCGCCGCCCGCTCGATCCAGATATCCCGCTCGACGCTTGAGTAGATACCCGCGATCGACGCGGCGACCTCGGCGACGGCTTTGACGCGGTCCGCGGGGTTGTCCATGTCGTATCTGCGGCGGATGCCCTCCGTCATGAACTCGAACTTGCCGCCCGAATCCTCGACGAGCGCACGGAACTTCTCCGCCCCGAATTTCTTGATGTATTCGTCCGGGTCCTTCGCGCCGCTCATGCGCAGGATCTTCGGCTCGATCCCGACCTTTTCGAGGATCCCGATGGCCCGGTTCGCAGCCTTCTGTCCCGCCTCGTCGCTGTCGTAGGAGAGCACGACCTTCGGGACATACCGCTTGATGATGCGCGCCTGCTCCTCCGTGAACGCCGTTCCGAGCGAAGCCACGGCCATCCCGAAGCCCGCATCGTGGAGCGTGATGACGTCCATGTAGCCCTCGCAGAGGATGAAGTAGCCCGCCGTCGTGTTCTTCGCATAGTTGAGCGCGAAGAGGTTCTTCGTCTTCTTGAAGGCGGGGGTGTCGGAGGTGTTGAGGTATTTCGGCTTTGAGTCGTCGAGGACGCGCCCGCCGAACGCGATCACGTTGCCCTGCACGTCGATGATCGGGAACATGACCCGCCCGCGA
>JAFZPN010000154.1 GCA_017550315.1 Clostridia bacterium
CGTCGGCGACAACTGCACCATCTATCAGGGCGTGACCCTCGGCGGTACCGGCAAACAGACCGGGAAGCGGCATCCCACCCTCGGCGACAACGTCATGGTCGGCGCGGGCGCCAAGCTCCTCGGGAATTTCACCGTCGGATCGGGTTCCCGCATCGCGGCCGGCGCAGTCGTGCTCGCGGACGTCCCGGAGAATGCCACGGCAGTCGGCGTCCCCGCCAAGGTCGTGCGCGTCGCCGGCAAAAAGGTGACCCCCGAAGACGCGAAGCACACCCCGGCGAGCGATCTCGACCAGGTGAACATCCCGAACCCGTATGACAGCGAGATCCGGCAGTTAAGACGCCACATCGCCCTGCTCGAAGAAAAGCTCGGACTCGATCCGCTCGGCGAGGACGACGTCGTCTCCCCCGACGGATCGGGAATCTGAGAGAATTCAGAATGCAGAATGAAGAATGCAGAATGAATTCCTCGTTCGGATTTCCCGTTCCCGTAAGCATGAACACCCGACAACAAGGAGACTTTGCTCGATATGAAATGTCCGAAATGCGGTCACGACAACCGCGACGACGCCCTCTTCTGCAACGCCTGCGGCGCGCGCCTCTCCGACAGCGATCCCGCCCCCGCCGGACAGGATCCGACACCCGTACCCACAGGGGATTCGGCAACCCCCATCGGCGTGTATGAGCCGCCTACACCGAAGCGGCCGTCGAAATTCCGCCTTGCCCTGCGCGCCCTCATCGCGGTCCTGCTCTTCATCGGCCTCATGTTCCTCTGTCAGTCCTGCGTCATCTCCGGCTATCTCTCCTCCCTCATGATGCAGAACGGGATGGCAGCCGCGGCGGCGCAGAACGGCATGGCTTTCTCCGCCGAAACCGTGCAGGAAATGATGAACGAGCTGATTCAGTCGGTGTACGACAACATCGCCGTCATCCTCCTGATCGCGAACCTGCTCACGCTCCTCCTCATCTGCCTGATCTTCCGGCTCCGCCATCGCAATCCGGTCGAGGAGTTCGCCCTCCATTTCGTCAATCCCCTGCGGCTCGCGGAATTCGCCGTCTTCGGCACCGCGGTCAACGTGCTCATCTCGGTCGCGCTCTCGTATATCCCCCTGCCCGAGGAGATCATCGAATCGTTTGAGATCACGTACAGCGGCCTCAACGGATCGAACCTCCCGATCGAGATCCTCGCGGTCGTGATCGCGGGCCCCCTCGTCGAGGAGATCCTCTTCCGCGGCATCGCGATGACCCGGCTCGGCCCGACGTTCGGCGCAGCCGCTGCCGTGATCCTCTCCTCCCTCCTCTTCGGACTGGCGCACGGGACGCCCATCGCCGTCGGATACGCCTTCCTGCTCGGCATCCTGCTCGCGCTCATCTTCCTGCGCTACCGCTCGATCCTGCCTTGCATCGTCTTCCACATCTTCTTCAATTTCACCTCCTACTGGCTCACACGGCTCGGAGAAGGGGCGCAGACGATCGTCTTCTTCGTGTCCATCCCCCTCGCCGTCGTCCTCGCGATCTCCGCGCTCGGGACATATCCGCGCTTTGACGACGTGATCTGCGACGCCGCGGGCTGCATCCGGGTGAAGGATCCGGAAAAACAGGCCGTCATCGACGACGTCCGCCGCCTCCGCACGAAATCCGACGCTTCCGCCGAAGAGGTCGAGGCGCTGCGGGAAAGGTGGAAGGAAGCCGGGAAGAAGAGATAGAGAAGAGAGAAGAGAGAAAAGTGAAAAGTGAATAGTTGAGGAAGAAATCCGCCGGGCGGATTTCAGAATAAAAACGAATTCCCATCTCTTGTGTTATCCCGAAGGAGCATCCAAAGGAAATAACTGCCGCTGTGCAGCACCGGACGCCCGCCCTTAATTCGTAATTCTTAATTCGTAATTCCCCAACAGGAGCACCCAAATATATGAAACTCTACAACACCCTCACCCGCACCCGCGACGATTTCGTCCCGCACGAGCCGGGCAAGGTCAAAATGTACACCTGCGGCCCGACCGTCTATCACTTCGCCCACATCGGCAACCTCCGCACCTACATCATGGAGGACGTCCTCGAAAAATACCTGCGCTGGTCCGGCTATGACGTCACCCGCTGCATGAACATCACCGACGTCGGCCACCTCACGAGCGACGCCGACACGGGCGAGGACAAGATGCTCAAAGGCGCGCGCCGCGAGCACAAGACCGTCATGGAGATCGCGAAGTTCTACACCGACGCCTTCTTCGCCGACTGCGAAAAGCTGAATATCCAGATCCCGGAGATCGTCGTCCCCGCCACCTCCTACGTCGACAAGTTCATCCGCATGATCGAAGTCCTCATCGAGAAGGACTATGCCTATCTCTCCGCCGGGAACGTCTATTTCGACACGTCGAAGCTCGATAACTACTACGTCTTCGGCAATCAGGAGGCGGAGGACCTCGCCGTCGGCGTCCGGGAAGGCGTCGAGGCGGACGAGGCCAAGCGCAACAAGACCGACTTCGTCCTCTGGTTCACCAAGTCCAAGTTCGAGGATCAGGAGCTCAAATGGGACAGCCCGTGGGGCGTCGGCTATCCCGGCTGGCACATCGAGTGCTCCGCCATCTCCCTCTGGAACCTCGGCGAATACCTCGATCTGCACTGCGGCGGCATCGACAATGCCTTCCCGCACCACACCAACGAGATCGCCCAGAGCGAGGCCTACCTCGGCCATCCGTGGTGCTCCCACTGGTTCCACGTCCTGCATCTGAACACCTCCGCCGGGAAGATGTCCAAGTCCTCCGGCGAATTCCTCACGGTCTCCCTGCTTGAGGAAAAGGGCTACGATCCGCTCGTCTACCGCCTCTTCTGTCTCGGCAGCCACTACCGCAAGTCCCTCGTGTTCTCGTGGGAGGGCATGGATTCGACGAAGACCGCCTATCAGAAGCTCGTCAGCCGCATCGCCGCGCTCTCTCCCGACGACGGGGAGATCGACGCCGCTTCCTATGATGCATTGCGTGCCCGCTTTGCCGAGGCGATGGACAACGACCTCAACACCGCGCTCGCCGTCACCGCCGTCTACGACGTCCTCAAGGCGAAGACGAACGACGCCACCCGGCGCGCCCTGATCGCCGATTTCGACCGCGTGCTCTCGCTGAACCTCCTCGAAGCCGCCGAAAAGGTCCGCCTCGCGCAGAAAGCAGCCGCCGACGCACAGAAAGCCGCCCATGCCGCCGCAGACGCCGACCTCGTCGTCACCTGCCTCACCGAAGGCGTGGATCCCGCAACCCGGGAAGAGGTCGAGGCCCTGATCCGCGAACGCGCCGAGGCGAAAAAGGCGAAGGATTTCGCCCGCGCCGATGCCCTCCGCGATCAGCTCGCCTCGATGGGCGTCACCCTCAAGGACGCGAAAGGCGCCGTGAGCTGGGAGAAGAAGTAAAACAAAAAGGGCCGTCCACTGCGGCCTTTTTTGAACTGCCGCATAGCGGCAAATTCACTCCGCCCGGCACACTGTGCCGGAGGAACTTCACTCCGCGGCGCGTCAGCGTCCGGAACTTCACGCGCAAAGCGCTTTTCACTCATGCTCCTCTGTAATCCGTTCCCCTTTACGTAATCACCGTGTAAAGAGAAGGGGGACGAGTGAATTTGCTTCGCAGTGAAATTGCTGCGCAGCGAAGTTCCCGCTGCGCGGGAGTTCAGAAGATCACCGTTCCCTCCGTCCACACATACCCCACCCCTCTCTTCGCGAGAATCGCGCCTTCGCCGAACAGGGGCGCGAGCTTGCGGCGGACATACCCGACCGTGACGTCGGGCGCATTGGCGGCGGGTTTCGGATCGGCGTCGGCCCACGCCTCGGCGAGCAGCACCTCCCGCGACACTGCCTCCCCCGCATGGCGCACGAGGCACGCAAGGACCGCATATTCCCGCGGCGAGAGGATCGCTTCGGCCGCGCCTTTGCGCACCGTCCGGGTCCCCTCGTCGAGGAGGATCGCCGGGCCCGGATCGGTCTCGGGTTCCGCCTTCTGCCGCTTCTTCGGCTTCGGGGCGGGCTCCGGTTTCGGCGCAGGCGCGGACGCTTGGGTTCCGGGTTCGGATTCCGCCCGCCCGGATCCCTCCGCCGTACCGCGCAGCGCTTCCCAGAGATCCCCGAACGAAAGCGGCGCGGCGCAGATCACCGTGCGGATCCCGGGCATCCCGGACAAATCGGAGCTTTCGGCCTCTTCCGCCGCGTCGACGAGGAGGATGTCCCCCGCGTCGAGCTCATCCGCCGGGCATTCCGCGAGTCCCGCCAGCCGGCAGAGACCGCGCGCCTCCTCCCGGAGGGTCGGATCGGCAATTCGGATCGCGGCGCGCATGGCGTCTCCTTTCCGCCGGGATGTCCCGGCACGACAAATCTTTTCATCCCTATCCATCCGCTATCTTACCACACCCGCCCCGCAAAGTCAAGATCCCGGACCATCACGGAGGTACGCATGACCACGACAGATTTCACCTTGCCGCTGCCCGATGACCGCACGACCACCGCGTGCTTCACCGGACACCGCTCCCTCCCCGCGGACCGGCTCAGCCAGATCGAGGAAAAAACGCTGCACATCCTCGACGTCCTGATCGCCGCGGGCTACCGGACCTTCCTCTGCGGCGGCGCGCTCGGCTTCGACACCCTGGCGGAGGAGTGCATCCTCGCGAGACGGGAGAGGGTCCCGGAGATCCGCCTGATCCTCGCCCTGCCCTGCCGCGACCAGACGGAACGCTGGACGAAGATGCGCGCGCTTCGGGACTACCAGCGCATCAAGGGGCTCGCGGACGAGGTGGTCTACCTCCGGGATTTCTACACCGAGGGCTGCATGAAGGAGCGGAACCAGTACATGATCGACCGCTCGTCCTTCCTCGTGGCGTATTACAATGAAGAGACCAAGGGCAAGAGCGGCGCGGGACAGACGGTCCGCATGGCGCAGGCGGCGGGACTGAAGATCTACAACGTCCGCGCAGCGCTCGGCATCCGGGAAGGAGGCGCCCATGTTTAAACAGGACGGGATCCTGACGCGCTCGGATCTCCTTTCGGTCCCCGGCGTCCGGCACGGCTTCTCGGCGCGGGCGGGCGGGGTGAGCACCCTGCCCCACACGGCCTCGCTCAACCTCGCGGACGGCCTCGGCGACGACGCGGAAACGGTCCGGAAAAACAAGGAAATCTTCGCCCGGGCCGTATCGGGCGGCGCGTGGGGCGGGGAGAGCACCGTCGCGGCGCATCAGATCCACTCGGCCCGTGTCCGCCTCCTCACCCGGGAAAACGCGGGCGAAGGCTATGACCGCACGGCGGGAGAGGACGGCGACGGATTCGTGACCGCCGAGCCCGGCGTGATGCCCGTCATCCGCACGGCGGACTGCGCCCCGATCCTCTTTGCGGGCCTGCGGGAGGACGGAGGTTCCGTTATCGCGGCGGTCCATGCGGGCTGGCGCGGCACGGTCGCGGGGATCGCAGCGGAAGCGGTTTCATGGATGGTCCGGCTCGGCTGTTCCCGGACGTCGATCCGGGCAGCGATCGGACCGCGAATCGGTTTCTGCTGCTACGAGGTCGGGGAGGATTTCGCCGCGGCGGTCCGGCAGGCGCGCGGGAGCGGCTTTGCGGCGCGGCACATCCGGACGGTGCCCGGGGCTGCGGCAGGTTCGCGTCCGCACGCAGACCTCGCGGGGATGAACTGCGAGATCCTCGCGGAGGCCGGGATCGGCGCGGATCAGATCGACATCTCCCCCGCGTGCACGATGTGTGACGAGGCGTATTATTCGCACCGGCGCATGAAGGGCGTCCGCGGGGTGATGGGCGCGGGGATCGTGATCTGTGCGGAGTGAACAACTGCCGCGCAGCGGCAATTTCACTCTCCGCGGCACCTCTTGTGCCGGGAGAACTTCACTGCGAAGCAAATTCACTCCGCAGGAAATTCTCTCGTTTCCCCTTCCGTTCGGTTTCTTCGCCGTTCCCCTCCAAAAACATAGAGGAATACAAGTGAAAAGCGCTTCGCGCGTGAAATTCACCGGTCAAAACCGGTGAGTGAATTTGCGGTGGGTCGGTCCGCCGCAGTGAATTTGCCGCTTTGCGGCAGTTTTTGTCCGCGAGAGTTTCCCCGCCGCACAGAAAGCAGGAAAAAGCAAAAAAACACACATTCACGGAAAAATCTCTCCCCAAAGTTCAAGATTTATTTATAAATCTGTGTTATAATGTTTTTAACTCTCTTGAAAGGCCCCATGATGTACGCAGTCTGCCCGCGCAGTCCGCAATCGGCAGATCGGCAGATCGGAGGATCAAACACACTTCCATGATCGAAATCAACCACCTCGTGAAAAACTACGGCTCCAAATTCGCCGTCGACGATATCTCCTTCACGGTCCGCGAGGGCGAGATCGTCGGATTCCTCGGCCCCAACGGCGCGGGGAAATCCACCACGATGAACATCCTCACCGGCTACCTCTCCTCCACGTCCGGCGAGGCCAAGGTCGGCGGCATCGACATCCTCGAAAACCCGGACGAGGCGAAGAAGCTCATCGGCTTCCTCCCCGAGCAGCCGCCTCTCTACGTCGACATGACGGTGCAGGAATACCTGAACTTCGTCTACGACATCAAGGCGTGCCGGCTCAACCGCGAGCGTCACCTCGAAGAGATCCGCAAGGTTACGAAGATCGACGACGTCAAGAACCGCCTCATCCGCAACCTCTCGAAGGGCTACCGGCAGCGCGTCGGCATCGCCCAGGCCCTCGTCGGCAATCCGCCCGTCATCATCTTCGACGAGCCCACGGTCGGCCTCGACCCGAAGCAGATCATCGAGATCCGCAACCTCATCCGCTCGCTCGGCAAGAACCACACCGTCATCCTCTCGACGCACATCCTCTCCGAGGTGCAGTCCGTGTGCGACCGCATCGTCATCATCAACGAGGGGAAGATCATCGCCGACGAGAAGACCGAAAACATCACCCAGGTCGTCGAGGATCACCGCCGCTACGCCGTCAAGATCGCGGGTCCGCAGCGCGAAGTCGCGGCAGCCCTGCGGTCAATCCCCGGCGTGCTCTCCGTCGAGGTCACCGGCGAGCGCGAGCTGGACAGCTACGTCTACCGCGTGGAAGCGGAAAAGGGCGTCGACGTCCGCAAGCCCGTGTTCTACGCCATGGCGGAGAATAACTGGCCGATCACCGGACTCGAGACCGTCGGCATGAACCTCGAAGAGGTGTTCACGAAGATCGTGGACCGGTCCGAGGGCAAGAAGTGATCCGGAATGCAGAATTAAGAATTCAGAATTAAGGAAGAGATCCAAAATGTCAGCCATCTACAAGAAAGAAATGCGCACGTACTTCACGACGCCGCTCGGGTATGTGTTCATCGCCGTGTTCCTCGCGGTATCCGGCTTTGTGTTCGCCTTTTCCACCTTCCAGACGCAGACCTCCGACATCTCGGGCTACTTCCAGCTCATGATCTTCGGATACATCGTCATCGTCCCGCTCCTCACCATGCGGTCCTTCGCGGAGGAGCGCCGCACCCGCACGGAACAGCTTCTCATGACCTCCCCGGTCTCCATCCCCGCAATGATCATGGCGAAGTTCCTCGCCGCGTTCACCATGTTCGCCGGCACCGTGCTCCTCTCCTGCGTCTACTACCTGCCCCTCTTCCGGTACAGCGAATCCGGACCCAACGTGGGCAAGGCCTTCGGCTGCCTCATCGCCATGCTGCTCCTCGGCATGTGCTTCATCGCCGTCGGCATCTTCGTCTCCACCCTGACCGAGAGCACCGTCACCGCCTCCATCGGCACCATGGCGATCCTGCTCCTCTTCGTCGTGGCGGCGATCTTCAACAACCTCATCGACGCCTACGTCATCCGGGCGATCCTCTCCTGGATCTCCGTCTACGCGCGCTATGTCAACTTCACCTACGGCATCTTCGACATCGCCGCCGTCGTCTATTACGCCTCGATCACCGCGGTCTTCCTCTTCCTCGCCGTCCGCGTGTACGAGCGCAGAAGATACGCCTGAGCGGGAGGACCTGACATGAACAGAAACAGTTTCTTCAATTCCCGCCAGTTCAAGTACGGCTCCGTCGCCACGGTCTTCACCGTCGCCTTCGTCGCCATCGTCATCATCTTCAACATCATCTTCACGGCCCTCGCGAACCGCTACATGTGGTACATCGACATGACCGAGCAGCAGGTCTACACCCTCTCCGAAGAGGCGAAGGAGATCATGTCCGATATCACCGAGGACGTGTGGATCCATTTCGCGTCCGAGCCCGACGAGCTCATGAACGGCACGAACTCCTCCTATACCCGCTATATCTACACGACGGCCCTCCAGCTCGAGGAGGAATTCCCGAACGTCCACGTCGACGCCGTCTCGGTTCTGAAGAATCCCTCCTATTTCCGGGAATACTACAACACCACCGCGACCGACATCGACACGACCTCCGTCGTCATCACCACGGAAAAAGAGACCCGCGTCGTCCGGGCGCAGGCGTTCTTCACCTTCAACGACACCTCCGACCTCTCGACCGTGTGGGCCTACTCCGGTGAAAAGCGCATGATCTCGAACATCATGCAGGTCACCCAGACCGAGACCCCGATCGTCGCCTTCACCACGCAGCACGGCGAGGACATCGGCGGCGCGACGACTCTCGCGGAGCTCTTCGCGGACAACGGCTTCACCGTCACGGCGGTCGACCTCTCGCACGATACGATCGACGACGACTGCCGCATTCTCGTGATCTTCAATCCCCTCTACGACTTCCTCGGCGCCGAAGCGGACTCCGCCGAATACAACGAGATCGAAAAGATCGACAAATTCCTCGACCGGTACGGCTGCCTCCTCGTCTTCGCGGAACCCGGCTCCGTCTCGAAGCTCACGAACCTCAACGAATTCCTCGAGGAATGGGGCATCGCCTACGTCCCGGACACCATGATCAAGGACGAGGACCACGCCATGTCCGTCGACGGCTACAAGATCGTCGCGGAATACCAGCGCGATACGCTCGGCGGCTCGATCTACGCGGACCTCAACGACCTCGCGACCCCGCCGAAGACCGTCATCTACAAGTCCGCCCCGATCGACATCCTCTGGGAGCAGGGCGGCGGCCTCTCCGGTACGCGCGACGTCTCCCCGGTCCTCAAATCCTATGACACCTCCGTGCTCGTGAAAGACGGCATGGTGGGCGAGCAGGGCTCCTACAACCTCATGGTCGTCTCGCGCGAGAGCCGCATCGTGGACAACGAGTACTATTACTCCTACGTCATCGCGGCGGGCTCCCCGACCTTCGCGTCGAAGTCGAACCTCGACTCCAACGCCTACGCGAACGACGACGTCCTCTCCGCCGCCATGAAGGCCGTGGGCCGCGAGCGCGTTCTCGCCGCTCTCACCCTCAAGCCCTTCGACAAGGATGAAATCACCGTCACCACGGCGGAGGCAAACCGCTGGACGGTCGCCATGACGACGGTCATCCCCGCGATATTTGCCATCGTCGGACTTGTCGTCATCACGAGGAGAAAGCATTCATGAAAATCCGGAATCAGAAGCGTCTGATCATCATCCTCGGGAGCCTCTTCCTCGTCCTCCTCATCGCGTGGTTCGCCGTTCTCAAGCCGCTCACGACGGTGGAGGACAACAAGGACGTCGATCTCGACCTCCTCGACGGGGAAGTCATGATCACGTCCCGGCTGACGAACTTCTATATCTTCCAGCCCCTGGAGGACCGCTCGAACGTCCAGTCCATCGACGTGGACAACGAATTCGGCGGCTACCGTGTCTACCGCGACGCGGCGGATGCCTTCCAGCTCGAGGGCTTCCCGGGCCTCTCCTTCAACCAGGAGCTCTTCTCCTCCCTCGTCGTCACGGCGATTAAGCCCACGGCGATGATGCGCGTGGCGCAGGATCTCGACACGGCGGGGCTTGCGGAATACGGCCTCGACAAGCCGCGGGCTTCCTGGACCGTGACATCGACGATCGGGGAGAAATATACAATGTACGTCGGCGACCAGCTGCTCACCGAAGGCGGCTACTACGTGATGTACGAAGGACGCCCGGGCGCGGTCTACATTATGTCCGAAACTCTCGCGGACACGATCCTGCAGCCCGCGTACAAGCTCCTCTCCCCGCTCTTGACGGCGGGTCTCTCGACCAACACCTACTTCTTCGTGGACGAATTCACGGTGATGCACGGCGAAGACCTCTTCGTGCATGTGACCCGCCTGAAACAGGACCAGATGAAGAACCCCGACACCTCGATCGTCGAGGTGAAGCTGACCTGGCCGCGGCCGGAGAACACCGCCAACGGCGAAGTCTACGAGATCAACGACGATCTGTATTTCCAGATCCTCTACAATTTCATGGCCCTCGAGGGCGAGGAAGTCGTGGCGTTCATGCCGACGGACGAGGAGCTGGAAACCTTCGGCCTCACGGATCCGGCACACACGATCATGTACAACTTCCACGAGAACGCGGAAGAGTCGGGTCCGGTGTACGAGTTCATCATCTTCGTCTCCGAAAAGCAGCCGGACGGCTCCTATTACGCGGTCTCGAACCTCTACGGGTACTCCACGGTGGTGAAGGTCGGCGCGGACAAGCTCGGCTGGCTGGAATACGACGCCTTCGCGTGGATCTTCCCGACGCCGTTCTTCGAGAACATCGTGGACGTGCAGCGGATCACGCTCAAGGGTGCGGACGTCGACGTGGACTACCGCCTGACGCACGGCACGGACGCGAACGGGAACCCGACGCTCGACGTGACGGAGGTCAATTCCGGGGTCTATATCCCGAATGCCGAGGTGAACAACTTCCGGCAGTACTACAAGACGATGCTGAACATCACGAATCAGGAATACGTCTCGCTGACGGAGGAGGACAAAGAAGCGCTCCTCGCGGACGAGGGACGTGTCCGGCTCGTGATGACGTATGAAAACGCATCGGGCGAGGTCACGGAATTCAAGTTCTATCAGTATTACGCCGCATCCACCGGGCACATCAGCGGAGGCAAGATCTTCGTTGTCGTGAACGGCGTCGGCGAATTCTACACGACGAACGACCTCGTGGACAAGGTGGTCAACGATACCTCCCGCGTCCTCGACGGCCTGGACGTCGACGCGTACGGGCATAACTAAAAATTTTCAGATATCCGCAAAGACCGCGTGAGAGATCGCGCGGTCTTTTTGTGCGGTTTGCGTTTCTGCGCAGACAAAAGAGCATAACAAAAGCACGCACCCAAACAGATGCGCACTTTCTATATTGGTGAACGAACTTGCCAAGGCCGACTTCACGTGAGATGCGAATCCCTCCGGCCGCAGGCGAGTTCGTCATACGTGAGCGGGCACAGCCCGGTCACGAGGTGCCCAGCGGGGGCTTCCCCGCCGAGTTCGTCATGTGCCCCCGGGCACTGCCCGGCGCCGCCTTGGATCTCGTCCCGGAGCTTCATCGCCAGGATCGGCTTGCGGGTCGTGATGTTGTAGATTCCCAGCGTGAGCAGGCGGCGCATCTCCGGCTCCTTGTCGATCGTCCAGCAGGAGAACCCCAGCCCCAGCCCGTCGAGGCGCGCCTTGGTTTCCTCGGTTACGATTTTCGACTGGAGGTTGATGATCTTCGCGCCGGTTCGGAGGCAGGACGCGATCGCGCGCTCGAGGTGGTCCGGATCCCAGATCCCGTACCAGAATTCCCCGCCCGATGAGCGGATCTCGGCCTCTTCGGTGTGCGCGCTGCCCGTGAATACGATCTGCGGAGCCATTCCGCGACGGTTCGCCGCCCGCATGACCATCCCGCAGCAGCCGTCCTCCTTCATGTCGCAGTTCACGCGGACTTCCGGATGCGGCTCGAGCAGGTCGAGGAAATCCTCGAAAGAGAGGCATTCGGCCGGATCGGCGCGGTCGTGGGAGAGATAGAGACGGTCGCCGTCCCGGTTGAGATCGATCTCCAGCATGTCGCAGCCCGTGGAAAGGGCGGTTTCGATGAATGCGCGCGAGTTCGGCGGGGTGTTCTCGCACCCGGAATGCGCGGTGATGAGCGTTCGCATGGCAAAACCTCAGGGAATTAAGAATTAAGAATGAAGAATTAAGAATTACAGCGTGCAGCTTCACATTGTCATTCTGCATTCTGCATTCTGCATTCATCATTCTGCATTTATATGTCTTCCGGATCCGGAACCGTTTCGACATGCCGCCGCACGAAGCGCAGGTACAGAATCGCGGCGGCGAGGCACACGATCCCGTCGGTGAGGGGTGTCGCGGCGACAATCCCGGACAGGGGGAACGCGATCCGCAGAATGAACATCAGGGGAATGTCGAGCACGCCCTTGCGCATCAGGGCCAAGAGCAGCGACCGCCGGTTCTCGTTCACGCCCTGGAAGATCGAGATGCAGGAATACGCCCACGCCGAGAACGGCCCGCCGACGCACAGGATCCGGAGAAAATGCGCCCCCAGCGCGACCGATTCCCCGCCGTGCTGGTTGAACAGACGCACGAGCGGCACCGCGAAGATGAGCGAGACCGTCATGCAGAGGACCGCCAGCCCGACCGACGCGCCTGCCGACAGACGCACCGCGCGGCGCATCCGGTCCCGCATCCCCGCCGCCCACGTGTACCCGATCAGGGGGAGGACGCCCTGCGACATGCCCCGCACCATGCAGTGCGCCAGCATGTTGACCTTCTTCGCCACCCCGATCCCGGCCTGCGCGGGGATCCCGTTCGCCGCCATCAGGTTGTCGAGGACCACGTAGGACAGGTTTTCGCACAGGGTCATCAGGCAGGCCGGCGTCCCCGTCGCGAGCACGCCCCGGACCACGGGCTTCGTCAGCCGCCGCGGCCGGAGAGAGAGCGTCGTAATCTTCCGGCGCTTGAGGGAGAGATAGTAGAGGCAGAAATACGCGAGCGCGGCGGCGTTGGAGAGCAGCGTCGCGAGGGCGGCTGCCCGGACCTCCTGCCCGCGCGGGAAGATCACGAACATGAAGAGCGGGTCGAGGAGGATGTTGAGGATCCCGCCCATCCCGATCCCGACGCTCGCCGCGAGGGAACGGCCCTCCGCGCGGATCAGGTGGCCCATGAGGGTGTTCTCCGCCGTGATCACGCCGCCGCAGACGACCGTGAGAAGGAGGTATTCCGCCGCGAGAGGATGGACCGCGCCCGCCTTGCCGCCGAGGAGGTCGACGTAGGGCGAGAGAAAGGCGAAGCAGAGGAGCGAATAGAGTCCCGCCGCGCCGAAGCATCCCCAGAACGCGAACGACGCCGCTTCCTTCGCCTTTTCCGGCTGCCGCGCCCCGATCGAGCGGGAGATCACGCCCACGGCGCCGATGCCGAAGAGGTTGGAGATCGCGGAGAGGAACATGAACGCGGGCATGCAGACCGCCGCCGCGGTGATCATGGCGTCCGTGCCGCGCCGTCCGATGAAGAAGGTGTCCGCCATGTTGTATAAAACCAGGATAATCTGGCTCACGATCGTCGGCAGCGCAAGGCGCAGAACCGCCTCGGGAACGGGCGCCGAGGAGAAGAGATGCTCTTTGGACTGCGGCATGACGACCTCCATGAGAATTACGAATTATGAATTAAGAATTCAGAATGAAGAATTGCGGAATGCGGCGGGAAACCCCACGCTGCTTGCCTCCCCCTGGGGGGAGGTGTCACGGTGAAACCGTGACGGAAGGGGCCAAACGCTCTGCACCGCACGCTGCTTGCCTCC
>JAFZPN010000155.1 GCA_017550315.1 Clostridia bacterium
GGCGTCGTTAATCGGTTCGCCCGTCAGGCCGTCCGACCAGATATCCCGGCTCAGCCAGTCTGCCCAGTCGCCGGCCTGGAAGGGATGCTGCATGATGACGACGGTCGCGCCGCCGTAATCGAGATCAGCGGGAAGATCGGGTTCGAGTTTCTGCGGTTCCGTTTCCTCTTCGACGGGAGAGACGGTCTGCCCGTTCTGTCCGGCCTCGGGAGCGTTTTCGTCCCCTCCGGCAGTTTCCGAGCATCCCGCAGCAAGGCAAAGGAGCATCAGGATCGCCAGAAGCATGGCAAGGGTACGACGGATTTTCATGGGTTCTCCTCCTTTTCGATATCATGTTTCATGGATCGGTCGGTCCGATCTCTTCTTGTTCGGAATTGCGGGGCGCGCTCATAGTCCTGCGGACGAGAGCAGGATTTCACAAAGTTCGCGGCAGTACCGCAGCTTTGCGCGAAGCACCGGAAGCGGGCAGCGGTTCTCGCCCGGGATCTCGAGATTGAACAGACGGTCGTAGCCTGCCCCGCGCAGAGCGTCGAGGACTTCGGGCCAGTCGATCGTGCCGCGTCCGTAGGGCATCAGGTGCATATCGCCCGTGGTGTCGTTGTCCGCGATGTGCAGGGCTTTCAGGCGTCTTCCGGCGATCCGGATGAAGTCCCGCTGCGATTCTTCCCGGTCCTTCAGGATGTGGAGGTGTCCTGTGTCGAGGCAGATCCCGAGGTTTGCGTCGCTCCCGACGGCATCGATGAGCGCGTTCAGGTCCTCCGCGGTCTCGGGTCTCGTCGCGCCGCGCAGATTCTCGAGACAGATGGTGAAATCGCTCCCCCGGACGTATGCGGTTAGTTCGGACAAGGCCCGGACGCGCCGCTCAAACCGCTCTTCCGGGGTGAGATCGGCGCCGCCGGATGCGTGAAGGACGCCGGATCGGACCCCGAGCGCGGCGAAGAGGTCGATCCACGGCTTGAGAATCTCCACGGCGTCGGGCGCGCAGAGATCGGCGGCGAGGAGCAGATGCCCCTGCGGGAAGGAAAAGCCGAGAGCATCGGCATATTTTTTCAGTTTTCTGCCCTCCGTCTCCGGCTTTCCGCGGCGCAGCATCATAGCGCCGTGCTCATCCGAAAACTCCGTGGCGGTAAACCCGGCGCTCAGGAATTCCCTGACCATCTCCTCCGGAGACAGCTTGATAAAATAACTCGACCAGACAGAATAAGTCAGCATGATGAACCTCCGTGATTCAAATTCTGAGGATGGAAAACGCATGGGAAGCGGAAAAATCTTTTGATGGTTCAGAACGCCATCCTCGCCCATCCGGTCCCGGCATCGGGTTCCAGCCCCAGCATTTCCCTGCCGAGGCGGACATAGGTCCTGTAGGTCTCGATGGAGACGCCGTTCGGGATGCGGTGATCAAGCGCGAAGATCGTGCCGCCGTGCATGAGATGGGGCGCGAGGCGGTATTCGAGCTCCCGCCGGACGGCTTCGGGGCCTCTTGCCAGCGCATGCTTGTCGATGCCGCCCTTGAAGCAGAGCTTCCTGCCGTATTTCTTCCGCAGTTCGACGATGTCGTTGCCGCCGACGGGCTCCATCGGGTGGATGCAGTTGAGACCGCAGTCGATGAGATCGCTGAGGATGGGGGACATATCGCCGTCGCTGTCCATGGAAAAGAGGCGCGCGCCGGCTGCCTTTGCCGCTTCCCACACGCGGGAATAATAGGGCTCAAAGAATTCCCGGATCTGCGCCGGTCCGAACAGCGGTCCGGATTTTCCGGCCATGTCCTCGTGGACACAGAGGCAGTCGATCGGAACGACGTCGCCCACCCGCTCGATCACCCGGATCGCCGTGTCCGTGAAGGTCTCGAGCATATCGCGGAGCATCTCCGGCTCTTCGTAGCAGGCGACGCAGAGCGCCTCCTCGCCCATCAGCTGCCGCGGCTCGTCAAACGCGCCGGGGATCCCGATGAGCGTCATGGCGCCGCGGTCCCGCGCCTGTTTCTGACGGAGGAGCGCCTCGCGGTCGACGCGGTCTTCCGAGAAGGCGTACCAATGCCGGACGCGCAGCCAGTCGTCCGGTCCTTCGACGGGGTAATCCTCGGGGAGCGGGATCGTCGCGGTCGTTTTCACCAGCTTGACGTGCCGCCCGTACCCGTCGATTCCGCGCATGACCTCCCCGTCGTCGTCGAGCACACGGGAGGGGATCCCAGTCCGCGGTCCGGATCCGCCGCTCAGCATGACGACGGGCACGTAATCCCAGCCGAACGCCGTCATGGCGATTTCTTCTTCGGAAGCGCCCTGCTCCCGCCATTCCCGCTCCGTCACGTGGAGCGGTCCGAACAGCTCACAAAACATCTCCCGGCCGGTATCTTCAAACAGCGAATGGGCGATATACCGTTCGCGGTCCCAGATCATAGCGAGGCCCCCCTCTTGGATGGACTATACAGGATCGACGGCGTTGTTGTCAGCCTTCGTACACAGCGAAAAAGGCAAGGGTCGGTTCCGTGCGGGAATCCAGGATGCGCACGCGCACGGCGTTCGTTTTGATCCCGCCGAGCCGCACGATGCGCTTGTAGCCGACGACCGTCCCGCGGAATACTTCGCGGAATTCCCCGTCTTCGAGGACGTCCACCGCGAAGGCTTCGATGCGCTGGCTCAGGGTGATATTCTCCTTCATCACGAGATTCCCGACCGAGACGGGCTTCTCCCACCGGGCGGTGATCTCTGCGGTATTCTTCCCGGCCTCAGCTCGCCAGAAGGCGTCGTAGCCGTCCTCGCGCACGCCGTCGATGACACAGCCTGCTTCTTCGGAATCTGCCGTGAGGGAGGCATCCGCCGTCAGGTTCACGGCAAACGCTTTCCGGAGCGCCTCGCCGATCTCCCGGAGCCGCTCCACGTCGTTTTCGTGGAACAACCCTTCATCGGTCGGCGGGATGTTCAGGAGGAACGTCGCGTTTCCTCCGACAGAGTTATAATAGATGCGGAGAAGCTCCTCGAGCGGGCGGACCCGGTCGTTCTCCGACGCGTGCCAGAACCAACCCGGCCGGATCGAGGTATTGACCTCCGCGGCGTACCAGATGAAATCGGTCTCATCCTTCAGGACCTCCCGGCTGCCGAGGTCGTTGTCCGACGCGCTGATCCTGCGCAGACGGAAGGAGGCGTCGTCGGACTGCTGGCTCTTCGCGGCGATCTTTTCGGTATTCCACATCCGCTGCGGCACGACGCTCCACTCCGCCGGACGGGTATAGCCCGCTTCGTTGCCGCACCAGCGCACGTCCGGTCCACAGACGGAAATGCACGCGCCGGGCTGCAGATCGCGGATGACACGGTCATACCGGTCCCAGTCGTACGCCTGCCGCTTCCCGTTCGGCCCCTCCCCGCACGCGCCGTCGAACCACACGGAGAAGATCTCGCCGTAGTTCGTGAGGAGCTCCGTGAGCTGAGCGACGAAATAGTCGTCGTATGCCTCGCCCTGCCCGTAAAGCGGACAGTTGCGGTCCCAGGGGGAGAGATAGACGCCGAATTTCAGCCCGTATTTTCGGCAGGCGTCCGAGACCTCGCGCACGACGTCTCCGTGTCCGCCGCGGAAAGGCGAGGAGGCGACGCTGTGCTCCGTGAATTTCGACGGCCAGAGGCAGAAGCCGTCGTGATGCTTGCAGGTGAGAATGATCCCCCGCATCCCGGCGGACTGCACGGCCCGAGCCCACTGTTCGGCGTCGAGCTTTTCCGGGTTGAAGATCGCGGGATCCTCGGTACCGTCGCCCCATTCCCGGTCGGTGAACGCGTTGACGGTAAAATGGATGAACGCATAGAATTCGAGCTCTTGATGCGCGAGCTGGCGCGGACTGGGGACGACTTTGACGAGTCTTTCATCGAGTGTCATGGAGTACCTCCACATTTTTATATGTTATTTCAGCGGTATGTTTCCGTATCACCGCACCCGGAAATCCCGGTGTTCGAGGAGATGACCGGCGTCCTCGGCGAGATAGAGGCGGAAGACGCCCGGTTCGATCCGCCATGTGAAGCTGCGGTCGAGCGTGCGCATCTCCCGCGGTCCGACAGTCAGCGTGATCCGCTTTTCTTCGCCGGGTTCAAGGGATACCCGCGTGAAAGCCGCAAGCGTGCGTTCCGCTTTGACCGTCGAGGCAACCATATCGCGCAGATAGAGCTGCGGGACTGCAACGCCTGCCCGGCTGCCCGTGTTCTTCACGGTGAAAGAGGCCGTCACCGGTTCGCCGGGATCGATCTGTTCCGCGGAGAGGGTGAGGTCCGAATATTGGAATGTAGTATAGGACAGGCCGTATCCGAACGGATAGAGCGGGAGCCAGTCCATTTCGACATAGCGCTTCCCTCCTCCGGGGCGGCGGCTGTAATGGCACGGGATCTGTCCGACATGCTGCGGGAAACTGATGGGAAGCCGCCCGGACGGTTCGTTGTCGCCGAAAAGCGTCTCCGCGACGGCCAGCCCACCCATCTCACCCGGGAACCACGCTTCGAGGATCGCCGGGAGATGATCCTTTTCCCAGACGGCGGTCACGGGACGCCCGGTCTGGATCACGAGAATGACGGGCGTCCCCGCGGAAGCCACGGCGCGGACAAATTCCGGCTGATTTCCGGGCAGATCGAGGCTCACGCGGTCGAGATTTTCCCCGCAGGTGTCCGGGCTGTCTCCCACGCAGACGACGGCGACATCCGCCTGACGCGCCAGCTCGACGGCATGGGAGAAATCCTCCGCGGCGTCGTCATAGCCGAAGATCACCCGTGCGCCGCGATGGTCGTTCGTGTATTCGATGCGGACGGCATGGCGCACACCTGTCTCGAAACGGAAGGGTACGGTCCGCCCGGCATCCTTCGTCTCGCCCCAGCCGTCGAGGATCAGATCCCCGTCGACATAGAGGCGCATGCTGTCCTGCGTGCGGAAGCCGATCCGCCCGTCGAAGGTCTCGCGCGGCGTCAGCCATCCGGTCCATACGACGCTGAAAACCTCTTCCCGGATCGGGGAGCCGTTCATCAGCCAGTTGAAGTTGATCGAGCGGTCGTTCTGCGCCATCACCGGCTCGCCGCAGGGTTCCGGACCCTTATAATACCGTCCTGTCAGCCCGGGCGCGCCGTCGTCGTCCGTGAGGATCCCCGGGGGGAACGGCCGCGCGAGATCGCCGAGGATCTTGCATCCCGCGTCGTACAGCACCTTCGTGTCCGGGGAAACCGTCCGGCGGATGCCTTCGAGCACGGAGATCCCGGTTTTTCCGTGCGGCGTGTAGTCGCCGAGGACCGCGTGATCCGCGCACGGACCGAGGACCGCGACGGTGCCGATCTTTTTGTCAAGCGGGAGGATGCTGCCCTCGTTTTTGAGCAGCACGATGCTCTCCCGGGCAATTCGATGGGCGAGGGCGAGATGGGCTTCGGTGTGAACGAACCGTTCCTTCCGGCTTTCTTCTACATAGGGACAATCAAACAGGCCGAGCAGGAATTTCACCTTCAGAACGCGGCCACATGCCTGCCGGATCACCGCCTCGTCCAACTCGCCGGAGAGGACCAGATCGCGAAGTCCTCCTTGCCATTCGTCGTGCGGGAAGTCAAAGAGCTGCAGATCGACGCCCGCTGCGAGGCCCATCGCCATGGCGTCCCGGCGTGTCGGGGCAACGTAATGGTTGTCATAAAGACGCTCCACCGCGGTCATGTCCGAGCGCACGAAGCCGCGCATCCCCCAGCGGTCCCGCAGGATCTCCGTGAGAAGCTCGTGATCCGCGGACACCGGGATGCCGTCGATCGCGTTGTAGGAGCACATGACGTTCACAGCTCCTGCCCCGGCTACCGCGGCCTCGAATATGGGAAGGACGTCGGAATACACCTCGTGCCGCCCCATGATGCAGGGCGCGCAGTTGAGTCCGCCGACCGGGGCTCCGTATCCCGCGTAGTGCTTCGGCTCCGCGGCCACGGCATCCGGATCGGAGAGACGCTCGCCCTGCAGCCCGGTCACGACCTCCCGCGCGAAGGAGGCGCAGAGGAACGTGTCCTCGCCGTAGGACTCTTCGGTGCGTCCGTAACGGGGATCGCGGATCAGATCCATCACGGGGCTGAAGGTCTCATGGATGCCGAGCGCACGGGCTTCGGTTCCGATGGCTCGCCCCATCTCCCTCCCGCGCGCAGGATCAAAGGTCGCGGCCAGGCCGATCTGCTGCGGAAACGAGGTCGCGTCCTGGTGACCGACGCCGTGCAGCGCTTCCTGACTGAACAGGAACGGGATGCCGAGCCGCGTCTTTTCCACGGCGTACTGCTGTATGCGGTTGGTCATCTCCGGCGTCAGGCCGTGCACCTGTATGCTGCCCACGCTGTTTCCGTGCACGACGGCGTCGAGCCGGTCCAGATCGACGTCCCGGATGACCTCCTGCCCGTCGATCCGTTCCCGAACGGTGAAATCGCCGCTCGAATACTGATCCGTCTGGAGGATCATCTCCTCGAGCGTCATGCGGTCGAGCAGATCCCGGACCCGCTCGTCCACGGATGCCTGTGCGTCTTTGTAAATCTCCACGGTGTGCCTCCCTGTTTTTGAGGATCAATCTTTTTCACGGACATTATACCACATCCCGCCGGCCGATGCAACAGCATTCCCGCCTGCAGGCGCTTCTCTCCCTGACAAAACATCGGGCAGTGCGGTTTTCCCGTGCCCGATGTCATAAATATGGCTGTCAGAAGGTGAAGAATCCCGTCTCATAGAGCAGGAAGGACGGGACGAAATAGAGATACGGCGCCGTACACAAGGCGAGCCGCAGCGCGGACTTCTTCGCCTCCGCGGGGGAGAGTCCGGTCTTTTTCAGGATCAGCCGGTCAAGCGCGAAGATAAGAAGCCCCGCGATCAGGACGGACAGGGCGATGAGAAGAAACGCCAGGGAATGGCTGTACGGATTGTAGCCGACGCCGTAGGCGAGCTTTTCGAGAAAGCTGCCGATCGAGGTGCTCTCATCGAAATACCCGCTTGCCATGAAAGTCGCGAAGAGGAGCAGGATGCCGACAAAATCGGCAAAGAAGCCCGCCAGACAGATCTTCCACGTGTGCTTCCGGCAGAAGCGGCCCTTGTCAGGCAGATCGCCGAGGCTCCATTTCAGAACGATCCGGTCGATCAGATAGTTGAGCGGGATCAAGACCAGCCACAGCACGGACGGCCAGAACAACAGCAGCCACAGGGGCAGCATGATGTTGTACAGGACATCCCGTTTCTGTTTCATGAGATCGCCTCCTTCTCGATTGGGTGATCAGATCATCAGTCGTCGAACGAGATCTCGTATTCCCACGCTTCGGAATACCACTTGTCGAGATCGAGCCGCACCCCGTCCTTCACCTTGATGAGATTGATCTTGGTGAGGCGGATCTCGAGATTCCCGGTTTCGCGGTTGACGAACAGATCGGGATTCGAGAGCTCGGTCTGCTCCTCGTCTTCACGCAGGGTGTCGATGACGGTCAGCGAATCCTTGATGAGGCATCCGAACTGCTCGTTCACCTCGGCGATCACGAGGGGCCAGCGCGGGTTGTTGCCGGTGATGGTGCTCGGGTCGTCCATGATGTTGCCGATCCAGTAGAGCCGTCCGTTTCCCCGATGGCGGTACAGGGCCGAGATGGAGGCGGAGGAGTAGACGACTTCACGGGTATCGAAATGCCACGGTGTCGGCGGGGAGAAGGTACGTCCGCCGTCATCCGAGTAGACGACCCACTTGAAGCCTGGCGTCGTCGGATCGGTGCGCGTATGCCATGCCTCGACCATGGTATTCGACCCGCGGAAGACGATCATCCAGCGGCCGGACGGCAGAATCTGCGCCTGCGGTTCCATGATGCAGCGGGAGCTCTGCAGATCGCTCAGCATGATGGGAGCCGAAAAAAACATGTCATAGTCGTCCTTCTCCGGATTCCAGTGCAGACGGACGACGACGAGACCGCTGTGCAGATCGGGACAGGACGGGAAGAAGGCGTTCACATCCACGCCCGCCATCCGGCAGCAGAGGCGCACGGTCGGAAAGAGGTGGAACGCGAGATCTCCGTCCGGGAGCTGCCGCAGATCGCCCGCCATGGCGCGGTTTTTGTCGAGGAACGCGGGATTGCGCGGGTTTGCCGGATCGTAATCCGCGCCACCCTCCTCGAGCTCGATCAGGCGCGTTTCCTCGTGTCCGTCCGGCCGGCGGATCGAGAAATAGGCATGCGTGCGGATGTTGTCCTCGCCCTTTTCCCAATAGGCGAAATATCCGACGTCGTGGCCGTTCAGGTAATAGAAGGTCGAGCCGACGCCGACGGTGCATCCGGTCTTCGGATCGCGGAAATACGGTGAACAGCCGCCGAGCAGCTCGTCTCCTTCTTTGCTCCCCGGGATCCGTCCGCGCCGTCCGCCGTCCGCGTCGTTGTAATTCGTGACCCATTCGCCGAAGGTGTGTCCGTTGTCCGGGCTCCTGCGGGTAAAGGATCCGCCCGCGTAGTCCTCCTCGCAGGAGAGCACCCGCGTTTCGCAGAGATTCCCTTCCGCGTCATAGGAGCGGAAAAAGGTCTCCTCCGCCTTCGGATTGATCGAGCGCAAGTGGTCTTTCACATGGATTTTCTTCATGTCCGTTCTCCTTCTGCCGGGCTTGTCCGGCGATGTCATCCTTCCAGGAGGTCGAGCGCGTTGCCGCGGCAGATTTTCTCGTAGGCGCTCCACGAGATCCGCCCGTATCGTACGGCGTCGTCGAGGAAGCCGGAGAGCTTCATCATGTCGCTGTGCATGTTCCGCGGCGCGCAGATGTCGGTTCCGAAATAGAGCTGATCGGCGAATTCTTCGAGGAATGCCCAGCCGAATTCCGGGTCGCGGGTGATCGCGTTGTACCCGGAGCCCGCCGAGAGATCGCCGCGGAGGTTCGGGTATTTCCGGAGGAGCTCCGGCACCCGTCCGGGCTTGACCTTTCCGGTCGGATAGCCGTTCCGCGATACCTCGTCGGTCACCCCGATCTCCGCCCAGAATTTCTGGGAATGGCCGAAGAATTTTAATTTCGGGAACATGCCGAGGACCTTTTCCAGCCGCGGCAGGCCGAGATCGTCGACGATGCCGTAGTCCCCGCCCTGATTCCCGATGTGGAAGAGCACGGGCATCCCGCAGCGCTCACAGTGGCGGAAGAGATTGAGCATCAGCGGATCGTCGAAGGGCTTGTTCTCGCTGATCTCCCCGACGCCCTTTGCGCCGGCTTCCTTATACTGCATGAGATAATACGAGAGATCGGTGTCGGGCGAATTGTCCCCGGCGCAGGCGGAGAGCGGCGCAAACCACCAGCCGAAGGTCTCGGGATGGTCTTCGACGAGATGCATCGCCTCGCGCGGGGAGCAGATGTCGGTGGAGCCCTCGGGATAGTCGCCGTCGGGCAGCAGGACCCCGCGTTCGATCCCGTAGGCGTCGTAGATGGCGCGGATCTCCTCGGGCGTCGGATAGCCGTCCCCGTTCGGACGCCGGATCAGGGGCCTCGGAACAGCATGGACGTGAATGTCGATTTTCGGCAGGATTTTCATCGGATTCGGATCTCCTTTCTCCGTCCGCGTCAGCGCGTGAGCGGGATCCCGTGCGCGGCGAGCTTTTCCCGCAGGAACGTCACGGCGAGGGCGATGTCGTGCTCGGGGGAGGTATGGACCTCGCGCTCGATGGTGAGCCAGCCGTCGAATCCGGTGGCGGCGAGCGCGGGGAGATAGATATCGAAATCCACGTCGCCCTCTCCGAGCGGCATCTCGTACCAGGTCCGTTCCCGTTCCAGGGCACGGCGGTAATCCTCGCGCTGCGCGGGCATCAGGTTTTCGTCGTCGAGGTGCTTTTCCACCATGAGCCCGTCCTTCGCGTGCGTGTGGACGACGTATTTGCCGAGAAACCGGAGCGCGTTCTCCGGGCGGTCGTCGGCGCACATCACGAGATTCGCGGGATCGAGATTGATCTTCACCCCGTGTCCGTCGAGCGAATCGAGCAGGCCGCCGAGGATCTCTCCGGGCTCCGGTCCTGTCTCGACGGCGAAGCACGCGCCGACGGAATCGCCGTAGGCAGAAATGCGGTTCAGGGCGTCGCGCATGGCTTCCTTTTTGGGGCATTCCTCCCGCGGGACGACCCCGATGTGGGAGGTCACGATGCCGCATCCCATCCGGACCGCAAGATCGAGCGCGCGGCAGGTCTTCTCCACACACTCGCCGTTCTTTATGGGATCGTCGTATTCATAGCCGCTCAGGCCGCAGAGCGCGGTCAGGGCAAGCCCGTATTTGCCGAGCAGATCGAGAGTGGATTTAACCGGGTACGCCTCCAGCGCATCCGCCGTCAGATCGCCGACGTCTACCGTCAGCTGCACCCCGCTCACGCCGAGCGCCGCCGCTTTTTCGAGGTTTTCTTCCATTCCCAGGCGGAAGGAATCGAGCATCACGCCGATTTTCATTTTGCATTTCCTCCTGCTGTCATGCTTCCGGGCGCAGATACCGGATCATGTCCGGCGTCAGCGCGCAGTCCAGCCCGCCGAGCGAATCCCGCAGCTGATCCGGCGTGCGTGCGCCGACGATCGGGAAACACGGGAATCCGAACGGCTGCGCCAGGACCCACGCCATCTGGATCTGCGTGGGCGTGAAGCCGGTTTCCTCCGCCAGTCTGCCGATCCTGCGGGCGGCGTCGAAATTGTAGTCGTTGGTGTAGGTCTTCACGGCGTGCGGACGCCATGCGCGGGTATCGCCGTCGCGGAGGTATTTCGTCAGGATGCCGTTGGCGATGGGCGAATAAGCCCCGACTGCCATGCCGGTCTGACGGTGATACGCGGCGTATTCCCCGTCGAGCCAGTTGCAGTGCCAGGCGTGATTGTCAACATTGAGACGCGTGAGGTTCATCTCGATCTCGTCGATAAGAAAGCCTTCGATCCCGTGCGCGGCGGACCATGCGGCGGCTTCCTTCTGCCGCGCGACGGACCAGTTCGAGCAGCCGTAATGGCGGATCCTGCCCTGCCGCTGCATTTCGTGCATGGCGCTGAGGATCTCGCAGACGGGCACGCGGACGTCGTCCAGGTGCAGAAGATAGAAGTCGACGTAGTCAAAGCCCGTGCGGGAGAGCGTCTCGTCGAGATCTTCGAGCAGCTCCTCGGCATGCATGGCGCGCGCATCCGGACGGGTGCCGTCCTCGCCGCACTTGGAGGTCAGGACGATGTCCTCCCGGGGGATTCCGCGCGCCCGCAGCCACTTTCCGATGACGCGCTCGGAATTGCCGTCTCCGTATTCATGGGCGGTGTTGAAGAAGCGGCCTCCCGCCTCGTAATAGGTATCGAAAATGGCAAAGGAGGTCTCGTCGTCCTCCCGGCTCCCGAGATAGGCGGTGCCGAGACAGACCGCCGACACGGGAAACCCGACGCCCTTCAGCCGGATGGTTCGCATGGACGCCTCCTCTTATTGGTTCTCCGAGCCGTACCAGCGGCCGCCCTGCTTTTCGCCCTCGTCGCCTTCGAGCAGCTGCCGGTGGTTTTCGATCACCTTCCGGTAGCCCGCGGCGAAGCGGTCGATGATCTCTTTGTCGAGATAGTTGAAGCGCGGGACGGAGAAGCAGTACTTTTTCAGGGACGGATCGCAGAGGCTGTCCTCCTCGCGCACATCGCATGCGTTGTACCGGATGCGGGAAGGCGTGCCGCTGTGCGTGAGGTCGAAGGTCTTGAAGAGATTGTGCGTATGGAGACAGAAGTTTGCGCCTTCGTAGCAGTAGCCGCCGTTTTCCGCGCGGACCGCTTCGGCGAACCGCTTCACGGACAGCCCGTCGAGCTGATCCGGGTAATACGCGCCGTGCGGCTCATAGAAGCCCGCCATGTTCGAGCCGGTCGATTCGTCCACGCGGATCGGACGGATGCCCGGCAGGCCTTCGAGCTGATCCCAGAAATAGTTCATTGCCCGGCGGATCTCGGCAGTACGCTCGTCGTAGTGCTTGAGCTGATCCCGCGCGATGGCGGTGCAGACCTGATTGGCGCGCCCCTTCACGCCGCCGAGCGCGATGTGATAGTACGGCTTCAGGTCGTCGCAGTCGGTGATGTAGTTCGCGTTGTTCCGCTCATAATGGCCGAACGCCATGGCGCGCTCGTAGATTGTCCTCTCATCCGTGACCAGAACGCCGAGCTCGCCACACGCGAAGGATTTGGTGCTCATCAGGGACATCGCCGCGACGTCGCCGAACGTGCCGAGCTTCTTGCCCTTGTAAAGGCCGCCCTGCGCGTGCGAGACGTCTTCGATCACCTTCAGATTGTGACGGCGCGCGATCTCCATGATCGGATCCATGTCGCAGGGGTAGGCGAGGTAGTGCACCACCATGATCGCCTTCGTGCGCGGGGTGATGCAGCGCTCGAGATCCGCGGGATCCATCGAGAGCATGTCGTTGATGTTGCAGAACACGGCGGATGCGCCGAAGTTCAGGGCCTGCGAAACGCTCCCCCAGTAGGTCTTGGTGGGGCAGATGATCTCGTCCCCCTCGCCGAGACCGATCGCGAACATGGCCGCGGTCAGGGACATGGTGCCGTTGCAGTAGGCGATGGCGTACTTCGTTCCCTGCCAGGCGGCGAATTCCTCCTGAAACTTTTCCGTGACATCCGTGAACGAGAAGGAACCGTCTTCGATCACTTTCATCGCAGCGGCTTTTGCCTCGTCCGTGAGGATCATTTTGCGGAAGAGCCGGTCATACGTCTCTGCCGGGATCGAGCCGGCGGGAATGACGGGTTCTCCGCCGAGGATGGCAAGTCTTTCCTGTGTCATGGTGTTCGTCTCCTTTCGGATGGTTCTTGTGTCTGAGATCAGACGCCGCATCGGGCAGCCCGATCGCGCTCATAATGCTGCTTGGATTCATAGAGCGCGTCCGCCGCCTCGTTGAGATGGTCTTCGGTCGATTCGAGCGTGAGCATCCACGGGGTCTGCATGAAGCCGGCGAGGCGTTCGTCGGCGATGTGCTCCGCGCAGTACATGGTCAGGAGCTCCATGTTCTCGCGGCAGGACCAGTTGCTCCCCGTCGGGATCTGTTCATAGCCCGCGCGGTCGAGCTCGTCGAAGCAGGTGAGCATGTTCGCGAGGCCTTCGGACAGCTCCGGACCGCCGAATTCCCGGTTGTAGTACCAGTTGCTCTGCATGACCGACTTCGGCATCTTTTTGAGGAAGACCTCGCGGTGATGCCACATGTAGTCCGACCAGATCCACGCGCGGGCCCCTTCGCGCTCGACGCAGTCCATCAGGTAGTAGAAATCGTGCCACCAGAGGTCGTGCTGGCGGATGACGCAGTAATCGTAATCCCGCTGATGGGCCGCCGTCTCCTCGTCCATGCCGAGATGGAAGAAGCGCGGCTTGAACAGCGCCGAGACCTCGCGGATCAGATCGGCGCAGACTTCATAATAGACGCGCGTGGAGAGCATCCGGCTGTATTCCCCGAGCCATACGTCGTGGCAGGCAGAGAAATTGAGCTTCGGGACGACTTCAAATCCCATGGACTGCATGTGCGCGATCTCCTTCGCCATCTCCTCCTGCGTCCACGATCCGCGCACGGCGAGCTCGGGGTGGGATTCGTAGCGCAGCCCTTCGCCGAGGTCGAGCACGATCATGTTGACGCCGTAGGACGCGAGCCGCTCGAGCTGGCGATCCCACACGGCGCGGGAAAAGCGCAGCTCCGGGGATGCCACGGCGTCCGGACTGTTCTCGCGTCCGCGGGTGATCCCCTCTTCGTTCCACATGTTGCCGCCGAGGTGCAGAAGCACGCTCCAGATTTTCTCCTTCAAAACGGTCATCTCCTCTCGTGAATCCGCCGCGGAACCGGTGTCCGGGCATGGTTTTGGTTCTGCCTCCATTATACACGACCCGGGGGGGCTTGTCAATGCAAAACGGGAAAAGAACAAACAGGCTGTCGCAATAACAAAACTGGTGCTGGTTGTCTTTCCTACCCAGCTACAATTTGTCATTGCTGAGGAGTGAATTTCCGCAAGCGGAAACTCTTCGACGTGGCAATCTCTCCGGTATTGAGGAGCACGGCAGAAACCGGGTACCAATTACGGATTTGCTGTGCATAGCATTGTCACCAATACTCTGCATCGATCTCCAATTTTGGAGAGATTGCCACGTCAGGCGTCTTAGGACGCCTTCCTCGCAATGACAAAGTGAAGTTTAGCACATGCGACATCCGGAACCCGGATTCTGAATACTTGCTTTCTTTGGAGGGAAAGCGTTGAAAAACAAAAGTGGCTGCCGCATCCCCTTTATCGGGTTAATGCGACAGTCCCTTTGCCGTGATGATTTATCCGTGGCAGCGCTTGCACCACGCATATCCCTCGGCGAGAAGCACGTCGGGATCGTCGGTCTCGCCGCGGTTTTCCGGTTTGATGTCCGCGACGGATGAGCAGGTCGGGAGATGGATCTTCTTCGTCTTCGTGTTGACGACGTAGACGATCTCTTCTTCCGGCGCGGCGGCGATTTCGGCGGGTTCTTCGCTGAGGACTTCCGCAAGGACCGACCGCTCGGCGGGATCGGCTGTCTGTCCGGTGTTTTCCTCCGGAGCGGCAGTCGTCTCGGGGATGACATAGAGGACGGGCTCGTCGTCCGGGGTGCCGAGAGCGCGGTCGGTGGTCTCGGGTGCGGCGATCCAGCTTTCCCAGCGGAATCCCGCGATCCAGACCGCCGCGATGGCGATCCAGAGGACGGCGAGGAGTGCGATGTTTTTCTTCATGGCGGTCACATTCAGTCGATCGGGCGGAGCGTATAGTGTACGAACCGGTCGGAAATCTCTTCCCGGCTCATCGGACGGCGGCGGAACAGGATGCGGAAGCGATAGGTCAGCGATTCCCCGTTTTTGATCGTCAGACCGCCCTTGAAATACAGGTTGTTCGCAGCGAAGAGGCCGTATGCCCGGATGTGCCACGCCGTCGGGAAGCGCTCGTTCTTTTCGTTGTCGAAGACGGTGACGCCCATCGGACCGATGTCTGCGGGCTCGCCGTAGTAGTCGCACCACGCCGCGGCATGACTCCAGCATTCTCCCTCGCCGACGCCGCCCCAGGAGTTCGTGAGCTGACCGGCGCCGATGTCCGCACGGAGTTCGTCGCGCAGCCGGATGCCGAGCGGTCCCGCTTCCTTGGTCGGGCCGAAGGTCACGTCGCCGTGGTCCGCCCGGAAGGTGACCTCCACGTCCAGCGCGCGGCAGGCGTCGGACTGGTTGTAGACGGTGTACGTCGACGTCTCGCAGACGAGCGGTTTTCCGTCCGCATCCGTCCAGATGTTGCCGACCGTAAAGGAAGCGTAGGCGGCTTCCTGTTTCAGGTCCCGGATGACCTGATTCCGCACGCATCCGTGTCCGGGCGTCTCGTTCCAGCAGTCGACACCGTTGACATCGCCCACACCGATGAACACGGAGCGCTGGTGCGGATGCTCGCGCGTATCCGGATCCACACGGGTGAAGACATTCCCTTCCTCATCCGCGACGGGACCGAAAAAGGGCTTGTCGAATCCATAGGTCACGTACGACCCGAAGAGTTTGTCTCCGATCCGCACGTCAATCGTCCCGATGTCCCGGCCGTACCGGTGAAAGCTGCCGCGCTCCACCGTCGGGATCCGCCCGACACGCTCATGCCCGAGGGTGAGCGTGAGCTTCTCGCCCTTCTTCGCCGTGAGGATGACGAGCGCGCCGTCCTTCCACGGGGACGCGGGAAAGAGCTTGCCGTCCGCCTCCGCCGAAGTGATGCCGGCGGGAACGGTGCCGTGTTCGGGCTTGCAGTACACCGGCTCTTCGCAGAGATCGCGCGCAGGCGTGCAGGTGACGGTATCCGCCACGGCGAAGATCTCGCGCAGATGCGCAAGCGACGAGACAGCTTCGGCCTTGAAGTCGCGGAAGCCGCATTCGACAGAGACCGCGCCGTCATAGCCGCCCTTGATGAGTTCGGCGGCGAAGCGGCGGTTGTAGGAGGGATCCGCGCTGTCGTCCGAGCCGGGGGCGGAGCGCTTCGGGGACTCCGCGATGTGGCAGTGCTTCACAAGGTCGAGATACTCCCGGACGCAGGAGAGATCGGTTCCCTCTTCGGCCATGTGGAAGGCGTCGTAAAGCAGACGGATGTGTTCGTCGTCCATCGCCCGGACTTCTTCTCCGGTTTCGGGGACCGTCACGAAGACGTCGGTCTCGGTGTGACGCAGAGGCTCGATCACGATGGTCACGCCGCGATCCGCCGCCGCACGGCCGATTTCGTTCAGGAAAACGGAGAGCATGTGGTATCCGTCGATGCGGTTCTCCCGGAGGGACCGCGCGCCGCCGCTGCCGAAGACCGCATACGGGATGCCGAGCTTCTGCATGATCGTGAAGAGCCTGACGGCACGCTCATAATACGGCGTGTGATCCGCGTGAGGATCGGCGAGGCGGTATCCCCATGGGAAAAGGCTGTTGACCGCGATGAGGCCGAGGGGGCTCCTGCGGTTCTCTTCGACGAGGTAGTCGAGATCCTCCGGGGTGAGGTCGGCGAGCATCCCGCCCGCGCATTCCGTCCGGTCATAGCCGACGGAGAGCAGAAAACGGCATTTCTCGACGATCTGTCCGGCGGGGGAATCCGGCACTTCGCTCACACCCTCCGGCATCAGGGATCCGCCGGGGATGCAGCAGCTGAACTGAATCATGGTTATCCTCTTTTCCCACCCGTCCGATCAGAGGAACGAACGGTCGATGCCGATAGCCTTGATGAACTCTCGGGCGATGAGGAGGGAGCCGATGTGCCCGGGATGGACGCGGTCCCAGGAGATGTAGGAAGAGTGGCGGTACTGCAGATACTCGTCGAACGCGGCCTGCGTGTTGACGTAGTGGCAGGAATACTTCTTCGCCGTCTCCTCGCAGACGCGGATGTATTGATCGGTCAGGGCGCGCATCCGGTCCTCGCGGCAGGGTTCCATGTAATAGGGGGACATGAGAATTACGCCCTTGACGACGGGAAGCGTGCGTTCGAGCATCTCGCCGAGGTTGCTGCGGTATTCTTCGAGATAGACGTGGCTGGAGAGCACGCCAGGGGAATCGAACTGGCGCCAGATGTCGTTGATGCCGATCATCACGCTGACCCAGTCGGGCTTCAAGTTGATGACGTCGTTCTGCCATCTCGCCTTGAGCGAACGGCTCGTATCGCCGCTGTTGCCGGTATTGGAGATCCAGAGCGTCCAGTCGGGATAGACGACGTTCAGGATGTTTTCGATCTGGCGCACATACCCGTCGCCCACGCCCGCATGCAGGCCTTCGCCTACGGGTCTTCCCCGTCCGGCGTCGGTGGTGGAGTCGCCGGTGAATACGATTCTGTCACCGCTTTGCAAAAGCATAGAGTACCTCCCACTCAGTCTGTTTTTTGTTGTTTTTCAGGTTCCGACAGCTCTATTATAGCATATCTTTCCGGGAAAACAAGAATTTTCGGGGCAATTGCAAAAAAATTTTTCGTTTATTCCGCAAACGATCTCCGTATCTTGTGTTATCCTGCCGTATGAAACGCAATTTACGGGATCGGAATTCATTGCTTTATCAAACTACCGTTTTCGGGCTAAAATCTTCATATTCGGCACAAAACGTGTGGTATAATGGCATTACAGTAAAAACACGGAGGCCCAATCATGACCATCGAGATGCGGACGTCGGAGATCGCGGGATACCGTCTGACCTACCGGCTCGAAGAGATCCCGCTGAGGAGGGGCGCATCCTATGCCATCGCCGTGCGGATCGAAACGGACAACGGGACGGAAGACGCCGCCGTTCACGACGTATGCCGGAACCGCGCGGACGCCGAGGCGCTCTTTCACGTGATCGTAAAAGGGCTCGTCACGCCGTGCACCCTCGCGGACGTGCTCGAAGACCTGCTCTGACAGCGACCCGCCGAAATCACTCTTTTTCGTTTTCCTCTGTACATTTCCCGCGAAATATGGTAAAATACGGGAAAACCCCGATTCGCGGAAGGAGGAGACGGCATGCAGTTTCTCGAGAAGTACCCGACCGTCGCAATGTTTTTTGCGTTCTTCCTCTCCTCCTGCCTTCTCGCCTACGGGACCTTCCCCGTCCGGATGGGGATCCTCACCGCGGTCCTTCTGCTCCTCACCGCGGTCGTGCTCCGCCGCCCCCTCTTCGGAAACGCGCGGCGCGGCGTGATCCTTATGCTGGCAGCGACCCTCGCGGCGGGTATCTGGTCCGTCGGCTGGAACGATTTCTGGGCGGCGAAGATCGAAACGGCGGCGGGGACGACGGAATATGCGGCGCTCCGGATCACGGACTGCGACTATACCGCCGTCTACGGCTCCCGTTACCGGGCGGAAATTCTCTCGTCGGGATGCCTGCCGAAGCACACGGGCGTCTTTCTCGAAACTTCGCAGAACGGGCTGGCAAACGGTTCGATCGTGGAGGGCGAGATCACCTACTCTTCCCTCTCCTCGCTCGGCTCCGGGACCTTCGACGCCGTCCGCTATTACCGCTCCGACCGGATCTTTCTCCTCGCCGAGGGAGAGCCCGCCGTCACCGGCTTCCGGCGCGTCGTCAGTGTCCGGGCCTTCTTCCGCGCGATCAGCGAGCGTCTCACCGCCTTCCTCGTCGCCCATGCGGGACGGGATGCGGGCGGGCTCGGCGCGGCGCTGACGCTCGGGAACCGCGACCATGTTCAGGACGCGCTCACGCGGGATTTCCGCCGGATCGGCATCTCGCATCTGCTCGTCGTCAGCGGGACGCACTTCTCGATTCTCATCTCCCTGCTCACCGCGCTGTTCCGCCGCCTCCCGATCCACCGCAGGAAGCGGGCCGCGATCACGATCGCCGTCATCGTCTTCTTCATCTTTCTGACCGGCGGTACCCCGTCCGTCGTCCGCGCGGGGATCATGCACCTGCTCGTCCAGCTCGGCATTCTCTTCACCCGGCGCGCGAACAGCCTCAATTCCTTCGCGATCTCCGGGGCGGTTCTCATCCTGATCAATCCCTTTGCGGCGGCGGACTGCGGTCTCCAGCTCTCCTTCGCCGCGACCTACGCCTGCCTGCTCTATGCGGCGGACCGGAACAATCTCTTCCGGAAATGCACCCGCGGACTGCGCAAGAGCCGCCTGCGCTTCCTCTTCAAGCCGCTCGAGCTCATTGTCCTCACCGCATGGGTATCCTTTGTCACGCTGCCGCTGATCTGGCTGTATTTCGGCGAGCTTCCGCTGCTCTCGATCCCGGCGAACCTTCTCTTCGTGCCGCTCGTGACGGTGTATATGTACCTCACCCTTGCAATGCTGATTCTCTCGCCGCTCGTCGTCCTCACGCCGCTCTTCGCCCGCCTGCTCGAGGTCGGTTACGCGGCGCTCACGTCCCTCGCCGGATCCTGCTCCCGTCTCGGATCGGTCGTGCTGCCGGTGAACTATTCCTTCGCGCTGTTCTTTCTCGTGCCGGCGGCGATCCTTCTGCTCGCGTTCCCCTTTTTCCGGGAGCGGGGGAAGAAGATCGCGCTCCTCACGGGATGCTCGCTGACCGCCGTATTCCTCATGACCGTCGGATGCGTCCGGCTCGCCGCGCGGGATGACGTCGCCTTCACCTATCTCAACCGCGGGATCCGCGACAGCTTTGTCGTCCTGTCCGAGAACCGCGTCCTCTTCGGCGATATGAGCGACGGGGCGTCCGGCTCGATCCCGCTCCTCACGGCGGAGATGTCCCGGCTCCACGCCTCCGAAGTCGACGCCGTCGTCCTGACGCACTATCACAAGAAGCATGTCCAGTACCTCGGGCGGCTTGCGGAGCGTCAGATCGTGCGCGCGCTCGTCCTCCCGGAACCGCAGAACGACGACGAGCGCGAGGTCTGTGCCTCGCTCGAAGAGACCGCCGGCGAATACGGGATCGACGTCATCCGGATCCCGGCGGGGGAGGCGTACGATTTTTACGGCATCGGGATCACGGTCTTCCCGCGCACGCTCCTCTCCCGCTCGACGCATCCCGTCTCCGGGGCCGAAATCGATCTGCCGGGCTGCACAGCCGTGCTCGCGTCTTCATCGTTCAATCAGGGGGATCCGGCGCTGATCGAGGCGGTGAACACGGCGGACGTTTTGATCCTCGGGCCGCATTCCCCGGTCTACAAAAAGAACTTCCGGCTGGATTTTGACGATCCGCCGGAGGTCATGGCGTTCTGCGCCGATGCGCTTTCGTATATGGAAGAGGTGCCGGAGGGCTATGTTCCGATCGCCGGGCAGCCCATCCGGGTCACGGGACGGCGCGGGTGAAGTCACTCGGATTCGGATTCCGAAGGTTCCCCGGACGCCTGATCGTATTCCTGCGCGCGGGCCTGGGCCATTTCGTCGCAGCGCTCGTTGTACGGATGCCCGGCGTGGCCCTTCACCCAAACGAACGTGACGCGATGGATCTCACACAGCGCGAGCAGCTCGTCCCAGAGATCGGGATTGAGCGCGGGCGAATGGTCGGCTCTCCGCCAGCCCTTTGCCTTCCACGAGACCGCCCACCCCTTCCCCATCCCGTCGCAGAGATAGCGAGAATCCGTCGTCAGCGTCACTTCGCAGGGCGTTTTCAGGGCTTTCAGCGCCTCGATGGCCGCCGTCAGCTCCATCCGGTTGTTCGTCGTGTCCGGCTCACCCCCGGACATTTCTTTTTCGATCTTTTTATAGACAAGCACCGCGCCCCATCCGCCCGGTCCGGGGTTGCGCAGGCACGAGCCGTCGGTGTAGATATCCACTTTCTGCATGGTCTTCTCCTTCGCTTTGTTCCCCCTCAGTATAGCACATCGCGCGCCGCATTGCAAGAGGAAACTCGTCCGCGTGACCAAACGGCGCGGGATGCATATCCTGATGACGAGGACGCGGACACAGCGTCTTCCAAGTTCAAACGGAGGAACCATAGAAGATGATGGAGTACAGAAACCCCGCGGGGACCGATGCGGTCGGGATGGCGGCGGAATCGGTGACGTCCGACGGTCCGGTGAGCCGTCCCTTCTCGGAGGGCAGGCCCGACCGGCGGGCATCGGGACGCCGCACGAGGAGGATGAACCGGACGCAGGAGAACACGTTCCGCGCTGCCGGTGATCCGGACGACGGGCAGACGCCCATGCCGATCGCGGAAGACGGACAGGGGGAGGCGTGCTGCGGCGGGACATTCCTCGCGGGCTATTCCCTCGCCATGGCCTACTTTCCCGATCAGGATTGGGCCGGGATCTACGAGGACGAGGAGGCAGCCCTGCGGCAGGGGACGCTCTTCGCCGCGCTCGATTTCCCCTTCTGCCCGGGATGCAGACGGTGACGGGGGTGCGGACATGAACGAAAGACAGAAACTCATGCAGAAGATCCAGGCCTGCTGCTTCGTTCTGACGGAGACCGGCCTGTACCTCGATACCCACCCCTCGTGCCGCAAGGCGCTCCGGTACTTCGAGAAGTACCGCCGGATGCGCGACGAGGCGGTGCGGCAGTACGAGCAGAGATACGGCGCGCTGACCTATACCGGTGCGGACACGGCAAACGGATGGAACTGGGTCACGGAACCGTTTCCGTGGGAAGCGTAAGGAGGCGGCGGTATGTGGATCTACGAAAAGAAGCTCGAATATCCGATCAACATCAAAAAACCCGATCCGAAGCTCGCCCAGCTGATCATCTCCCAGCTCGGCGGCCCGGACGGGGAGCTCGGCGCGTCGATGCGCTATCTGAATCAGCGGTACTCGATGCCGTACCGTCAGGTGACGGGCGTCCTGACCGACATCGGGACGGAGGAGCTCGCGCACCTTGAGATGGTCGCGACGATCCTGTCCCAGCTCACACGGAACCTGACGCCGGAGGAGATCGAGAAGTCCGGATTCGCGACGTACTTCGTCGATCACACGACCGGGGTCTATCCGGTATCGGCGGCGGGCGTCCCGTTCGACATGAAATATATCGGCGTGAAGGGCGACGCCATCGCGGATCTGAGCGAAGATATGGCCGCGGAACAGAAGGCGCGGGTTACCTATGACAACCTGATCCGCCTGATCGACGATCCGGACGTGTGCGATCCCATCCGGTTTCTCCGAGAGCGCGAGGTGGTGCACTACCAGCGGTTCGGAGACGCGCTGCGGGTCGTGCAGGAACAGCTCGACGCGCGGAACTTCTACGGCTGGAATCCGGAATTCGACAAGGTCCAGAAAAAGTGAAACGAAAACACCCGGTTCCGCGTGGGATCGGGTGTTTGTCCTTTTTATGACGCTGACGGTTCTTTCCTGTTTCCGTACAGATCGATGCCGTCGTGCTCGCCGCCGACGCGCGGAAGGGTCTTCACGGTGCGGTACCGTCCGTTCTCGAAGCGGAAGACGGTCGTCTGATCCTCGTACCAGAGATAGGCGGGATCGGCAAGGCAGGCGACGACCTCGGCGAGCTTCGGTTCGTTCTCGACCGTGTGTCCGCCGTAGTGGCTGTTCGGGAGCATCGCATAATCCGCGTCGATCAGGGGGTAGAGCGTCGAGAGGTAGTTGAAGCAGTGGTGCGCGATCTGCACGACGTCGGACTTCCACATTGAAGCGGGGACAGTTTTCGCGACGAGGGCTTCGGTCTCGGTGTTCGTGTCGCCGAGCCACATCACGACCCCGCCGCTCCTCGTTGTCATTCTCAGAATGGTCGAGGTGCAGTTGAAGTCGCGGAACGGGTATTCCGCCGGGTTCTCGGGCCGGATCGCGTCCTCGTGCGTGTAAAGGACCTCGAACTTCGTTCCGGCGAGCGTGAAGGCCATGCCGGTGTGGAGCTTGAAGGTCAGCGCGTCCGGCGTATATTCCCGGAGGGTATCCCGCAGAACGAAGGATTCCTCGTCACACCGCCGGCGGACCGTGACGTGCGAGGGAAAATTGTAGAGGATCCGCTCGAGATCGAAGGCGTCCGGATAGGTCCGGAGAAGCCGGATGCAGGCCGCGACGTGATCCCCGTGGGCGTGGGTGAAGAACCATCCGGCGATCCGCATTTTCTCCCCTTCGGGCACCCCGGTGAGTTCGCGCAGGAAAGCATACATGCCAGTGAGCGCTTCCTCGGAGCACTGGAGCTCGTCGCCGCCGTCGATCAGAAAGAGCGAATTGTCGGAGAGCTTGATGATATAGAACATCCCGCAGTTGGTCGTCGTCGGGGAATGCCCGTTCTCCGGATCGTAGTACAGGGCATACTGGCAGATCTCCTCGGCATCGCCTCCCGGGATGCCGCCGGAGAGATTTTTCCCGGACATGCCGGGGACATCTTCGATAAGGCGGACGACGCCCGTCGCCTTGGTGAGATAGGCATAGACGGACGTACCGTCCAGGACTCCGCTCACGGCGCGGACGGCGTCGTTTTCGTATTCCGCGATGTCATCGAATCCCGCGTCCCCGAGGATCCCGACATACTGTGTGAACTCCTCATCCGTCGCGCCGGTGACCATCTTCATCTTCGCGTCTTCATCCGTGGGGCCTTCCTTGTCGTCCGCGAGCATCGGGCCCGCGTTGTAGATCCCGTCGACCGGCGTCCCGCCCGGAAATGCGGGGATCTTTTCAAAATCCGTCATGATTTTTTCCTCCTGATTGTCAGAGAAACAGCTCGACGGCGTGTTCCATCACGTCGATCTCGCCGCTTTTGACTTCTCCTCCGTTCTCGCCGTCCACCGTCCATGACACGGGCGCCTCCGCCTCGAAACGCAGGTGCCGGGTGTGCGCAAAGACGATGTACTCGCTCGACGTATCCTGCATGAGGACCGCGCCGAGCATTTTTCCGTTGTCGGCAGGGTTGTCCGGCTGCCGGATCAGGATGACCTCCATGAGGCCGTCCGACGGGCTGATGTCCTCCTTCATCCGCAGATCGAAGCCGCCGACGCGCCGGGTATTCGAGACCATGCCGTAGAGAAAGCCGCCCTCGGCCTCTCCGCCGTCGTAGGTGATCTTCATGCGGATCGGACGGATCGCCGGAAGGCTTTTCAGCCCTTCAAAGATGTACGCGGACCATCCGAGGCTCTGCTTCATGGGCTGCGGCGTCGCGTAGGATGCCTCGGTGAACGCGCCGAACGCCGCGACGTAGACATAAGGCCGCCCGCAGAAGACGTTGACATCGACGGGGACCGCCTCGCCCGCCGCGATCCTCTCCGCCGCAGCGAGGGGTTTGCGCGGGATCCCCCAGCTCACGGCGAAATCGTTCGTCGTGCCGGACGGGAGATACCCGATCTTCGGCTTCTTCTCAAAACCGATGACGCCGGAGACGGTCTCGTTGAGCGTTCCGTCGCCGCCCGCGCAGACGATGGTGTCAAACTGACTGCCGATCGCACGCACGGTGTCCTGCGTGTCGTGCTTGTACCGGGTGACGTGGGTCGTGACCGCGTAGCCCGCCCGCCCGAAGGTGTCGAGGATGTCGATGAGCGACGGCGTGAGCGCGGCCTTGGCCGTGACGGGGTTGATGATGAATAAGAGCTTTTTCATGGATGTCCCTCATAATGCGTTCTGCTCCCATGATACCGCATGGGCGACTTCCGTGCCACGTTTTCCCGTGTCCGCGCTGTAAACTTATTATGACGGGAGAGGCGCGGACAAAAGGCGGGGGAGGATTGCGGCTCCTCCCCCGTGACTGGGATGCAGGTGATGTTTAGAAGAAGATCGTCTTGCCGGTCTCGATGGACTCGTTGCAGGCGAGGGTGAGGCGCAGGGACTTGACCGCTTCGCTGTAATCCGCGAGGATGCGGGAGGTGTCGCCCGTGCGGACCGCGTAGATGAACGCCTCGTCCTGGATGCCCGTCTGTTCCTTGCCGCGCTGATACTCGTGCACACCGTCCTTGTCGGTGATCTTCAGCCAGCTGCGGAGCGCATATTCGAGCGTCGCGTCCTGGCAGTAGATGTTCATGCCGCTCTGCATGCCGGGACCGCCCTTCGTATAGCAGCCCGTGAAGATGGTGCAGATGACGCCGCTCTTGAACTTGATGACCGCGGAGGAATAGTCGTGGACATTGTAGCCCGGGCAGCCGTATTCGTCGCCGTCCACGATCCCGCGCGCGCCGGCGCAGTTGACATAGAGCGGTTCACCGAAGAGATAGCGCGCCTGGTCGAAGATATGGATGTTCTGCTCGACGACCTGACCGCCGGAGGTTTCCATCCGTCTCCACCACCAAACACCCGGAATGCCGCCGTACCATGCGCCGGTGGCCAGACCGACCTTCTTGTCCTTGATGTAGTCCTTCATGATCTGCGTCAGGTTCTGGTAACGGTCCTGGAAGCCCGCCGCGGTGATGAGGCCCTTCGCCTTGATGAGGGATTCGATGTTCTCCGCGATCTTGATGTCGAGGGCGACCGGCTTCTCGATGAGGAACGGAATGCCCTTTTCGATGATCGCGGGTTCGATCTCGCCGTGAACATGCGGAGGCACCGCCATGAAGATGGCGTCCGGCTTGGTATTGGCAAGCATTTCCCGATAGTCGCGGAAGATCTTGCCTTCGGGATCGACCTTCACGCGGTCCGCGTACTTGTACGCCCGCTCCTCCTCGATATCGCAGAAGCCGACATACTCGATGTTGTCCAGATTCTCCATGCATTTCTGCACGTGCGCGCCGTTCCGTCCGCCGCAGCCGATGAACGCAACCTTTGTTGTAGCCATATCTCGCTCCGTTTCTCCGTCTGATCAGATGTACCGTGCCCCGCCGGACGGTCGGCACCGGGTTCGCGGCCTCTCTTCGACCGCGCGTCGGCGATCCGGTGGAGGTCCCCTGTCGGGACTATTATAGCAATCTGAACACACAAAGTCAAGAATTTCCGGGATTTTTTATCGAAAATTATTCAGAATCCCCGGATGCGCGGAAATCGTCCCGGTTCAGGACAGATGCGGGAAGCATTTCTCCCGACGGTAGTCAGAATATGATATTAAGAAGTATTAAGATTTCGTGAAACTGTTGACAAATCGATGGGAGAAGAGTATAATAATGCAAACGAATAGTTCCGACTTTTGAACTTCCCCGGAGGTATGCGATATGATCGATCTTTTTGAAAAGTGCAGAAAACGCTCCCGCGTGGACGAAGCCAAGGAAAAGGGCATTTATCCCTATTTCCACGCCCTCGAGACCCGCCAGGACTGCGAGGTCATCATGGAGGGCAAACGGCGGATCATGCTGGGTTCCAATAACTATCTCGGCCTGACCACCGAGCCCGAAGTCATCGAGGCCGGCATCAAGGCGCTCGAGGTGTACGGCACCGGATGCTCCGGCTCCCGTTTCCTCAACGGTACCCTGAAGATGCACATCGAGCTCGAAGAGGAGCTCGCGCATTTCGTCGGCAAGGAGGCCGTCACGACCTTCTCGACCGGGTTCCAGTCGAACCTCGGCATCATCTCCGCTCTCGTCGGGCTGCACGACGTCGTGATCTGCGACCGCGAGAACCACGCGTCCATTTATGACGGCTGCCGTCTCTCGTTCGGCAAGCTGCTGATGTACAAGCACGCCGATATGGAAGACCTCGAACGCCAGCTCCAGAGCGTCCCCGAGACCCGCGGATGCCTGATCGTCACGGACGGCGTCTTCTCCATGGGCGGCGACATCGCGAAGCTCCCCGAGATCTGTGCGCTCGCGAAGAAATACGGCGCACGGGTCATGGTCGACGACGCGCACGCGCTGGGCGTCATCGGCAAGGGCGGCCGCGGCTCCGCTTCGTATTTCGGCCTCGAGGATCAGGTCGACATCTACATGGGCACCTTCTCGAAGTCCCTCGCCTCCCTCGGCGGCTACATGGCGGCGGACCGCGAGGTCGTGGAATACGTGCGCCACGTCTCCCGCCCGTTCATTTTCTCCGCCTCGATCACCCCGTCCTCCTGCGCGACCGCGCTCGCCGCGCTCCGGTATCTCGAAGCGCATCCCGAACGGGTACAGCGGCTGGCTGACATCAGCGCGTTCCACCGCAAGTGCCTGAAGGACAGACACATCCACATCATCGAATCCGAGACGCCCATCGTCCCGATCTTCACCTACGAGGAGGAGAACACGTTCCGCAAGGCGCGCGATCTCTACGACGCCGGCGTGTATGTCAATCCGGTCATCACCCCGGCCTGCGCGCCGCACGAATGCCTGCTCCGCACCTCCTGCATGGCGACCCTGACCGAGGCCCTCGTGGAGGAAGCCGACGACATCATCGCCTCCATCATTCCGCATGAAGAATAAAGAAAAGACCGTGCTCGTCACGGGCGGCACCTCCGGGATCGGACGGGCTGCGGCGGAAGCTCTCCGGGACCGCGGCTGCCGGGTCTGGGTGCTGAGCCGTCATCCCGCCGAGATCGAGGGGATCCGCTCGCTCGCCGCGGACGTGACGGACGAGGACAGCGTGAAAGCCGCCGTCGCGGGCATTCTCGACGAAGCCGGGCGGATCGACATCCTCGTCAACTGCGCGGGCTCCGGGATCTCCGGCGCGATCGAATTCACCGAATCCGCCGACGCGAAACGGCAGTTCGAGGTCAATTTCTTCGGCATGGCACACGTCACGAAAGCCGTCCTCGGACCGATGCGGACGGCGGGCGGCGGGATGATCGTCAACATCTCCTCGGTCGCCGCGCCCGTCGCGATTCCGTTCCAGGCGTATTATTCCGCCTCGAAGGCCGCGATCAACGCTTATTCCGCCGCGCTGGCAAACGAGGTCCGGCCATTCGGCATCCGTGTGACCGCGATCCAGCCGGGCGACATCAAAACCGGCTTTACCGCCGCGCGTGCCAAATCCGCCGTCGGTGACGACGTTTACGGGGGACGCATCTCCCGCTCCGTCGCGAAAATGGAGCACGACGAGCAGACCGGGATGGATCCCGCGAAGGCCGGGGCGTACATCGCGCGGCAGGCTCTGCGTCGTTCCGTGCCGCCGGTCTCGACGATCGGCGCGGGATACAAGGCCGTCGTCGCCCTCGCGCGCATCCTGCCCGCTTCCCTTTTCAACCGGATCGTCGGGCTCCTGTACGCGAAATGAGCGGCGATCCCGTATAAAGCTGGACGGGCCTTTGTGGAATTCCCCGAAAATCCGGCGCTTCACGGTACGAGGAACGGAGAAATCTCCGATTTTTACATCAATCGGTGAAGCATCGTTGACAGCGGCACGCTTTTGTGCTATACTCTGGACAAGCGAACACGAAACCCGGAAAGGAGAGCGCCATGGAAAACCGTCTGTATGATACCGTGCGATTTTATTATTGGCTCTCCCCGTGCCGGCAGTCTCGGATCGCATGGTAATTCTCAGAACAATGCGCCGCAGAACGCCGGAAGGTCTTCTGCGGTTCTTTTATCCCGATGACGCGCGCAGAAGGCAGGAATTTCGTCTTCTGCGCTTTTTTTGAAAGAATGTCGAAGGAGCAGAACATGAACGAACTCGCTCAAGCCCGCCGCACGATTTCCGCCTGCGACGCGGAGATCGCCGGGGCATTCGTCCGCCGGATGGAAGCTGTCCGGCGTGTCGCTGCATACAAGAAGGAGCGCGGTATCCCGGTCTATGACCCCGTCCGCGAGGAGGAACTCATCCGGCAGAACAGCGCGCTCGTGGAGGATCCCGAGCTCCGGGCGTATTACGTGACCTTTCTTAGGAACACGATGGCCGTCTCGCGCGCGTATCAGCGGAAACTGATCGAAGGCGTGCGCGCGGCGTTCTCGGGCATCCCCGGGGCGTTTGCGGAGGAAGCGGCTGCGGAGCTCTTCCCCGGCGGATCACCGGTTCCCTTCCCGGATTTCGCCGAAGCGTACCGGGCGGCGGAGGTGGGCGAATGCGACTATGCGGTCCTGCCTATCGAGAACAGCTTCGCGGGAGAGGTCGGGATCGTGTGCGACCTGATCTTCTCGGGTTCACTGTTCATCAACAATATGCTCGATCTCGCCGTGACGCAGAATCTGCTCGCCCTCCCCGGCGCGGCGCCTGAAGACATCCGGGTCGTCGTGAGCCATCCGCAGGCGCTCGCCCAGTGCGCGGCCTATCTCCGTTCATGCGGATACGAGACGCGCGAGGCCGCCAATACCGCCATGGCGGCACAGGCCGTCGCGGAGAGCGGGGATCCCTCGGTCGCGGCCATCGGAACGGAGCGCGCGGCGTCCCTCTACGGGCTGAACGTCCTCGTTCCGCACATCAACGAGAGCGGCCTCAACACCACGCGCTTCGCCGTTCTCTCCCGCACGCCGAACGACGGTCCGGGACGGGATGACGACAATTTCTTTCTCGTCTTCTCCGTGAAGAACGAGGCCGGATCCCTCGCCGAAGCCGTGAACATCATCGGGCGGCGCGGATACAACATGCGCTCCCTGCACTCCCGGCCGCTCAAGACCCTGCCGTGGAACTACTATTTTTACGTCGAGGGCGAGGGCAACATCCGCTCGGAGAACGGGCAGCAGATGTTCTCGGAGCTCTGCGCGGTGTGCGACCGCCTCAAGCTCGTCGGGACCTATCCGGCGCGCCGTGAAAAGGAGGAGCTCCGATGAAAGCGATCCGGCTCTCGCTCGGCGAGCGTTCCTATGACATTCTGACCGACGCGGGGATCCTCTCCCGTGCCGGCGAACTCCTCGATCTCGACCGTCACGTCCTCGTCGTCACCGATTCCGGCGTCCCGGCGGAATACGCAAAGACTGTAGCGGAGGCCTCGCGCGCCCCGGTCGTCGTGACGATCCCGGAGGGCGAGGGATCGAAGAGCTTCGAGAGCTATATGCGCCTGCTCGATGAGATGCTCGCGGCCGGTTTCACCCGGCATGACTGCGTCGCGGCAGTCGGCGGCGGGGTGTGCGGCGATCTCGCGGGTTTCGCGGCGGCCACGTACATGCGCGGCATCGATTTTTACAACATTCCGACGACTGTCCTCTCCCAGGTGGATTCCTCCATCGGCGGCAAGACGGCGGTCGACTTTCACGGCTACAAGAACATCGTCGGCGCGTTCTGGCAGCCGAAGCGCGTCCTCGCCGATCCGGAGGTGCTCGGGACCCTCCCCCCGCGGCAGATCGCAAACGGGCTGGCGGAGGCAGTGAAGATGGCGGCGACCTCGGACGCGGATCTCTTCCGGCTCTTCGAAGAAGAGGATCCCCGCGCAAATCTGCCGGAGATCATCCACCGCTCGCTCCTCATCAAAAAGGCTGTCGTCGAGGCGGACGAGCGCGAGGGCGGGCTGCGCAAGATCCTCAATTTCGGCCACACGCTCGGCCATGCGATCGAAGCGGCAAAGTCCCCGGCCCTCCTGCACGGCGAATGCGTCGCGCTCGGGATGCTGCCGATGGCGTCGGAGGCCGCGCGGGCAAGGATCCGGGCCGTTCTTGAGAGGCTCGGGCTGCCGACGGTAACGGACGGCGATCCCGCGAATATCGAGGAAGCATTGACACACGACAAGAAAAGCGCGGCAGGCGGCATCGATGCGGTGTTCGTCGAAGAAATCGGCTCCTGCCGCGTGGAAAAGACCTCGGCAGCCGTTCTGATGGAGCGGTACCGGGCGGTATACGGAGGCACGCGATGAAAAACACCTTTGGCTCGGCCCTGACGCTCACCCTCTTCGGCGAGAGCCACGGCCCGATGATCGGCGTCGTCCTCGACGGACTGTGTCCGGGACTTCCGGTCGACGAGGATGCCATCCGCGCGGAGCTCGATCTGCGGCGTCCGTCCGGCTCGATCTCGACCGCGCGCCGGGAAGAGGACAAATTCATCCTCGCGAGCGGCGTCTTCGAGGACAGAACGACCGGTACGCCTCTTGCGATTCTGATCCCGAACGCGGATACGAAGAGCGGCGACTATGTCTACGGTCCCGCACGTCCCGGCCACGCCGATCTCACGGCGCACATCAAATACGAAGGATACGAGGATTACCGCGGCGGCGGCCATTTCTCCGGACGTCTGACGGCTCCTCTCGCGGCGGCCGGGGCGATCCTGCGCGCAGCGCTTGGGGCAAAGGGCATCCGGGTGGGCACGCACATCGCGCGCCTCGGCGGGATCCCGGACCGTCCCTTCGGGGACTTCGACAAGGACATCACTGCGCTAACCGTCTCCCCCTTCCCCGTGCTCGATCCGGACGCCGGGGATGCCATGCGGGCTGCCATTGAAGCGGCGCGGGAGGACGGGGACAGCGTCGGCGGCGTGCTCGAGACCGCGGTCACGGGTCTGCCTGCCGGACTCGGGGAGCCGTGGTTCGATACCGTCGAAGGGGAACTGGCCCACGCGCTCTTCTCGATACCCGCCGTCAAAGGCGTGGAATTCGGCGGGGGATTCTCTCTCGCGGACATGCGCGGCAGCGAAGCGAACGATCCGGTCTCGTATGATGCGGACGGCTCGCTCGTCTTCGGATCAAATCATAACGGCGGCATCAACGGCGGGATCACGAACGGCGCACCGGTCCTCTTCCGCACGGCAGTCAAGCCCACCCCGACCATCGCGAAGCCGCAGGATACCGTCAATTTCCTCACCGGAGAAAACACGGTGATCGAAGGACGCGGACGGCACGACCCCGCCATCGTCCACCGCGCGCGCGTCGCCGTGGATGCCATGGCGCTCCTCGTCACGGCGGATCTCTTGACGGTCCGGTACGGATGCGGCTGGTTCAGACAGGAGGACGGGCGATGAAGAAGACAAAGAAGATCCTGGTGCTCAACGGCCCGAACCTCAACATGCTCGGCGTGCGAGAGCCGGAACTATACGGAAAGCAGACCTACCGCGATCTCGTCGAGGCGATCGAGAAGCATGCCCGGGAGCGCGGCGTGTTCGTCACGGTCTTTCAGTCGAACAGCGAGGCGGTCCTCGTGACGAAGATCCAGCGTGCGCTCGGGATCTACGACGGCATCGTGATCAACCCCGCGGCCTACACGCACACGAGCGTCGCCCTGCTCGACGCGCTCAAAGCCGTCGCCATCCCAACGGTCGAGGTACATCTCTCGGACGTCTCCCGGCGCGAGGACTTCCGGCAGATCAGCTATGTCCGGCTCGCGGTCGCCAAAACGATCATGGGCCGGGGATTTGACGGATACCTCGACGCGATGGATTTCCTGCTCGGCATCGGGGACGGAGAAAGCGAAGAATCATGAAAGCGTGCTTCCATCCAACCCCCGGCGCGAAAAACAGGAGCGTGGCCGTTGACGCGCCTCCGTCAAAGACGCTCGCGCACCGGGAACTGCTCGCGGCCTCTCTGGCGGACGGCGAATCCTTCCTCCGCGGGCTCACCCTCAGCGAGGACATCGCGGCGACGATCGACTGCATCCGTGCGCTCGGAGCCAGAGTGGAACTGACGGACGGCGAACGCCCCGATGCCCGTGTGATCCCGCATGCCGCGCCGCCCGCTTCCGTCCTTCCCTGCCGGGAAAGCGGGAGTACCCTGCGGTTCGTGCTGCCGCTCTGCCTCTTGGACGGGATGCCCCGGCTTCTCACAGGCAGTGAACGGCTCCTTTCCCGCCCGCTCGGGGTGTATGAAGATCTTTGCCGCGAGCGAGGGCTGACCTTTACGCGAACAGATAAAGGCGTGTCCGTCTCCGGGCCGCTTCTTCCCGGCGAATTCACGGTCCGCGGGGATGTGTCGAGCCAGTTCATCACCGGATTGCTCATCGCCCTGCCGAAGCTCGGCGGCAGAAGCAGGCTCCGCATCCTGCCCCCCCTCGTGAGCCGCCCCTATCTCGACGTGACCCTCGCCGTGCTCGAAAAGTTCGGCGTGCGGATCGAGAGAGAAGACGAGACGACGTTCTGCATCGAAGGGAATCAAGTGTTCCGCCCCGCCGATCTCACCGTCGAAGGTGATTTCTCGAACGCCGCGTATCTCGACGCGTTCCGTCTCTTCGGATGGAACGTGACGGTCGGGAACCTGCCGGAGGTCAGTGCGCAGGGGGACCGCGTGTACCGGGAGTATTTTGAAGCGATCAAAAACGGCTGCCCGACGATCGACGTCACGGACACGCCCGATCTCGCCCCCGTTCTTATGACGCTCGGCGCGGCGGCACACGGCGTGCATCTGACCGGTACATCCCGGCTCAAGCTCAAAGAGAGCGACCGGGGAGATGCGATGGCGGAAGAGCTCGCGAAATTCGGAGCGGCGGTCGAGATGGAAGAAGACCGGATCTATGTGCCGCCGGCCCTGCTTCATGCGCCGTGCGCGCCGCTTGACAGCCACAACGATCACCGCGTCGTCATGGCGCTCTCCCTGCTTTGCGCAGAGTACGGCGGGGAGATCAAGGGCGCGGAAGCGGTGAACAAGAGTTATCCGGATTATTTTGATGCGCTCCGTACGCTGGGCGTCGGAGTGGAAATGAGGGAAACATGAACCTGCCGAAAGACACCGAAATTCTCATCGTCGGCCTCGGCCTCATCGGGGGCAGCTACGCGCGCGCCCTCACGAGACAGGGATACCGGGTCCGGGCGATCACGCGGGAGCCGTCCTCGGTGGACTATGCGAAAAACGCAGGGATCGTCGAAGACGCCTCCGTCGAGGTGCGCGCGGACTGGATCGCGGAGGCGGACCTCATTGTCTTCGCGCTCTATCCCCATATTTTTGTCGAATGGATCGAAGAGCATGGTCATCTTCTCACCCCCGGGACCGTCGTCACGGATGTTACGGGCGTGAAGACCGCGATCATCGGCAGGATCCAGGAGATGATCCCCAACGGCGTCGAGTTCATCGCAGCGCATCCGATGGCGGGCCGGGAGGTCTACGGCGTGGAGAACAGCGACGACGGGATCTTTCGCGGCGCGAACTACATCGTGACGCCGACGGAGAAGAATACGCCCGCAGCGATCGCGCTCTGCCGCTCCCTCGGGGAGACGCTCGGGTTCGCCCGGGTGAGCGAGCTCGATCCGGAGAAGCACGACGAGATGATCGCGTTCCTCTCCCAGCTTACCCACTGCATCGCCGTCGCGCTGATGACCTCGAACACCGAGCCGCACCTCGTGGACTACACGGGCGACTCCTTCCGCGACCTCACCCGCATCGCGCGGATCAACGAGGACATGTGGAGCGAGCTCTTCCTCCTCAACAAGAAAAAGCTCGTCGCCGAGATCGATGCCTTCTCCGGGGAACTGAACCGGATGCGGACCTATCTCGCGGACGAAAACATCGACAAGATGAAGGAAATGATGCGCATATCGACCGCACGCCGCGCGCTGTTCGATAAAAAAGTCTAAGATCGCAACCGAAAGGATCTGTCCAAGTATGAACATGAATTTCAAGCGCAAGCTGCCCATCCCGATGGAGATCAAGGAGATGTACCCGATCTCCCTCGCCCTTGAACACAAGAAACACGCCCGCGACATCGCGCTCAAAGCGGTGTTTTCCGGGGAGAGCGACAAATTCATCCTCGTGATCGGCCCCTGCTCGGCGGACTCCGAGGATTCGGTGCTCGAATATGCGACCCGGCTTGCCGCCGTACAGGAGAAGGTCGCAGACCGGCTGATCCTCGTCCCGCGCGTCTACACGAACAAGCCCCGCACGATGGGCGACGGTTACAAGGGACTCCTGCACCAGCCGGACCCGGAGAAGGAATCGGATCTTCTCAAGGGGATCATCGCGATCCGGGAAATCCACATGCGCGTGCTCAAGGAGACCGGGCTGTCGACGGCGGACGAGATGCTCTATCCGGAGAATCACCGGTATCTCTCGGACCTCCTCTCCTACGTGGCGGTCGGCGCGCGGAGCGTGGAGGATCAGCAGCACCGTCTGACGGCGTCGGGCCTCGAGATCCCGGTCGGGATGAAGAACCCGACGGGCGGCGACCTCTCGATCATGATGAATTCGATCACGGCTGCGCAGCATCCGCACGCGTTTATTTACCGCGGCTGGGAGGTCGAGAGCACGGGCAATCTCTTCGCCCACGCGATCCTGCGCGGGTATATGAACAAGCACGGGCAGTCCCTGCCGAACTATCACTACGAAGATCTGCTCGACCTCACGGAGCGGTACGCGGCGTCGGGACTCAAGAATCCAGCGGTCCTCGTCGACACGAATCATGCCAACTCCGGAAAGAAGTTCAAAGAGCAGCCCCGCATCGCCAGCGAAGTCCTGCACGCGCGGCGGCACTCGGAGGACATCCGGCGGCTCGTGAAGGGACTGATGATCGAGAGCTATCTCGAGGAAGGGGCGCAGAAGATCGGCGAAGGGACTTACGGCAAGTCGATCACCGATCCGTGCCTCGGCTGGGAGGACAGCGAGCGGCTGATCTACGCGATCGCGGAACAGGTTTAATACGCGGAAAAACAAAAAGGAGAGCGGCTTCGTTCTCCTTTTTCGTTCTTCTTAGTTTTTTACCGGCTCCACGGCCGGGCTAAGATCCGCCAGACGCCATAGGCGAAGAGGCAGCCGGTTTCGCGGATCAGAAACGGGACGATCGTGCGGGCGGTTTGGTAGCGCGTCGTCGGGGTCGGGCTGGCGTATCCCTCGACGCCGAAGTCCCGCGCGCAGAGCATCGCCCGCTTCATGTGCAAGGGATCGCTCACCACCAGCGCGGTCTTCATCCCTTCCCGCTCCATGATCCGGCGGGCGTAGAGAAAGTTTTCGTGCGTGTACCGGGACTCTTCTTCGGTGAAGACATCCTCCTCCGGGATCCCTTCCGCTGTGATCCAGCGCCGGGCTGCTTCCGCGTCGGTCACGGTGTTCCGGGGATCGAGGCCGCCCGTCAGGATGATCTTCGGCGCGTATCCGGCGCGGTAGAGCTCGACGGCGTGCACAAGCCGCTCGCGGAACACCGGGGAGACCTCGCCGTCCCACGTTCCCGCGCCGAGCACGAGGATGCAGTCCGCCCCGCGGGTTTCGTCGGTTTTCGCATCGTGCACGATGGCTGCGGCAAGGCCGAGGAAGAAGAGCAGGAGCGCGGCAAGGACGGACAGAAGGAGAAGAATCAGGCGGCGTCTTTTCATGCGGGCGCTCCTTTCCGGACAGATGAGATTCTTGTGGGAGTATTATAGCAAAAACCTCCGCCCGGCTTCTACCGGAATTTGTGAATTCGGCGTCCGCGCGTGAGAGGATCGAGGCGCTTGCTTGACAAGGTTCCGCGCGGTGTGATATAATGATGTCATGAAACGGAAAGTCGGCTGCGGCGGAGAGGAGGTGTCCGATGGAGGCAAGGCTGAATCAGATGGAACTGTTCCCGACTGAACAGGATCCGCGTCCGCCGGAGTCGGTCTCGTGGAATCTGTGGCACGGATGTACGAAGGTCTCCGAAGGATGCCGGCACTGCTACATGTTCCGCCGGGATGAGGCGGTCGGACGGGATCCCGCCGTCGTGACAAAGACGCAGAGCTATTCCCTGCCGATCCGCATCCTGCGGGCGGGAGAGCACCGGGGGCGGTACAAGATCCCGTCCGGGTCCTGTTTCTATACCTGTTTTTCCTCGGATTTCTTCCATCCCGCGGCGGACGGATGGCGGCCCGAGGCGTGGGACATGATGCGGACAAGAGCGGACTGCACGTTCTTCTTCATCACGAAGCGTCCGGAACGGATCGCCGGAGCCCTTCCGCCGGACTGGGAAGACGGGTGGGAGCATGTGACGATCGCCGTGACCTGCGAGAATCAGGCGATGGCGGACCGGCGGCTCCCGGTTTATCTGGCGCTGCCCCTGTGCCGCCGCTCGGTCATGATCGAGCCGATGCTCTCGCGCATGGATCTGCGCCGGTATCTGGAAACGGGCCGGATCGCGGAGGTATCCGTCGGCGGAGAGTCCGGCCCCGACGCCAGGATCTGCGATTTCGACTGGGTCCTCGATGTGCGGCGGCAATGCGTAGAGTACGGAGTCGGTTTCTCCTATCACCAGACAGGCGCGAAGCTCTTGAAGGACGGGCGGCTCTACGAGATCCCGCGCAGCCGTCAGCACGAGCAGGCGAAGAAGGCGGGGCTCGACGTTCCCGGAACACGCTCCCGTTTCGTGCTGCACGGGGACATGCCGGGCGAATAATCCGCTCCGAAATTTCTGCACAAGCGGAAGAAAATTTTAATAATATGTGTTTTTCCTCTTTTCATCCGGGAAAAGATATGGTATAATCATCTTGCAACCGTATGAATGATTCAAGAAGAAAGGAATTCCCCATGAATTACCGCGATTTCGGCAAAACCGGCAAAAAGATCTCCGCGCTCGGCTTCGGCTGCATGCGTTTCCCGGAGTATGAGAAGGACGGGAAGAGCTTCGTCGATCAGGACAAGGTCGACGAGATGATCACCTATGCCTATGAGAACGGCGTGAACTATTTCGACACCGCGCCCGGCTACTGCAATCAGCACAGCGAAGAAGCCCTCGGCCGGGCCGTGAAGAGCTTCCGCGACAAGATCCTCATCTCCACGAAATGCCCGCTCGACGGCGGCATGGGCCGCGAAGGCTACCGGAAGCGCCTCGAGTCCTCCCTCTCCAAGCTCGGCACCGACCACATCGATTTCTACCACTTCTGGGGCATCAACCGCGGCGCATACGACAACATCATCGTCAAGGAAGGCCTGCTCGAAGAGGCGGCGAAGGCAAAGGAAGAAGGGCTGATCCGCCACATTTCCTTCTCGTTTCACGACCATCCGAGCGCGATCCAGTATATCGTCGATACCTCCGCGGAGCGCGGCATCCCGCTCGAATCCATGCTCTGCCAGTACAATCTGCTCGACCGCTCCAATGAAGAGATGATCCGATACGTCAACGACCGCGGCCTCGGCACCGTCGCGATGGGTCCCGTGGGCGGCGGACGTCTCGCTGCTCCGACCGATCTCTACGCCAAGCTGACGGGCAAGGCATCCATCGCCACCTACGAGCTCGCGTTCAAATTCGTACTCGGCAATCCCAGCCTCAACTGCGCGCTGTCCGGTATGCAGACGCTCGACATGGTGCAGAAGAACGTGAAGGTCGCGTCCGACGACACGGCGTTCTCCGCAGAGGAATGGGAACAGCTCGGCGCCGCGATGGAGGAGATCAAGAAGTTCTCCGAACTCTACTGCACCGGCTGCCGCTACTGCCAGCCGTGCACCGTCGGCATCGACATCCCGCGCATCTTCGAGATGTACACCTATTACAACGTGTACGGTCTGAAAGATCACGCGAAATGGATGATGAAGGATTATCTCCGCCACGAGGGCAAGACCTTCGACGACTGCCTCCAGTGCGGCGCGTGCGAGAGCAAATGTCCCCAGCATCTCGAAATCATTCAAAACCTCGAAATGGTCTGCAAGACGCTCGCGGAATAAGACACCCCTGCAACGAAACAGCCGAGCCCCTCATCGGAGGGACCCGGCTCGTTTTTGTTTTCAGAAACTGCGGCACCTGAGATAAACGAAGGTATGCGGGGATCATGGAATTCGTCTTCATTCTGCAGGACTTTCGGGCAGCGGAACACTTCCTTCAAGCAGATCGCATTCTTCGATCCGGCCGTCCCGGATGCGGTACGTGCGGATGGCAAACGGCGCGAAATCCGCGTCGAACGCCAGTCCGGCGGCGGGGAGATCGATGTGCGCCTTCGACGGGATGCCCTGCGCTTCGTACAGCCGCAGGATCCACTCATCCGCCTTGCGCTCGCTCCGCTTGAAGCAGGAGAGGACGATGTTTTCGGCGTCGACCGTGCACAGCGGCTGGGGCTTGACCCCCTCTCCGGACGGACAGAACGCGAATCCGTAGGGGATCCGGTTCCACATGGCGGCCTCCCGGTCGATGTGCAGGAGGCGTTCCTCCCGTTCACCGCCCATGAGCCGGAAGCGGTACCGGCGCTCGCCCTGATCCATCCGCTGCTGATACATCGGCTCGTGGAAGGGCTCTCCCCACGCGGAACGCCCCGATCCGTAGCCCGCCGAGCGCAGCAGGGTCACGCGGAGCACGCCGTCCCGCCAGTCGGAACCGTACACGCCGTCGTCGATCACGGTGAGGGCGCGCGCCCCGTCCGTCACCGCCTGCCAGTACTGCGAGAAGGTATCCTCTCCGCGGCTGCCGGGTCTCAGTTTTTCCCGGCCGAACATGGTCATGCCCCAGTGCTCGCCGCTCTCAAAGACCGTCGGAATGCGCAGCTTGAGGCGTTTTTCGTTCTCCGCCCAGAAAACGCGGACCTCCACGTCGAGCGCGCCGGAGAGCTTCCCGATCAGATAGCGCACGAGCGCGCGGGAATGCCCGTATTTCATGTCGGCTTCGATGACCGTCAGGACCTCGCCCTCCTCCACCGCACGCACGGGCCTGACGACGGAGCCCTTGACGCCGGCAAAATCGGTCGCCTCGCCGGGCGTCATGAGCGTGAAACGGCCTTCGGGATAGCGCAGATCGAGATTCGGATGGCCGTCCCAGCAGGAGATCGCGTCCTCGAAGACCTCGAGGGACAGCGCGCCCGGCGTGAGGAGCTCTTCCCCGTCGACGACGTAGGAATCCACGAGTCCCGTCCGGGTGTTGACGGCAACCTGTCCGCGGGCGGTGTCGACGACGATGCGGTTTCGGTTTTCCCAGCGCTCCCGGCCTTCCCAGCGCGTGCGGTTTTCCTCTTCCACCGTCGGCATCGGACGGGAGGGGAGGATCTCGAACTTCACGTCGAAGCGCGTGACGGAGAACGGCGCGAGCGGGTGTTCGATGAGGATGCGCTTGCACCAGTCCATGTAGAAATTGCCGCTCTCCTTCGCCTGCTGACAGGGGACACGCACGCCGTCCGCATAGGCGATGGGATTCGAGAAATCCTTGTGCCACATCTGACGCGGCAGGAGGAATTCGACGTCCACGGGCTGGGTGAACGGGAACGGATGCGGGTTATAGAGCAGGATCGGCACGGTATCGCCGTCTTCCACCGGCTCCTGTCCGGCAGAAAGAGCGAGGAAGTATTTCGATTTGAGCTTGTTCGTGATTTCGAGGCCGTGGTGGAGCATCCGGATCACATCCTCCTCGACGGGCTGGATGCAGGAGCCGGGGAGGGAGTCGTGGAATTCCGAGAACAAAAGATCCCGCCACGCGTCATCGAGCTTTTCGCGGTCATAGACGGACAGTCCCGCGATCGCGGCGTGCGATGCCATTGCCTCCGTCATCACCAGGTCGTTCTCGAGCCGCCGGTGCAGCTGCTTGATGCGGATGATCGAGGTGTAGCAGCCCTCCATGAGATGGTTCAGACCGCGGTTGACGACGGGGAGGCTGTCCCTCTCCACCGCCGCGAAGTACGCGTCCGGGGTGGAATGCACGAGATCGACGCCGGAGGCCTGCATGGCTGCGATGTCGTCGAGATCCTTCCGGGACGGTCCGCCGCCGTGATTGCCCACGCCCCAGAGATAGAGGGCGTTTTTTTCGTCCTTGTGCCGCTCCAGCCATCCCGGTCGTTCGCCATCCCCGCATAGTTCCGCCGCCGCCTGACCGAGGACAGAGTTGTACCCTTTGTCGGAGCGGTGGACGAGGATCTCGGAGCCGTCGTAGCCGATCCAGCGGAAATCCTCGTTCGGGAAGTCGTAGTTGCCGCGGCCCGGACGGATATTGACGTAATGCCGGTAGCCGCACTTTTTGAGGACCTGCACGAGTCCCTGCGCATGGCCGAAGGAGTCGAAGTTCACCGCCGTGACGGGTACCTCGCCGAATTTGTCGTAGAAATAGATACGCCCGCGCAGGATCTGCCGCAGGATCGATTCGCCCGCCGGGATGTTGCAGTCGGGCTGGAGGAACCATCCGCCGACGATCTTCCAGCGCCCGGCTTTCACCTGTTCCCGGATCTTTTCAAACAGGGCGGGCTCGTGCTCCTCCACCCATTCGTAAAGGAGCGATTCGTTGTGATTGAAGACAAAATCGGGGTATTCGTCGATGAGCTTCGCGGCGGAGCGGAAGGTCGAGATGGCCTCGCTCATGCCGCTTTCCCACTGCCAGAGCCAGACGGGATCGAGGTGCGCGTTGCAGAACATGTACGTTTTCATGGGGCTTCCTCCGCGTATGTGAGATGTCCGCCCGGATCCATGCGGATCGAGATACGGACAGAATGCGTTCCGCATCTATTATACATCAGGATCGTGCAAAAGAAAAGGGGAACGGGAAGAATTATTAAAATATATTTCAGAGAATTCAGGAATCCCGTTTTTTCGTATTCTGTCAGAAACAATAATCGATCACGACCTTGTCACCTTTGGCGGCGGATTCGACGATGGCAGCTCCGACGGCGACGGTGGAAGCGCCTTCGCGGCCGTCGGTCGGGACGGGTTTGTCGTGAAGGATGCAGTCGATGAGCTCCTCGATCTCGGACGCGACGTTGTGGTTGTTGATGTCGACCGGGATCTTCTCGTGGTCCATCGTCAAATATTCTCCGTTTTCCCCGAGAATCTCCCGCATGACGGTGATCTCCGGGGAGGTGTTGTCGCAGATGATCGTACCCTTTGAGCCGTAGAGGCAGGTGCGCATGGTGTAGGAGCGCTTGCACCCGATGGAGCACATGACCTTGCCGATGACCTCGTGCGGGAATTTCATGACGGCGACCGTGCAGTCGTCGACCGGCCAGGAAGGCAGCATCTTATGGTTGGCGTAGGCGAACACCTCGCTCGGATTGCCCGCGATCCAGCGCAGAAGATCGATCGCATGACAGCCGCCGCCGATCACGGGATGGCGGAGCAGCACCGGATCGGTCCGCCACTGCCAGCCGCCGCTGCCGGGAATGCGGGAATAGTCGTGGGCGTATTCGCTCTCCACGAAGAACAGTTCCCCGATATACCCGGCGTCCACGAGCTCCTTCGCTTTGAGGAACCCCGGTGCCTTGCGGCAGACCTGACCGATCATGAGCTTCCCCTCGGTTTCGTCCGCCGCCCTGACCATCTCCCGGCAGTCCTCGACCGTCTGCGCCATCGGCTTCTCGCAGAGCACGTGCTTCCCTGCCCGGAGTGCGCGGACGGTGTAGTCCCGGTGCACCTGATCGGGCGTGCAGACGATCACGACGTCGATCTCCTCCTCGGCCAGCATCCGGTCAAAATCGGTATAGGATTTCCCGAGGCCGCAGTCGGCTGCGCACTTCACGACGAATTCCTCGTTGATGTCGAATACCGCCGCAAGTTCGGCGAGCGCGTTCCTGCGGATCCCTTCGATGTGTGCCTTTCCCATGCCGCCGATCCCGGCGACCGCGAAACGAAGTTTTCTCTCCATACGAGTCCTCCTTGAAGGTGAATGTTGCGGATAGCGATAAAGAGCGGATATGCAGCCGAGTCAAATGCATTCGGTTTGCTTTATCAGAAATACAACCTCCGGATCGCGTCGCGGGCGGCGTAATACGCTTTTTTCGGGACGCAGTTCACATCGCACAGACCCCAGTAACATTCCGCAGGGCAGTTCTCATGATGGCAGTGCCAGCAGGTCACGGCGTCGGAGAAACAGAACATGAAGTTTCCCATCACGTGCGGATGCGCCGCGAAGATCTCGAGCCCCCGCGCCATATACGCCGCCTGCACGTCCTCGTTGTGGCCGCCGGGCATTTCGTTGCACCACGCCTTGTGATAGCAGACCGGTTCGAGATGCTCTTCGTTGTCCGGGCAGCTGCCGAGCTCGGCCGGGGTGAGCGTCGCGCCACCCGAGGAATAGCCCCATTCGCTGATAAGGACGGGCAGCCCGAACGTGTTCCACATATCGTCGATGATCGGAGGCCAGTCCTCGACGGTCCCGCCGCTCCACGAGCCGAAATAGCCGTCGTCGCCGAGATATCCGAAGGGATGCTCGCCGCGGAACAGCATTTCCCCCGCTCTCCGGCTGCCTTCCCACCAGCACGAGAAGTTTGTCCCGCAGACCGCGTCCGGATTGACCTCGCGGATTCCGAACGCCGACGCACGGCAGGCTTCCGTGCAGATCTCGAGCGGCACGTCGCCGGAGAAGGTCGCGCCGTCGAGCTCGTTCATGCACTGCCAGAGCATGGGCGCGGCATCGCCGAGATCCTCCGCCATGAAGGCCGTCGCCCGGCGCACGCTCCGGAAGAATTCCGGCGTTCCGATCTTTCCGCAGATCGCCTCCGGGTAGCCGAAGATCGTCGGCGTGGACGGCATGACCTTCAGCCCCGCCGCATGGGCGGAGAGGATCTTCGCCTTCACCGCCTCCCAGCGCGGGCTGATTGTTCCCCCGATTTCCTCCGCCCACGGGAACGGCACGTTCAGCCGGATCCAGTCCGTGCCGAGTTCTTTCACAAGGTCCCATCTCTCGGTGGGCGAATAGGCGTATACCACGCCCCGGATCCTGTCTTTCAGCGGGATTCCCATCGTCCATTCTCCTTTCCCTTATCGCCGTTATCCGCCGTATTCCGTGAACACCGTATAGTCTTCCACGAGCGCGATCTCGTCGAGGTAGAACGGCGTGCCGAGCATCGAATCGGAGCTGTAATCGAAATACATATACACGCCTTTGATCTCGTGGGCGGAGAAGCTCTCCCCGGTGCCTTTGCGGGCTCCGAAGTCCATGGTCGGGAACGCCAGCCAGCCCTTGAAGTCCTTGACAGACGACGCCTGCGCCGCGCCGAAGCATCCGTCGTCCGCGCCGTGGTACATCGTCTTCCATTCGGTCTCTCCTTCCGCGAGATAGTAGAACGCCAGATCGCTCCGGCTGTCAAAGTCATCCGTGGTATAAAGCTCGTTCTGCATGGTGACAAGGCCGAACGACGCCTTGCGGAAGTCGATGCCGGTGAAATCGACCCACACGCGGAGATACCGGAAGCGCGGATAGGCGGTCGTGAGTCCGTTCTCCTCATTCGCGTAGAGCCAGATTGCGCGGTTCGCGTGGCTCGATCCGTTCATGCTGACCGCGGCCGCCGTCGATTCCTCATAGCCCTTCCCTTCCGCGAGTTCGACCCGCGCGTCCTCGATGCTCTCCGGGCCGTTCCATTCGCCGCCGAACCAGTCTCCGTCCGCCGTTCCGCTGAAGACGCCGTTGTGCGAGGAGCGGCGCAGGCTCGTCTGACTCTCGAAATCCGTGAAGGTCCCTTCAAACCGGACGGGATGAGCGGAAACATAGGGGATATCCACGAATGTATCCGTCTCGAATTCCGCCGTGATCGGATCGCCCTCCTTCCCCCACGCGTTCACCGGATAGACGCGCACCGTGTATTTTGTCCCGTCGAGCAGACCGCTCAGGCGGCAGGATACCGTCTCCGGCATTGGCTCGAAATAGTATTCGGAGAAGAATTTGATCTCTCTTCGGCTGCCTCCCTCCTCTTCGGCGACAAGGCGGTAGCTGTAAATGCACGCGTCGTCGAACGCCTGCGGGACGGTGACGAGCGCGCTGTTGTCCGTGATCTCCCCGATCGCGAGCTGCGCGTCCGGCGCGAAATACGGGGCCGCCGCGTCGTTGCCTCTCGCGGAGGTGTAGAGATAGGTCGACGGATCCGAGGGCTTGTCGATCACATAGATGAGCTGCTTTTCCGGATCGTCGGTGTTGGAGGCGGTCTTGAAGAAATCGTCCGTCAGGATATTGTACGGCAGGATCCGCACGCGTCCCTCGGCGTCCGCTTCCACGATGTAATACTGCGCCGCGTTTTCCTTGCCGGGCGGCAGCGTTCCGCCGGTCATGCCGACTTCCATCTCGAAATAGTTGAGCGTGCCGGTGCCGAGCATGGTGAACCCGTCCTGCCAGATCGAGAGCGGGTTGTTCACCGGGCCGTGCGAGTGACCGGAGAAATTGATGACCTGCGGATACTTCGCGTACGCCTTTTTCAGAGCTGCGGAATCCGCGGTGTACCAGGACCGGCTGACATAGACGGTGTCCTTGATGTGGTGGTGCTGGAAAGTGAAGATCGGCATGCCGGGCGCATCCTCCGCTGCTTCCTGCAATTTCTGCTGCAGCCAGCGGATCACGTCGCCGGGGTAGTTGTTCCCGTCCCGCGGGGAGATGCCGATGATATGGAAGCCCTTCACGACGGCGTGGACATCCAGCGAATCGCTCATGCTTCTCAAATACTCCGTCTGGCCTCCGCCGAAGTACTCGTGGTTCCCCATCGTCGTGAACACTTCGGTCTCGGGGCGGATATGCGCTTTGATGACGGACTTCAGCGCTCTGAACTGATCGGCGTTGCCGGTGTTGGTGATATCGCCCGCCATGAGGACGGCGTCAAGCGTGTTGTAGGTGGGGTGCGCGTCGGCATAGCGGTAAGCGGTGTCGAACAGCAGTCCGAGACGCTGCGCGAGAACGTCATTCGTTGAATTGTTGATATGCGTATCGGAGCAGACGGCAAGCCGGACGACCGGGACGAAATCCTTCATGGGATCCTCCGGGTCCGTCTCCGGGACATCCGCCGCCTCCTCTCCTTCGCTCGGCGTCTCTGCGCCATCGTCTTCTCCGGGAAGAGCGGTGTCCGCCTCCGGTGCTGTACTCTGCGTGTCGGACGGCATAACGGGCGTGATTCCCCCCTCTTTCCGGCAGGAACCGAACAGGAACGCAGCCGTAAAGAGCAGGAACAGGACAAGGAAGACCTTGCTCCGTCCGCGGCTGACAGAACGATGCGATAAAACAGATTTCATCATTTGCCCCCATTTTGGATAAGAATTTCATGGATTTACCAATATTTTACCATGAGACGCCGGAAAATACAATCCGCATTCATCATTTTTTCGGCACGACTGCCCGAGAAGTTTTCCGCATCGGGCAATTTGCTCTTGTCCTGACGGCATCGGTGTGCTATAATGGGATCATCCGGAGGGATGGCGGCTGCCTCCTATCCCGAAAAACGGGAAAGGTAAAAAAGGTGACGATGAACCATGAAAAAACGGAGACGCACGAAGAAACTCACAAAAATCTTACTCTTTCCCCTCCTTGTCGTTCTTCTCTGGGGATGCGGCGCAGATCTGGACACCGAACAGAAGAAAAACAACACGGGAACCGGAGCGGAGAGCAAATTGGAGACGGGCATGGAAGAATCACCCAAAGAAATCGCACTCACTGAAAACGGCAAAGCGCTCTATGCGGTCGTGCGCGCGGAAAATGCCGACGAAGACACGGTGAACGCCGCTGTCGAATTCCGGCGCAGGCTCGAAGAAAAGGCAGGAGTAAAATTCTCTTTCGGCACGGACTGGACGAAACCCGGCAAGGATCCGGATACGGAGACGCCGGAGATCCTTTTCGGGATCACGAACCGGACGGCGCAGAACGAGGCGGACGCACTCGGGATCATGGAATGGAAAATTGTTGCCGAGCAAAACAAAATCGCCGTCCTCGCGCGCTCTTCCCGCGCACTGAAGGAGGCGATGGAGGTGTTTCTGTCCGAAGAGGTGACCGTTCGCAAAGGAGATAGCCTTCTCCTCTGCGGCATTCCGATCACGGGTACGGCATCGCTCGCAGCCGGAGAAGTTCCGGATTTCCCCTACGGGAAGATCGAAGGGATCTACGAGAGCTCCGGGAGCACGGTCGTCATGCGTGTCGAGGAGACGACAGCGGACGAATACGAGGCCTATCTCGGCATGCTGGAAGCGGCAGGATTCGCGTACTATGACGGCCGCGAAATCGACGGAAACCGGTATGCCACGTATGTGAACGAGCAAACGACCGTCAATGTCTCCCGTGTGCAGTCCATGGGCGTGACGCGGGTAGTCTCGGAGGAACGGGGGGAGCTCTGCCCGCTCGAGGATCCCTGCGAGGAGAAAGCTGACAGCCTGCTCACCGGCATGAAGGGCGAGACCGTCGTCGCCGCGGAGGGCATGGGCTTCATCATCCGCCTCGCGGACGGCAGTTTCTGCATCATTGACGGCGGCATGGGCGACCCGGATTCGGTGGACTCGGACAAGTTGATGAATATCCTGCTCTCCCAGAAGCCGGCTGACGTGGAGAAGCCCGTGATCGCGGCATGGCTGTTCACACACCTGCACGGAGACCACATTGGCGTATTCAACTGTTTCTCCCTCGATCACCACGACGACGTCATCATTGAGCGGCTGGTGTTCAATTTCCCGAAGTATGAGGAGACCCGCGCGTCGGATTCGCCCTATATGCTCGACGACACGATCTACCGCTACACACAGTTCCGGAAGAATCTCGCCGATTTCTATGCCGACGTACCGATTTTGAAGGTGCACACCGGGAACCGCTTCCAAGTGCGGAACGCGTCCTTTGAAGTGCTCTACACCCTCGAAGATCTATATCCCAAGTCCATCCTGACAGGCGGCATGAACGAGTGCTCGATCCTGTACAAGATGACGCTCGGCGGACAGACGACCCTTTGGACGGGAGATATCGCTTTCAACGCGACAGATCTCGTTCTCGAAGAGTTTACAGATGCCTTGCAATGCGATATCCTGCAGATAGCGCATCACGGCTTCAACGGAACGGTTGCGTTCTATTCACGTGTCAATCCGACCTACGCGCTGTGGCCGGTCTGGGAGGGCGGATTTGAGTCCATGCGCGGGAATGCGCAGAACAAATGGCTGATCGACAGTGAAAAGGTGCGGCAGATCATCGTGACCGGCGTCGGCACCTGGACGATCCGTCTACCCTATGATCCCGTCGACGGGACCTTCGACCGCACCCCGACACGGAGGACGAAGTATCCGTCGTATCCGGACCTGCTCGGGGAATGATCTCATCAGGAGCCCTCCCGCATGGGGATGACGTCTGCCGGTAAAATCAGATTGTCACAATTCCTTTCCGCATTTCAGTCAGGCACATGCGGTCTCAGCCGTACAGGACGTCTGCGGGGGCGTCATCCGGGTAAAATCCGCTGTACCCGCAGAGAGGCATGGCGTCAAGGCGGTCCATCTCCTCTTCCGTGAGCGCGAAATCAAAGACCTTCGCGTTGTCCGCGATCCGGGACGGGGTGACGGACTTCGGCAGCGGGACCACGCCTTTCTGGAGCGCATAGCGGATGCAGACATGCGCGGCACTCTTCCCGTGTGCGGCGGCGATTGCGTTGACGGTCGGATCTGAGAGGACCTTTCCGCAGCCGAGGGGGCTCCACGCTTCCACGGCGATCCCCTGTGCCCGGCAGTATGCGACCGTCTCCCCCTGGGTGTAGCCGGGATGGAATTCGATCTGGTTGACCATCGGCGGGATCTCGGCGTCCCGGAGCAGCGGCGCGAGCTGGCCTTCGAGGAAATTGCTCACACCGATCGCGCGGATCTTGCCGTCGCGGCAGAGCTTTTCAAATCCACGCCACGTGGAAAGATTGACCGCTTCCCAGTCCGGGGAGACCTTTTCTACGCAGGGCCAGTGGATGAGATAGAGGTCGACGTAGTCCGTTCCGAGGCGGCGGAGGGAATCCTCGAGCGCGCGGATGGTCTTGTCGTATCCGCGGTCGGAGATCCAGTGCTTGGTGGTGAGGAAGATCTCCTCCCGGCGCACACCCGAGAGACGGATGCCTTCCCCGACGCTCTCCTCGTTCCCGTAGGCCGAGGCGGTGTCGATGTGGCGGTATCCGGATTCGAGGGCGCATTTCACGGCGTCCCGGCAGATATCGCCGGACGGGGACTGCCATGTTCCGAAGCCGACGACGGGGAGCTCGACCCCGTTCGCGAGCCGGACGGTATCGGTAAGCGTGCTGAACTGTTTCATGTTCTTCTCCTTATTCTCTTCATTCTCTTCTTGTTGCATGCTGCATGGGATGCGATTCTGTCCTGATTATAGCACAAGTCCGCGGGCTATGCAAGAACGTTTTTCATTCTGACACATTTCCTTCGGACCTCGCAGCGCACTTTATGCAAACATGCCAGTTTTTTATAGAAATCCTCTGCGAACGATTGACACTCCGATGATTTCGTGTTATAATACACTCGATATGGACAGTCGAGGAGAAGAAAACAGATTATCCTTATCGAATCCTACCCTGCAGAGTCCATTTTTTCATATTTTCAAGGAGGAAATCATGAAGAAGATTCTCATGCTGGCTCTTGCCGTACTCATGATCGCCGCGCTGGCCATCAGCGTTTCCGCGAACTCCGGCACGGGCTACACCATCACGGCTGCCCGCGGTACGCCGACGGTCGACGGTGTCAAGGATGACATCTGGGACACCACCGAAGCGCAGACGCAGGACCGTATCCGTAACGGTGAAGACACCGGCACGCACGTCACCATCCGTTTCCTGTATGATGACGAAAACCTCTATTACCTCGGCGAGGTTCCGGACTCCTCTCTCTGGACGAAAGACCTCTCTCCCGCGTCCATGACCTATCAGATGGACGGCTCGGAGATCTGCCTCTCCCTCTCGAACAACTCCGCGACTTCCATCAACACCGCGACGGACGCGTGGGTGGGCGTGACCCCCTATGCTGACTTCTATTCTTCCCAGGCCAACTGGCTCGTGGGCTCCGGCTCCGGCGTCAGCTCCGACAACGAAGAATTCGACGCGCAGTTCATGGAAATCCACACCTCCCTCGAAAACGACCCCGACAACGAGACGGCCAAGCCGTACTACGTCGAAGTCGTGTGGCACATCAAGGCCTATGACGAAGCCTACGCTCCGAAGGAAGGCGTCACATACGGCTTTGAGGTTTCCTACAACGACAACGCCGATTACAACAACAGAACGATGTGCATCGGCTGGTCCGACATCACAGACGGCGCCTCCACCAACCCGTCCGTCTGGGGTGAAATCGTTCTCGGCGGCAGCGGCGCTGCTGCAGGCGCTGCTTCCGATTCGAGCACACCTACCATTCTCTGGGACTTTGGTGAAGACGAAGCGATGTCCGAGGACATGGGCGCGAACTCCAACAATGCCGTGTCTTTCTGGGGCGAAAAGGATGACGCGGGTAACGATTACTACGTCTTCGTGGCCGGCGGCAATGACCCGTACGTCTCGGTTGATCTCGACGCGGAAGACGTTTCCGATGTCGTGTGGTGCAAAGCCCGTGTGAAGAACCCGGGTCCGGCGACCGCGATCGAGCTCTTCGGCCACACCGACGGGCGCGGCCTCAACGGCTCCGAATGCACGCACATCAACGTCGCTTCCGACAACGAATGGCACACCTACATCATCTACATCCCCGATGAAAACGTGAAGACGGTCAACGCCTACAAGGATCCGCAGTACGCCATCACCGAGCCTTACTGGGCCGGCACGGTCGACTGGATCCGCCTTGACCCGATGTGGCAGGAAGGCAATGACGGCTCCGACTCCGGCGGATCGATGACCTCCGGCGATGAGATCTACATCGACTACATCGCCTTCTTCCCGACCGAGGAAGCCGCTCAGGCATTCCGCGCGGATCAGGACAACGCGGGCGAAGTGGCCGGCACGCCTACCGTGTCGAACGGCACGCCCACTTACGCGACCAACTATCAGATTCCGAAGACCGAAAAGGTTCCCACCATCGACGGTGTGAAGGATGCGGGCGAATGGGACGACGCGCTCATCATGAGAGTCAACGCGAACTCAACGCACGTCATCGGCGCGACCGACACTGCTCCGGACGCCACCTTCTACTACAAGTGGAACGACGACGGCATCTACCTCTTCGCGAACGTGCTCGACAGCACCGAACCTTTCACGATCCATGATCCGGGCGAAGGTTCCTACAACTCCGGCGACGGTATCCAGCTCAACATTTATCCCGATACCGAAATCACCGGCGGCGTCGCGGGCATGATCTACTTCTGGTCGCTCGTCGTCAACTCCGAAGGCACGGCTTCCGTCGGCGAACACTTCATCTACAGCGACGGCAACTCCGGCGTGGATGTTCCCGATGTCGTGGCAGCCTGCACCAAGGACGGCACCAACTACACCATCGAGGCATTCTTCCCGGTTTCCGTCTGGACGGAAAGCGATCCGCCGCTTGAAATCAAGGAAGGCACCACCTTCGGCATGACCAACGTCGTCATGGAAGAAGATGAAGGCCTGCAGGATCTGATCGTCGACTCCGCATGGTTCAACGCCGACAACCAGGTCAACACCTACAGATCGGAAGAGCACACGTCTGAACTCCAGTCACA
>JAFZPN010000156.1 GCA_017550315.1 Clostridia bacterium
AGAGACACGCGAGGTGTCTCTTTCTCTTTGGATGGGGGAAGGTGGATTCGAACCACCGAAGGCGGTGCCAGCAGATTTACAGTCTGTCCCCTTTGGCCACTCGGGAATTCCCCCTTATGAGGCAGTCCGGCGTTTATGCGCGAACTGCGTTCAAGCTGGTGATCGGAGTCGAACCAACAACCTGCTGATTACAAATCAGCTGCTCTGCCATTGAGCCACACCAGCGTCTATCCAAGCCCGATTTCCCGGCTGAATGCCTGTTTATTATATCACTCCAGCCCTCCTTTGTCAAGGCCTTTGCGGGAAATTTTTCGCGCGCAGATGCCGTCCGTCCGTGAATCGGCACAAATTCGTCCTTCGCTCTTTGTTCATTCTGACAAAGTTTCGCCGGAGGAAAAACTTTTTCAAAAAAAGCGGGACAAACGGGGCCGCTGAAACGTCTATAAGGGTGAACGGAGCGGCGTACGGGCTCCGGCGTAAATTCAAAACAAGGAGGGGCGGCCATGCTGGAAGCGCTGTTCAGAGGGCGCGCGCTGCGGGACGACGCGGCAGACAAAGAAGAAAACTCGGCCGAGACGATCTTTCAGGCGTACCGGAACGCGATGTTCTATACCGCGCGGGACATCCTCGGCGACGACTGGGCGGCGGAGGACGCGGTGATGGACGCGCTCGAGAAGATCTGCGCGCATCCCGAAGCCTTCGACGGACTGCCGGAGGTGCGGCGCAGGCGGCTTGTCATGCGGATCACCGAAAACGCGGCGCTCGATCGCCGCAGACAGCGGACCAGGCGCGCGGCGCGGGAAATGCTCGGCCCTCCGGATGCAGGCGGTTCGGAGGACGGATCCGATCTGCCGGAGGGCGACTGGCTCGACGGCATGAGCGACGGGGTGAGCGCGGAGGACGCGTATTTCCTCGCCGAGGCGTTCGGGTCGCTCGCCGAAGCGGTAGAGGGGCTTCCCGCGAAATACCGGGACGCGGTGCGCCTGCGGTACGGCGAAGGATGCACGAACGCGGAAATCGCGCGGTTATACGGGATTTCCGAGAGCACGGTGTCCACCCGGCTGGAGAGGGCGCGGACGATGCTGCGGCGGTGGCTGGAACAGGCCGGCCCCGGATCAGAGAAAGGAGAAAACGAATGAAACATACCTATACGGACGAAGAACTGCTCCGGGAGGCGGGGGAGATCCTCGCAGAGGGGCAGCTTGCGGAATTTGAGCGGCGGATGGAGGAGGAGCCCGGGCACCGGTACTCCGCGCGGTTCGAGCGGCGTCGGAAGAAGCTCTTTGCAAAGAGCGCCCGCACGGAATCGAGGGGCACATCCGCGTCTGGCAGACGGTGGAGCGTGCGGACGGCGGCGATCCTCGCGGCGCTGGCGTTCCTGTCCGTCACGGCGATAGCGGCCGGGCCGATCGCGGATATGATCCGTACGCGCACGACGGCGAAGCGCCTGGACGACGGGCGGTTTGAAGTGACGGTCGAGCGGAACGAGGACGAAGACTGGATCGAGATCGGCACGGAACCGACATACCTGCCGGAGGGATACGAAGAGCTTTACCGCGAAGGGGAGGGCCATATTTATTATGCGCGCCCGAACGAGAGCCGGAGCGTGATCGAATTTGAGCGGCGGCCGTTCGGGGAGGGGACCGTCTATTACGACGAGAACGGGACCATTCTCTCCGACCGCACGGAACCGGTTCAGGTCGGTCCCTACGAAGGCATCATTCTGTATGCCGACAACGCGGAGAAAAACAACGGCGAGAGCGCGAATGTCATCTGGTGGGATTCCGTCTATATGTACCGGGTGAGTGCGTTCGTCACCGATCCGCCGGACCCGTCCGCGTATATCCGGCCTACGGTTCCGCTCCCGGTCGAAGAACTGTTGAAGGTCGCGCGGAGCGTGAGCAAGGACCCGGTCGCGGCGGCGGATGAAGAGTTTCTCTTCGGTTTTATCCCGGAGCCGGAGGAGGAGCCTGTGACGGGAGGTTTGTGTCCACGCTGCGGAAAACGGGAACTCGAACTTGTTCCCGGCGAAACGGTGCGGACCGATCCTTCGTCGCCGGACAGTCAGCCTTATACAACGGAGGAAGCCTGTGACGATCCGACGCATCCCGAAGGTTGCTGGGTAACGGTGACATATGTGTGGGACGAATGGGAATGCCCGAATCCGCAGTGCGGGTATCACGCATCCGGTTCCACCATGCACGAGGAGACAAGGACGCACGGCGCGGAATAATCACACGGTCGATAAAACGAAACAGCCCCCCTCGCGAGGGGCTGTTTTTCGTTGTATGTGCGGCGGGAACCTCACTCCGTCTCCCATCCCTTGCAGACGTCGACCCACGCCGCGGACGCCGAGACGCGCTCAAGCTCGCCGGGCGTCATCTCGATGGCGCTGTTGCTGCTCCCGCAGGCGGGGAAGACCGTCTCGAAGCGCTTCAGGGACACGTCGAGATAGACGGTCACGCCGTCCTTCACGCCGAAGGGACAGACGCCGCCCACTTCATGGCCGATGAGCGCGGCAGCCTCGTCCGGGGTCAGCATCTTCGCCTTCGCGCCGAACTGCGCCTTGTATTTCGCGTTGTCGATCTTCGCGTCCCCGGCGGCGACGATCAGGATGGGGGAATCCTTCACGGAGAAGGACAGGGTCTTCGCGATCCTGCACGGCGCGCATCCAAGAGCCCCGGCTGCGAGCTCGACGGTCGCGCTGGATGATGGTAGCACCCGGATCCGGTCGGCGATGCCGAAGGACGAAAGATAGGTTCTGACAGCTTCTATGGACATGGGAAACCTCCTGAATCTTCGTTATTTCTCGATATCGACGATCCGCGTACAGCGCCGGAGCGGGAACTCCCCGTCATGCGCCTCGCCCGGGAAGGATGCCGAGAGATCCCCCGCTCGCCTCACGCGGTTCACGCCGGCGCGGAGCAGCACCTCCGTCAGGGAGGCGCGGTCCTGTACCGGGCAGAGCAGGGCGGCCGTCTGGAGGGTCCCCTTCGCCGTGCGCAGGACCGGGAGCAGATTGGCCCGCGGCAGCCGCTTCACGAGGACGTTCCCCCAGAGCGGCGAGATCTCGAGCGCGGAATCGGTTTTCAGGATCAGGGAACAGTCGGCGGAGCCCCTTAAAACCTCCCCGGACTCCCGTTCCCCGAGCGCTTCGGCCAGCTCCCGGCAGCGGCGCCGCGTGGTGATCCGGGCCATCGCGCCGAGGTCCGTCACCGGGTGCGCCGCCATCGCCCGGTCCAGATGCGGCAGGAACCGGTCCGCAAACGCACGGAGATCCGGCATCGACGCGGTGTCGAGGTAGATCACCTGCGCCGAGGAGCAGAGGAGCTGTTTCGTCCCGGCGATGTGGGAGGCAAGAGCGGCGAGCTCTTCGTCCGAGGGCGTGCCGCTGACATACGCGAAGCCGAGGCGGTGGCCCCATTCGATGAGCTTGACGCCGGGCGGTGCGAGCGCGCGGACGGCCGTGATCGCCGTCTCTCCTCCCCAGACGACGATCCCGTCCGCCATCATGGCCATCTTCCGCATGGCCTCCGTGTCGGTCGAGGGGGTGTCGAACACCGCGACGAAATCGCCGATCAGGGGCTCTTCCCGGATCAGGGCGGAGAGGATCTCCACGGTGACGCCGTCGTCCGCCGAGGGGAGCTTGAGGATGTTGAAATTCCCCGTGAGCAATCCCTCGACGACCGAGTAGGCCGGGAGGCCGTCCATGTTGCCCGCCGCGATGTGGAAAAGGGTCCCGAGCGGCCGGCGTTCTTGCCGGATCGGGCTCGTGGGATCATCGCGCAGCGGCTCTCCGAGCTCGTTTTTGAGTCGGGCTTCGAGCGCGCTGCGGGACATGAGGCGGACGGCAAGGGCGCGGTACTCCTCCACCTCCTCCGGCGAGGCGACGCGGGCGATCACCGGGTCGAATTCCCCGGCGGCGATGCGGGACCCGAGACGGTCGACCGCTTGGATGACAGCCTCGGGCGGGAGGGTCATGGTCGCGCGCACGCGGTTGATATAGGATTCGAGATGCGCGAGGATCGCGTCCTGCCGCGCAGAATCGAAAAGGGCAGACTTATATAGGATCATGGGAACCTCCGGAGGGAAGGAAGAGTAAAGAACGAATAGTGAACAGAGAATAGTGAATAGTTGTTGTAGAAAACGCTGCGCGTTTTCAAGAAAAACAAAGGCTATCCGAGCGTTTGATGGATTTGAAACCCGTGCAGCGGGTTTCCTCCACAGTTATTCACTTTTCACTTTTCTCTTTTCACTCTTCCATATTCCTTCTCACTTTCTGTGCCTTTCAGTATCTCCTCCGCTCCCGCGGCGCAGGTGCGGATCTCCTCCATGCCGGCGCGGCCGAGGAGCTCGAGGGTCGGGGACGTGATCCCGCAGCCGCACTCTTCGCCGGGATGCAGGATGCCGAGGTCGTCGGTCAGGACGGAGAGGAGGGGCGTGGCGCGGATCAGGGGGCTGATGAGATTGACCAGGCCCGGGTACCCCATCGGAAGAGGTTCGAGCGTCTTTACATCGCGGATGAGGACGCGGGAATAGACGGGGACGTGGAAGCGGTGGTTCCGGCAGTCGCAGTACAGGATCGGATGCTCCGCCGCGCCGTAGCTCTCCGCGATCGCCTCCTCCGGGATGCCGAGGACGCGTTCGGCGAGCGCGTAGAGGACGGTTTTGTCGACCGCCTCGCGCCAGAACTGCTTCCAGCCGCCGCCGAGCATGATGCTCGATCCCCGCGGGAGCCGGACCCGGATGCCCCGCTCATCCATCTTTTTGAGCGTGAAGTACGTATAGGCCGGGAAGCCGATGAAGCGCGTGGGATGAGGGGAGGCGGCGTGCCGGACGATCGCGCGGATCACGCCGTCGAGGTCCGGGACATAGCGGCTGTTTTCCCAGCGGAGGGCGAAGGTGCGGTCGAGGGCGGGCGCGAGGAAGGTGTATCCGTAGGCGGTCTTCGCGGCGGCCATGGCGTTCTCGCGCCGCGGCATGTAGCCGAAGACGATATAGTGGCAGGGGCGGGGGGAGAGCAGGGAACGCGGGGCGGCGACCTTCGCGATCATGGAGAGGCCGCAGAAGCACGCGCCCCAGTCGAGGCCGATCTCGCTCGCGCGGCCTCCGGTGCCCGAGGACGTGGCGCGGATCGGGGTATGGAGCCGGTCCGCCGGCATGGTCCGCAGGCGATGCGTTTTGAGGAAGGCCGTGGGGATCGCCGGGATGCGCGCGAGGTCGCCGATCGCGTCAAGATCGTCGGGGGAGAAGCGGGCGGCATCGAGGAGAGTGCGGTAGGCGGGGCAATGCGCGGCGTGATAGGCGGCGCACTCCCGCGCGGCGTCGGTGAACAGCGCGTCCGTGGAGGCCGTGTCATAGGGGTCGGGCCAGCGGAAGAGACGGGAACGATAGGACATGGCGGACCTCCGGCAAGCAAATTACGGTGGGCGAGGCAAAAAACGCTGCGCGTGTTCGGGAAGAGAATAGGGAAGAACGAATAGTGAATAGTTGTTGTAGAAAACGCTGCGCGTTTTCAAGAAAATCAAAGGCTATCCGAGCGTTTGATTGATTTGAAACCCGTGCAGCGGGTTTCTTCCGCAGTTATTCACTTTTCGCTTTTCTCTTTTCACTTTTCTTTGCCTCTTACCCACTTATTCTATCACATTCCGGAACGATTTACAACCCCCCTCCCCACACGGCGAGGGCGACCTTTTCGAGGATGCGGCGGCGTTTGCGGTAGACGCTGCTCTTCTCCATCGCGCACGCGGCGCAGACCTCGCCGAGATCGGACTCCGGGGAGAGAAAGAGACAGTCCGCGACCTTGCGCTCCTCCGGGGTGAGCAGGGAGAGCGCGCGCTCGGCAGCCTCCACGCTGTCCCGCAGGCCCGCCCGCTTGACGCGCAGGATCCGCCGGTCCCTGCGTGTGAGCGGCGTCTCGGCGAGGGAATCGTAATAGACGAGCGCGCTTTCCATGTACGGCAGCTCCCGCAGAAGCTTTTCCGCGCGCCGGAGGTCAGTTTTGGAGATCATCGGGGCCTCCTGTCTTGCGGGGTGTCGCGGGCTTTCGGATGCGCGGGATCTCGGGCGGGGCGGGCCGGCATACGGTCAGAGCGGCACGGACGCAGGCGCAGCAGTAGGTCCTGCCGCCGAGCTCGTAGACCGTGTCGCCGTCGTACAGCCATTCGCCGCACGCCGCGCAGATCCGGAGGGGTACGTTTTGAATCATGTGAACCTCCACGGTGCAATTATTGATACTATTATACCATGAGTAAATGCGTTTGTCAAGAGGGCCTCGGAAAATCCCGCGGAAGGGGGCCGGTGTGCGAGAGATGCATAAGGGAGGCGCGTTTTTTCGCCCGAGATTTAGGGGATTCGATATTGTATCGCGGCGGGGTTTGTGCTAAAATAGGGCATGGAAAGCGCGGGCGACGGATCCGCGCGGGAAACGGAGGATATCCCATGGGAATGATCTGCAATCTGCATGCGCACACGGTCCGCTGCAACCACGCCAGCGGGACGGAGCGGGAATACATCGAGCGCGCCGTCGCGGCGGGCATGAAAATCTACGGCTTCGCGGATCACGCGCCGTATCCGTTCCCGGAGGGGTACTATTCCGGCTTCCGGATGCGTCCCGAGCAGCAGGCGGACTATGTCGAGACGCTCCTCGCGCTCCGGGAGGAATACCGGGGGATCATCGATATCCAAATCGGCTACGAGGCGGAATACTATCCGAAGTTCTTCGCCGACTTTCTCGCGATGGTGCGGGAATACCCGATCGACTATCTGATCCTCGGCCAGCACTTCCTCGAAAACGAGATGGAGGGGAAGTATTCGGGCCGCACCTCGGACGACGAGGATTATCTTGCCGCATACGTCGATCAGGTGATCGAGGGGATCGGGACGGGTGTCTTCACCTGTGTGGCGCACCCGGATCTGATGAACTACACAGGCCCGCAGGCGATTTTCGACAGGCACTATACCCGCCTGATCGAAGCGGCGAAAGCGGCCCGGATCCCGCTCGAGATCAACCTGCTCGGGATCCGGGATCACCGGGCCTATCCGCATGAGCGGTTCTTTGCGCTGTGCGGGGAGATCGGCGCGGAGGTCTGCATCGGATGCGACGCGCATCAGGCCGAGGTCGCGGTGGATGAGCCGTCGTACCGGATCGCGATGGAGATGGCGGAGAAGTTCGGCCTCTCGGTGAACGAGGCGCCGGCGCTGGTGCCGGTGAGGGGAATGAAGAATTAAGAATGAAGAATGAAGAATGACAGTGTGAAGCAAGAGGAAGAAGTTATGAAGGAAACAGCTTCCTTTCGACCGCAGGCGAAGCCGCGCATTAGCCGGAAAAAACAAGCCAACCATAAAACAACAGAAATCAGGTGACCCATCATGTCCACTGCGCAGACCCGCTCCCGTGGCGGAGCCCTCTGCGTTCTCGCCGCTGCGCTCCTCTTCTCCCTCGGCGGGATGCTCGTCAAGCTTGTCCCCTGGCATCCCATGGCCATCGGCGGCGCGCGTTCGATCCTCGCGGGGGCGATCCTGCTCCTCTATATGAAGATCCGCCGTCACCGCCTCGTCGTCAACCGGGCCGTGCTCTTCGGCGGGCTCGCCATGGGCCTGACGTCGACCTTGTACGTCCTCGCCACCAAGATGACCACCGCCGCCGACGCGATCCTCATCCAGTATACCGCGCCGATCTACATCATCCTGTTTATGTGGGCTTTCTTCAAGGTTAAGCCGACGAAGATCGACATCGGCGCGACCCTCGTGCTCCTGTGCGGCGTCGTCCTCTTCTTTCTCGATTCGCTCGGCGGCGGGGCGCTCATCGGCAATCTCCTCGCCGTGCTCTCCGGCGTCACGTGGGCGTGCGTCTTCATGATGAAGCAGTGGCGCGGCGCGGACAACCTCTCCTCGGTCTTCTTCGGATGCGTCTTCGGGGCGCTGGTCGGGCTGCCGTGGCTTCTCTCTCCGTCGGTGGAGTGGAGCGGATCCGCGGTTCTCGGCGTCCTTGCGATCGGATTTGTCCAGTTCGGCGCGGCGTACGTCTTCATGGCGGAGGGCCTCACCTCGACCCCGCCGCTCACCGCCTCGCTGATCTCCATGATCGAGCCCATCCTCAATCCGATCTGGGTCGCCCTGATCGTGCACGAGACCATCGGCCCCCTGTCCCTCGTCGGCGCCCTGATCGTCGTGATCGGCGTGATCGGATATAATTTGCTCAAGGCGAGAGAAGAACGGAATAAAGTGAAAAGTGAATAGAGAATAGTGAAGAACTTCGGAAGAGAACGCGGCGCGTTTACAACGGCAACTTTTCACTGTTCGTTCTTCTCTATTCACTTCTAAACCTAACACTATGGAAACATCGAAAAACAAAACCCTCGACCTCACCCGCGGTCCGATCCTGCCGCTTATGCTGCGGTTCTGCCTGCCGATCCTCTTCGGGAACATCATGCAGCAGTTCTATAACATGGCGGACGCGGCGGTGGTGGGGAAGCTCGTCGGGACGGGCGCGCTGGCAGCCGTCGGCGCTACCGGATCCGTGATCTTCCTCGTCATCGGCTTTGTGAACGGCATCTGCGCGGGCTTCTGCATCCCGGCGGCGCAGGCCTTCGGAGCGGGCGAGCCCTCGCTGCTGCGCCGTTTTGTCGCGAACATCGTGATCCTCAGCGTCGGCGCGGCGGCGATCCTCACGGCCGTGACGTCCCTCCTGCTCGGGCAGATCCTCACGGCGATGGACTTTCCGCCGGACATCTATGCCGATTCGTTTCTCTATCTGCGCATCATCTTCGCCGGGATCCCCGCGACCGTCGCCTACAACACGCAGGCCGGCCTGATGCGCGCGATGGGGAACAGCAGAACGCCCCTCTATGTGCTCGTGGGCTCGTGCTGCCTCAATATCGTCCTCGACTTGGCGCTCGTCGGCGGATTCGGCATGGGCGTGGCCGGCGCGGCGTTTGCAACGATCGCCTCCCAGGCCGTCTCTGCGGTGATCTGCTTCCTCTATATCCGGAAGACCTATCCCGAACTGCGCGCGGATGCAGAGGAGCGGCGATTCCATGCGAAGATCGCGGGGCGGCTCATCCTCTCCGGCCTGCCGATGGCACTGCAGTACTCGATCACCGCGATCGGGTCGGTGCTCATCCAGGCGGCGGTGAACGGGCTCGGCTCCATTGTGATCGCGTCCGTCACGGCGGCTAACAAGATCCAGTCCTTCGTGCATCTGCCGTTCGGCACGCTCGGCGTCACGATCTCCACCTTCGTCGGACAGAACATCGGCGCGGGGCGGTACGACCGGGTGAAGGACGGCTTCCGCAGCGCGATGATCATCGCGGGCGTATACAGCGTCGCGATGGGGATCTTCATGTACTTCGGCGGGACGTATCTCTCGCTGATCTTCCTCGACCGCGCGGAGCCGCAGCTTGCCGAGATCCTTTCGGTGATCCGGCATTTCCTGCGCATCAACAGCCTATTCTACATTCCCCTCGGCGTGCTGATCGTCTGCCGGTTCACTTTGCAGGGGATGGAATACGGCGTCACCGCGATGTTTGCGGGGGCGTTCGAGATGGTCGCGCGGGGCGTCGTGGCGCTCGTATTTGCAAAGACCTACGGGTTTGAGGCGATCTGCTGTGCCAACCCCGCGGCGTGGGTCGCGGCGTGCGTGCTGCTGATCCCGGCCTGCGTCGTGATGTTCCCGAGGGCGAGGGCGCGCGCGGAGGCCGGACAGAAGAGAAAGACGGGAGGATGACGGACCATGGACAGACTGATACTTTCGGAAAACGAGCCGCGTCCCGTGCGGATCACGATGACCGTGCGGCAGTCCCTCGTCGCGCCGCTGTTCGGATTCGATTCCGACAATCCGCCCACCTTGTTCGGCACGGCGGGCTCCTCGGGCGCGCGCGACGCATGGGCGGCGTACCGGTACGTGGAGGAGAAGAGCGATCCCCTGGGATCGGATGCGGACCGCGGGATCACCCCGGAGCAGTATCCGGACGCGCTCGAGTACGCGATCGACGACATGATCGACCGGGACTCGGACGGATACGGATTCCCGCCGGAGGATACGGAAGAGGAGGTCGACGATCCGCCGGAATCGATCCATGAACTGATCGAGCGGATCGGGGAGATCCTCGGGAGTGCGGCGGAGGACGAGAACAAAGAGTATGACGACGACGATCTGATCTCCCAGACGACGGGGGTGATGGAGAAGCGCACGCTCGCGGACGGATCGCTCGAGATTTCGGTCTCCTACGAGGAAGTGCTCCCGATGGAGGGGGTGCGGACGGTGATCTCGTTCAACTCCTGCCGCCCGGACGTGGTGAGCATTTCGCGCTTCGGGCCGGTCTCGTCGATGATCGTCTGCGAGCCGGGCGTGCGGCACACGACGGCGTATCAGACGCCCTACGCGGCGTTCGAGCTGGCGGTGGTCGGGCGGCGGTGCTCGACGGGGGTGACATACCTCCACGGCGGCGTCCTGGAGCTCGAATACTTCGTGGAGCTGTGCGGGACGGACATGCAGTACACGAGGATGAAGATCGAGATTGAGCCGATGGCGTAAGGCTGTAATGGGCAAGGCGCGCACGTTTCCCCGCGTGCGCGCTTTTGTTATGCTCTTTCATCTGCGCGGCGGCGCATCTTTTGTCTGCGCGGCAGGGCCTTGCGGATTTGGGATATACGAAGTCATTCGTTTTTTTGTCCTTCCGGACGGGACCAAAGAGGAGCCTCGGGCCGGCTCCTCTCTGGACTTACCAGGCCCCAGAGGCGCCGTTCCTCGCCTCTGGACTCCAGCCCTGCCTCGGGTACAACCTCCCTTTTCATTCGGAAGCTCCGTTCAATGAGGGCTAAGCGGTGTCATTTCAGGATTACATGGCCTCACCAATACAGGAAAGCGAAAACACACGGCCATCGTTCGGTGCGGTAGTGTGGGTGCAGGTTCAAGTCAAGCTGTTGCCATTGTCAGGGGAGTGAAGATTAGGGAATGACGTGAAGCGAAGGGTGCAGGTCTGACACGCACCACTGCATGCCTTGCCACGGCGAAGCTGTAAGGTCTAACACGCACAAGCCGCATCTTCGGCGTTGAGCGAGCCATGAAAGGCAGAGAGCTACTCATCTTGGTGATGGCCCCTGTAATCAACCGTTGGATAGGCGTGATGAAACTCGTTTCATCCGCCGTTCGCTGTATCCCATTGAGCTAAGGTGCAGATGATCCATGGTACGCACGTTGAAGGGTGGATTCCCAAGGCGGGAACGGCCTTGGGCGGCCTGGAGCCTCCCAGGAGGACCCGGCCGTGGAGGGCCCTCCCGGGCGCCGTCTGCGAAGACAAAAAAGCTATCGATCCGCATTATCCCAAATCCGCAAGCGCCAGCGCGCAAATAAAAGAAGCGGCAGCGCGCAAGGATATCAAATATTGCAAAAATATGAAAAAATAATGAACCCGCAGTCCTTTCTGCCTCCGAAATCCCGTCGGAGGCCTTTTCTTTTCCCGGAAAATTTGTGAACGCAAGGTGGGAATTCCGCGGGAAAATCGCGGGACGACACGCGCACCGCACCGGAGCTATAATGAAACCGTCCCAAGGAAAGGAGGACGGAAGAATGACGGAACAGACGGAACAAATGCGCCGTGCGGATCTGCCGGATCAGCCTGAACAGGCCGACCTGCCGGAGCTCTCCCCGCCCGGTGAGACGGATCTTAACGACACCGCAGGGCCCCTTACCCTCACCGAACGCCAGAAGGCCGCCGCATACGCCATGATCCGGGACGGACGACGCCTCGGCGAGATCATGGAGGACTGCGGCATGACGCCCGAGGAGGCGGTCGCGTGGATCCGGGCCGGACGCTTCAACGAGTACGTGAGCACCCTGGCGCGCGGCTTCGCGGAGGCAGACGCCCCCATGGTCTGGGCCGCGCTTCTGCGGTCCGCGGAGGACGGAAACGTCCCGGCCACCCGGCTCTATTTCGACCTGATGGAACGCCAGACAGCGCGCCGCGGCGATCCCGTGACCCTGCCTGCGTCTCCCTCGGAGGAGCTCAGGTCCCTGCGCGAGTCGATCTTCGGCGGCGGAGCGGCATGAGCGGCTGGATCTTCGGAGACGTCCACCGGGCCTACATGCGGCGGGCGGAGACGGCGGAGATCAACGTCGCCGAAGGATCCGTCCGTGCGGGCAAGACCGTCGACAACGTCTTCGTCTTCGCCTCCCTTCTGGAACACGCGCCGGACCGGCTGCACCTCGCAACCGGCTCCACTCTCGGCAACGCCAAGCTGAATCTCGGGGACTGCAACGGGCTGGGACTGGAGCACATTTTCGCGGGGCGGTGCCGCTGGACGAAGTATCGGGGCAACGAGGCGCTCGTCATCCGGGCGGAGGCGGGCGAGCGGATCGTGATCTTCTCCGGCGGCAAGAACGCGGACGCGTACAAGCGGATCCGGGGCAATTCCTACGGCATGTGGCTGGCGACGGAGATCAATCTCCACGCGGACTCCTTCATCAAGGAAGCCTTCAACCGCCAGCTCGCGGCCCGGGACCGGCGCGTGTTCTGGGACCTCAACCCCTCGGCCCCCTCGCATCCGATCTACCGGGACTACCTCGACCGGTTCGAGACTCTCGGTGAGCGGTACAACTACGCACACTTCACCATCCGTGACAATCCCGTCGTCACCCCGGAAAGGCTCCGCGCGGTCATGGCGCAGTACGACGAACAGTCCGTGTGGTACAGACGGGATATCCTCGGGGAGCGGTGTGCGGCGGACGGACTTGTTTACCGGCGGTTTGCGGACGATCCGGAGGCATTCAAGGTCCCCTCGATCGATCCGGGGCAGGCGGATTATCTCACCGTCGGCGTGGACTTCGGGGGCAACCGCTCGCGGACGACCTTCGTGGCGACGGCGGTGATGAAGAAGAGCGCGGATCCGGGCGGCTTCACCGTTGTCGCGGATCACGCCGTGGCGGGCTCGAAGGGCGAGGTGGACGCGGAGCGGATCAACCGGGAGTTCACCCGCTTCCTCGCGGCGGTACGGGAGCGGATGCCGGGGGTCCCGGTGCGGTACGTCTTCGCGGACAACGAGGCGCAGGTGCTCGTGAACAGTCTCCGGCGACATCTGGCCTCCCTGCCCGGCGAGCGCGTGATCGTGGCGGACGCGGCGAAGCGCAAGATCGTCGACCGGATCGCGTTCGTGAACACATTGATGTCGCAGGGGCGGCTGCGCCTGTACGCGGACTGCGAACTGCTCGCGGCGGGGCTCGCGTCGGCGGTGTGGGACGAGAAGTCGCCGGTGGACAAGCGGCTCGACGACTTCACGAGCGACATCGACATCCTCGACGCGTTCGAGTACAGCATCGAGCGTTACATGCGCTAATCTTCGGGGAAGCCCCCGCGGGCAAAAGGCGGACTCGCTTTCGGCAAGTCCGCAGAGCGCTCTGCCCAACACTTACCCATTCAGCACATAACAAGGAGGACCTTCACGCACATGAACCGAGAAGTTCTCGAGCTTCTGGAAGCGCGCTTTCCCATTCCCGCGCTGGAATACTACCGGCGGATCGCACTGTGGGACGCCTGGTGGCGCGGGCATGACCGCTCCTTCCATGAGTTCACCGAAAACACCGTCGCCGGACACAGCGTCAGGCGACAGCTCTACCGTATGAATATGGCCAAGAAGGTCGCCGAGGACTGGGCCTCCCTCCTCCTCAACGACCGGACCGCCGTCGACGTCGCCGATCCCGCGGGAGCCGCTTTCGTCTCCTCCGTCTTCGCGAAGACCGACTTCATGCGGCAGGCAAACCGCCTCGTCGAGCGCGCCTTTGCCGTCGGGACCGGAGCCGCCATCCTCCGCCTGACGGGAGAAGCCGACGCCGACGGACGCCTTGCATCCTCGCCCGACAATCCCCCGGGCGTCTCCTTCGAGTTTCTCGACGCCGACCACATCGTGCCGCTCAGCGTCGAGTGCAGCGAGATCACCGAGGCCGCCTTCGTCTCCGAAAACCTGCGGCGCGGCGAGGAGACCGTCTATCTCGAGCTCCACACCCGCGAGGCGGACGGCTACGTCATCCGCAACGAGTTTTACGTCCGGCGGGAAGGGAAGCTCGTGCGCGAGAAGAACCCCGCCGGATGCCCGTCCGAGATCCGCACGGGGTCTCCGTGCCCGCTCTTCTCGATCCTCACGCCGAACATCGTCTCCTCCGCCGAGGGGTCCTCGGGGCTCGGCATGTCCGTCTACGCCGACGCGATCGACTGCCTGAAGGGCGTGGATCTCGCCTTCAACAATTTCTGCCGGGACATCAAGCTCGGCGGGAAGAAGGTATTCCTCAACCAGACGCTCGTCAGCCGGGACGAGTGGGGCAACATCCTCACCCCGGACGACGTGGCGCAGCAGCTCTTTGTGACCGTCGGGGACGCCGACATCGCCGACCACCCCATGATCACGGAGCACAACCCCGAGCTGCGGTCCGCGGAGAACGCCGAGGCCGTGCAGTGTCAGCTCAACTACCTCTCCTTCCGCTGCGGGCTCGGTGCGCATCACTACACCTTCGCCGACGCGGAGGGACGGGCGCGGCTCACGGCGACGCAGTACATGGGCGAGCGGCAGGACATGCGGCAGAACATGGCGAAGCATCAGAAGAACGTCGAGCGCTTTCTCCGGGGAGCCGTCCGGGCGCTTCTCTGGTGCGCAGCGCGTGTGATCGGGCTCCCCGCCGACGAGGACTGCGCCGTCCGCGTGCGGTTCGACGACTCCTACTTCACCGACACCGAAAGTCAGCGGGAACGCGATATGCGCGAGCTCGCGGCGGGGGTGCTGACGGCGGAGGAATACCGCCGCAAGTGGATCGGAGGCGAGAGCGATGCCTGATCTTTCCGAACTCTTCGGCGAGGAGCGGCTCAGCTATGCCGAGCTCTGCGAAAGGCTTTCGAAAGCCGGGCTCGAATACGGCGACGTCGGTCAGCTGAAGGCGGAATTCACCCGTCAGATGGACGACGTCCGCCGGTCCGCAGCGCTGGAGCGTGAGCTCGACCGGGCGAAGGTGAAGAACCGCGCGATCGTCGCGAAGATCCTCGACATGGACCGCGTGACCGTCGGCGAGGACGGCGCGCACGGCATTGCGGAACAGCTCGACGACCTGCGCCGCACCGATCCCTACCTCTTCGAGCAGAGCGAGCGGCAGCCCGAGGCGAATGCCCCGCAGCAGCCGGGAGGAATGCGCTTCGCGAGCGGACTGCGCCATACGGAGACCGCGGCGGATCCCGACGACATGAGCGACGCGGAATACTACCGCGCCGTCAAGAAACTTTGAAATCAACTGAGAAAGGCTGGTAATTTCATGGCAAACTTCGATTTTTCGGTCAAGAGAGTGGCGCGCGAGGCGCTTCCGTTCCTGTGCGACAATCTCGTCTTCCCGAACCTCATCTACCGCGAGACCGTCGAGGCGCCGGCGGCGAAGCAGGGGGACGTCGTCTCCGTGCGCTGCCCCGTGAAGCTCGAAGCGACGGACTTCGATGAGGAAAACGGCGTCACCCCCGGCACGCTCCGCCCGAACATGGTCGACGTGAAGCTCGATCACCTCGCGACCGTCGACATGCAGGTCGGCGCGATCGAGGCGGCGTGCGACTTCGAGTCCGTCGTCAAGACCTTCATCGAACCCGCGGCGGCTGCCCTCGCGCAGAAGATCAACGCGGAGGGGCTCGGCCTGTACAAGGACATCCCCGGCATCGTGAAGACCTCGCCGCATGAGGTCTCCCTCGACGACTTCGCCGAAGCGGCCTGCATCCTCGACGAGCGCAAGGTCCCCGCGGGCAACCGCTACGCCGTCTGGTCCCCGGCCGCGGCGCGCGCGCTGAAGCAGATCCCGGCCGTCGTCAGCGCCGAGAAGTGCGGCTCCAACACCGCCCTGCGCACCGGCGCGATCGGCAAGATCTTCGGCATCGAGAACTACACCTCCCAGGCCGTCGCGGTCCACGAGAGCGAATTCGACGGCACCCTGAAGGCGTCCGCCGCGCACTCCTCCTCCGCTACCCTCTCGATGACCGTCACGGGCGGCGGTCCCATCCTCGCGGGCGATCTTCTGAAGATCGGCACCCGCGTCTATACGGCGACCGAGGACGGCACCCAGAGCGGCTCGACGATCACCGTCCCGGTGTATCCGAAGGTCACCTGCGCCGCCAACGCCACCGTCACCCTGATCGGGAACCACACCGCGAACCTCGTGTTCCATCCGAACGCCTTCGCCTTCGTGTCCCGTCCGCTCGCGGCTCCGGCCGGCGTCGAGTCCTACGTAACCACCTTCAACGGGATCTCCCTGCGCGTGGTGCGCGGCTACGACATGAAGTACAAGCGCGAGATGCTGTCCATGGACGTGCTCTACGCGTTCAAGACCATCGATCCGACGCTCGCCGTACGCTATTCCATCGGCGTATGACGATGAACGGCGCGGGTGAAAACACGCTGCTCGCCCTCCTCTGGCCCCTCGTGCCGGACGACATGACGGGGGATCAGCGGGAGGCGTTCGCGGCGGCGGTCGAAGCGCAGACCCGGTTTTCGGAGAGCGCGGCGGGACGCAGAACGGGTTCCGTCGCCTCCGAAGCGGTCGGGGATGTGCGCGTGACCTACCGGCAGGGCAGCGCGTCGGACGGATACGCCGTGCGGGGGGACAGCGTTTCCCCCGAAGCCGCGGCGATCCTCACGCGCGCGGGCCTGTTGACCCGGTGGGTCTGATGAAAGGAAAAGGAGGCGCGGCATGGATTTTCACGATACGGCGCTCTACCGCGCATATCAGAGAGACGACGGCTGGGACACGGGATACGAGGACTTCGGGCTCACCGGGGTCCTTGTCCGGGAACGGCGGTCGGCGGATCAGGAGCGGCCCGAGGACGGCGTGACGCATCTCTGGTTCTTCCCCGGAAGGAGCGTGTGCACGGGATCCTCCGGCAGCGAGGCTCCGTTCCCCACGTATCGCCCGGGCGACGTCGTGGTGCTCCGGGCCGGGGAGGCGGGGGAGCGGATCCTGCGCGTGGAGGCCGTCGACAACGCAGCCGAGTCCCCGGCGGGCGGCGCGGCGCATGTGCGGCTGACGCTGAGGTGAGGCGATGAGGGTCACGGTCGAAGACGTGCGCACGGATCTATACGGGATCATGCGGCGCATCGCGGCCATCGGTCCGGCCATCGGGCGGGCAGTCGGGGAGGCGGTCATCGCGTCCTCGGAGCCCTATGTCCCCTACCGGACCGGGCGCCTCGCCTCCTCTGTCGTGCTCGACGTGCGGGAAGACGGCACGGGGGAGGTCCGATGGACGGCTCCCTATGCAGAAGAGTGCTATTATGCCGTCCGTCCGTTCAGCCGCAGGGTCCATCCGCTCGCGACGGCGCGGTGGTTCGAGGCGGCAAAGGCGGCGGACGGCCCCGCATGGATCGCGGCGGCAGAGGGCGTGCTTCACGCAGCAGGCGCTAACGAAAACGGCGGCATCAGAAAGGATGGCAGAACGGCATGGAAGTATTGACGATCCCCGCCGGGCTCGCGGACTGGCTCGCGGAATCGGGGACGATCCCCTTCGTCCCGGAAGCATGGCGGGAAGGGGCGGCGACGGTGCGGCTCACGGGGAGCATGACGGCGGCGCGGTCCTACGTGGACGGCTCGCAGCGGCTGGCGGTACCCTTCGAGGTGCGCGTCCGGTGTCACGGCAGAGCCGTCTCGGACCGTCTGGACGCGGTGGCGTTCTTCCGCACGCTCGGACGGTACGTGCGGACCCACCTCGTGCCCGTATTCCCGCCCCGCGACGGATCCGACGAATGGATCCGGGGCGAGATCACCGAAGCGGGCGGCCCGTCCAAGTCCGCGGTCTATGAGAACGGCGACGAGGAATACCGCGCGGCCTACGTGCTGACGGTATTCTGTCCGAAGGACGGCTATGAACAGGAAGCAGGAGGAACATCATGGCGATAGTGAAAAGAGCCGACAGGCAGCATTACATGAACACCGGCACGGCCCAGGATCCCGTCTGGAGCCGGATCGGCGAGGGCTTTACCGAATTCGCGGAGTCGAAGAACGCGGTGAGCTATCAGAGACGGTACATCCACGAGTACACCAAGCGCACGGACGTGACGGGCTACGCGCCGGTGATCGACTACGAATTCGAGGTCTACACCGCGAATCCGGTCATCGAACGGCTGCGCCGGATCGCGGACGCGGAGCTCGTGGGCGAAGACGCGAAGGTCGACATCCTCACGGTCGATCTCTTCGACGAAGGTTCGATCCCCGGGCAGTACCGGGCGTACCGCAGACAGTATTCCGTCATCCCGGACGAGAGCGGCCGCGGGACGGACGCGCTGGTCTACACCGGCACGATGAAGGGCGTCGGCGACATCGAGGAAGGGACCTTCGTCCCGTCGAGCGGCGTCTGGACCGGTCACGGTCAGAGTCAGATGCTCCAGTGATGGGCCGCTGGGAATGGAGGGGGTGCGCCTACCCCTTTGACATCACGGACGCCGGAGCCATCGCGGCAGTCTCCGAGGCGGTGCGGCGCGTGAACGAGGCGCTGACGGCGCGCGCATCCCGGGAAACGCCGGGGGTCGGCGCGCTGGACCGGCTGGCTGCGGACGCCGCGGACTACTGCGCGCTCGTGGAGCTCTTCTTCTCCGTGCTGTTCGGGGAGGAGGCGGCCGGCGCGCTCTTCGGAGGACGGCGGAGCATGGAGGAGCACGGGGATGCCTATGCCTCCTTCGTCGCGTATGCCGCGGGCGAGCTTGACCGTCTGGAGGCGGCACGGCGCGAGGCGGAGAAGCGATACGGCGGCATGGCGGACGCCCTCGATCCGCCTGGGCGATGAAGGGCGGATGGCTATGGGGACCCCTGCCCGATACCGCGGACGGGATCCCGGTCCACGTGGATTTCCGCCGCTGGATGCTCTTCTTCCGTCTGCTCGCGGATCCGGACGTCCCGGAGGCCGTCAAGCCCGCCGTCGCCGCCCGGATCGTGTGCCGCGGGATCCCCGATGTGTGTTCACCGGAGGAACGTGACCGCGTGACGCACGCGCTGCTCACCTTTGCCTCGGGCGGAGAAGAACCGGCGGAAAACGGGGATCCGGGCGAGCCGCTCTTCGACTTCGGGGAGGACGGGGAGCGCATCCTCGCCTCCTTCCGGGCGGCCTACGGCATCGATCTGACGGAGGCGCGGATGCACTGGTGGGTTTTCCTCGCCCTGCTCCGCGGCCTGCCGCCGGATTCCCCCTTCATGCGGGCCCTGCGCCTGCGCGCGCTCGATCCCGCCGAGATCGCCGACGACCGGATGCGGCGCGAGGTCCGGCGGGCAAAGCGTGCCGTGCGGCTCACGCCCGCACTTCGCAACAACAAAGAGAAAGAGTAGGAGGTATCAACCATGGATGGTTCCGTAACCATCGGCGTGGGGCTCGACGTGACCTCGTTCGCGCAGTCCCTCGCGTCGCTGGAATCCGAACTTTCCGCCGTGGGGCCGCGGATCGTCTCCGCCCTCACGGCATCCCTCGGCGGGGACGGGCTGGTCTCCGTCGTCGCGCAGGCGGCAGCGGCATGCGTCGCGGCGTTCACAGGCGCGGGTTGGGAAGGAGCCGGTTCATCGGCGGCCGCGTCGCTCGCATCGGGCGTGACATCGGGCGGGGCAGCGGTCGCGCAGGCGGTCTCCGGGATCGCGTCGCAGGCGGTCGGAGCGTTCTCCGCGGGCGGCTGGTACGGCATCGGCGCGTCGATGATGCAGGGCGTCGCCGAGGGCGTCCGGGCGGCGGGTGCGGAGGTGACGGCGGCGATCCGGGCCGTGTCCGCCGAAGCCGAGGCCGCCGTGAAATCGTATTACGCCATCGCGTCTCCCTCGCGCCTCATGCGGGACGAGGTCGGCGTCATGATCTCCCGCGGCATCGCGGAGGGGATCACGGACGGCGCGCCTTATGTACAGGAGGCGATGAGCGGCGCGTGGAGCGGCGTCAGAGGTTCCGGCGCGGGCGTCGTGCAGGACGGCGGACGTTCGGTGACGCAGAACATCTATCTGCGCGACACGGACGCCTCTCCCTACCGCACCGCCAGGCGGATCCGGCGGGAAAGCGAGGCGATGTTCCGATGACCCGTGACTGCGACTACAAAATCACCCTGACGGACAACCGGGGCAGGGTCCTCACCGTCTCGCCGGACTCCCCGTGCAGACTCATCGAGGGCGGCCTCGAGGGCTTTGCATGCGCGGGCTTTGACGTCCGGCTGCGTGCGTATGCCTCGAGTGCCGGGGGATACGCCGAGACCAGACGCTTTGCCGAGCGCGAGCTGGCCATGACGTTCACGGTCGAAGACCGCGAGGACGGCGAAAACGAGGACGCGGAGACGATCCGGCGCCTCATCGTGTCGATGATGGATCCCGCTGAGGATCTCATCCTCGACGCAGAGCTTTGGGGCGAGCGGCGGCAGATCACCGTCATCCCCGTCGACGGGCCCCAGTTCCGCCGCCCCCACTTCCATCATCCGCTCGAGGTGACCCTGAACTTCTGCGCGCCGGAGGTCTTCTTCCGCGAGCCGGAGCCGACCGGGGTCCAGTTCCGCGACGGGGTGCCGCTCTTCGCGTGTCCCCTGAACCTTTGGGCGGGCGCGGGGACGGTGTCGGGCCTCCTGCGCGTGCGGAACGAGGCCGAGATCCAGAATCCCGGCGACGGTCCGTGCGGCGTGGTGGTCACCTTCCGGGCAGAGGGCGGCGCGGTCGTCCATCCGTCGGTCACGGCGGGCGGCAAGTACATCCGCTGTCCCCTGACCCTCGCGGACGGCGACGAGATGGAGATCGACACGAGGCCCCGGCGCAAGACGATCACCGTGAACGGCGAGCGCGTCTTCCTCTTCGATCGCGACAGCACCTTCTTCCAGCTCCCGCCGGGGATGACGCCCGTGACGGTCGGTGCGGACGAGGGCGAGGATTACCTCAAGGCCCGGATCGCGTTCACACCGATCTACTACGGCATGTGAGAGGGAGGGTGACGCATGGAAAAGGGCGGAGAACTCTTCTTTCTCGACGAACATTTTGAGCCCGTGGAGGGCCCGGTGGAGGAGTATGGCTCGGCGGTGTGGTCGGAGCGGTATTTCGAGCCGGGGACCTTCACCCTGCACGTCCCGCGGTCCCTCGTGCGCGCTGCCGCCGGGGCGAGATATGTCCGGAGCGCGGAGGACGACGGCGGGATCCTCTGCGGCCGGATCGAATACCTGACGGCGGAGGAGGACGGGGAGGCCGAGATCGGCGGGAGGCTCCTCGGCGCGCTCCTCGAAGACCGCGTGATCGCCGAGATCCCGGCGGGAAGCGGCGATGCGGCGGGGACGGTGCTCTCGGTCGCGGAGGCGAATCTGCGCGGGCTCGGGATCACGGTTGACCGGGCGAACTCGGTCTCGATCGGCGAGGCGGCGTCCCCGGCAGGGCTTTTTGACAATCTCGGCGCGTGGTGCTATGACGCGCTCAAACCCTTCGGCGCCGCACCCCAGATCAAACTGCGCGAAGGGCAGGGCGGGATCCTCGTCCCGGTCCTGCGCGTCGTGCGGGGGCTGGACCGGTCGGCGGAAGGGAGCGCGGCGCGGGCGGTGTTCTCGAAATCCTTCGGGAACATCCTCTCGGTCTCGCTCGAGCGGGACAGCGGCCGCATGAAAAACGCCGTCTACGTCGAGGGACGGGACGGCACGGTCGTGCTCGCGGACAAGAGCGGCGGATCGGGGCGGCGCGAGACCTACAAAAAGGCCGCGGACATCGCCCCCGCCGACTACATGGACGACGCGGCATACCGGGCAGCGCTCATGCGCCGCGGGGAGGAGATCCTCGCGGGACGGGCGGCGACCCTCTGTGTGTCGGCGGAAACCGATGCCGGCGCGCTCCCGGTCTACGGGCGGGATTACGCGCTCGGGGACGTGTGCGACGTGGCGGACGAGGAGCTCGGCGTGTCGTTCGCGGTCCGGCTGACGGGCGTCGACACGGTATGGGAAGGCGGCGGGAGGATGCGGATCCCCTTCTTCGGGGAGGAAGCGCGTCTGTTGCGCCGCCTCACGGACGAAGAACGGATCTGACGGATCAAGGAGGCAGACTATGGCAATCTACTTTCATCCCGTAAACGGCGGGATGTTCGATTCCACCCAGGCGGTGGAGGAGGTCGGGGGCTTTCCGCGGGGCGACAAGGCGGTGGACGCCGCGTTCTTCGCGAAGATGTTCTCCTGCTTCTACAAGGACGGCATCATCGGCGAGAACAGCTTCCGCGTGACGGCGTCGAGCGGGCTCGGGATCACGGTGTCGCCGGGCGTCGCGTGGGCCTACGGACGCATGGCATGGCAGCAGAACGCATTGACATTCACGCTCGGCGCGGGGAAGACGTGGACGATCCTTCTGCGGCTGAACACGGCGGCGGGCGAGTTCACGTGCGTGGCAACCGACAGCGGCGCGGGCCTGCCGAACCGGACGGAGTCGGTGTGCGATCTGATCTTAGCCGAGATTTCGATCCCGGCGGGCGCGACGACGATCGCAGCGTCGGCCATCACCGATACGCGCACGGATGCGGCAAAATGCGGCGTGGTGACGTCGGCGGTGGACGCGCTCGGGACGGTGAACACGGCCCAGAACGCGACGATGCTCGGCGGCACTGCGGCGTCGGAATACGTGAAGAAATCCGGCGCGGTGATGACGGGCGCGCTCCGGGCGGCGGCGGATACGAGCGGGGCGTCGGTCGTGCGCAACATCTCCTACGGCTCGACGGTCCCGGCCACGCTCGCGAACGGGGAGATCTTCATCCAGCTCGCGGACTGACGGGAGGGGCGGCATGAAATTTCTCTATCACACCCTGAGCCGGTTCCGGGTCAACGACAACGTCATGGTGATCCGCGTCAAGACGGACGGGAGCACGCTCTTTGTGACGATGCGGACCCCGACGGATTCGACGCTGCCCGAGATCCCGCTCTCGATCGGGTACAACGGGACGGTACAGCAGATGACGAAGCCGACCCCGGCGGAGATGCGGGCGGAATTCCCATACAGCGACGCGGCGAAGCAGATCGATCTCTACGGCGCGACCGTGGTGTATCGCGAGCGGTCCGTGTCTTCGCTCTCCTGGCAGGGCGGATCCCTGGATCCGGATCCAGAGGTGAGCGTCGTGATCGACGGCGTGCGCCTGAACAGCGCGAACGTGGTGCGCAAGGTCTCCGAAACGGTGCCGGCCGGGACGAATCTTGAGCTGGTCGAGGTGCGTATGTTCGACAAGGATCCGGGGCAGACTTCGTGGACCCACCGCGTCTATGCGTACAACAACTCCTTCCTGCACGATCCGTACGACTTTTACGCCGGCGCGGACATGGAGGAGGGGACGGAGGTGTGGTTCCGGATGCTGTACGCCTGCTATGTGCCGGGGGACGAGAGCAATCACGACGCGTACAAAGGTCTCTGCGAGATCGACACGGAACACGCCTTCGCGACGGGAGCCAGCGCGCCGTACTGTCCGCGGGAGGTGCGCGTCTCGAACGTCGCGGCGGGGGCCAATGCCCGCCTCAGCTGGGTGCTGCCGACGGATTCGGTGGTCCCGATCACTGGGATCGAGCTCGAACGTTCGATCGACGGCGGCGCATACACGGCGGTCACGAGCGGGATGATGAGTACGTACACGGATCACCTGCCCGCGTCGATGACACAGGCTGTCTATCGGGTGCGTTCGACGGCGTCGGGCGGCGCGGTATCCCCGTGGGTGACGGCCACCCCGGCGGAGGAGGAGACGAGCAATCTCCGTGTGCGGATCGGCGGCGCATGGAAGACGGTCGCGGGGATCTGGGTCGGCGTGAACGGCCTGCCCGCCGCAGCGAAGAAGACGATCCTCGTCGGACACACAGGATGAAGTGAACAGCGAAGAGTGAAAAGTGAATAGTTGAGGAAGGAAACCTCCGGTTTCCCATAATTGCAAACGGTTGTGCGGCTGTACGGGAAATACAGCTTCACAGCCGTTTGATTCTTTTGAAATCCGCCCCGCGGATTTCTTCCACACGTATTCACTATTCACTTTTCATTATTCTCTCATATATTTGCGGCTTTTTCGTTTTCTCACCAAACTTTCATCTCCTCCGCCCTTGACTTCCGGGGCATTTCATGGTATGATATGTTTGTCAAGATATGGTCTGACGCGCCGGGGGTGAAAATCACGCCCGGACAATGCGAAAGGAACCCTCATGATCCTCAAAAACAACAAGAAACACCGGGAGACCCGCGAAAAAAGCCGCGCGCTGCCCGTGATCCTCTTCCTCGCCGCCGTGCTCCTTCTCGCGGGGATCGTCTATTACGTCACCCTGCCCGCGATCAACATCCATTCCGGCGGATTCTGGACCTACGTGATCTTCCTCCTCATCCTTGCCCTGGTCTCCTATTACGTGATCGGCATCCTCACGGGGAAGATCTTCGCCGAGACCGTCCGGTTCCCCTCCGGCGCGATCGACTTCCACACCTCGACCGAGGGCGGAAAGAGGACGAGATTCCCCCGCTTCATCATCGCCCTCATCGGCGCGATCCTCGCCTTCCTTCTGATCGGCTCCCTCGTCGGGTCCTCGATCTTCCGCGCGAAGACCTATTCCTCCCTCATCACGGTCGAGGACGCGGACTTCGCCTCCGGGATCGCCGAGACGGAATACGTCACCGACATCGCCCTGATGGACACGGCTTCGGCCCGCATCATCGGCGCGCGCACCCTCGGCACCCTCTCCGACCTCGTCTCGCAGTATAATGTCTCGTACAGCTACACCCAGATCGCGATGCAGAACGCGAAGGGCGAGAGCCATCCCTACAAGGTCGCGCCGCTCGAATACGCGTCCTTCTTCAAGTGGATCCAGAACAAGGCGGCGGGCATCCCCGGCTACGTCAAGGTCGACACCGTGCGCTTTGAGGCGGAGTTCGTGCGCCTCTCCGGCGAATACATCCGCTACAGCCCGTCCGCGTACTTCTCGAAAAACCTCCTGCGCTCCCTGCGCTTTGCCTACCCGACCGCGATCTTCGGCAGCATCTGCTTCGAGGTCGACGACAACGGGCATCCCTACTGGGTCGCCTCGACCATGAAGCCGCACGCCGGGCTCTTCGGCGCGATGGACGTCGACACGGTCGTCACCCTCGACGCCTGCACCGGCGAAGTCGCCCGGTACGCGCCTGCCGATTCTCCCGACTGGATCGACATCGTCTACTACGGCGATCTGATCTGCCAGAAATACGACTGGTACGGGATGCTCCGCGGCGGATGGCTCAACTCGGAATTCAGCCAGGTCAACTGCGTCGTGACGACGGACGACTTCGGCTACAAGATCATCGGCAACGACGTCTACATCTTCACCGGTGTGACCTCCACCTCGAACGACGAGGCGAACATCGGCTTCATCCTCGCGAACAGCCGCACGGGCGATTACCGCTTCTTCTCCGTGGCCGGCGCGGAGGAATATTCCGCCATGTCCGCCGCCGAGGGCTCGGTCCAGCAGTTCGGCTACCGCGCGTCCTTCCCGTCCCTCATCAACGTGGGCGGCGAGGCGACGTACATCATGGTCCTGAAGGACGCCTCCGGCATTGTCAAGATGTATTCGATGGTCAATGTCAAGAACTACAACCTCGTCGTGACGAGCTCGACACAGGAGGACGTCTTCCAGAAATATAAGGCGATCCTGAAGCAGAATGGCGTCACGGAGCCCGTCGACGACGTCCTGCCCGGCGAGGCGGTTCTCGACGAGATCCTCTACGTGACCGAGGGGGGCGAAACCGTCGTCTACCTCAAGACGGACACCGGCGTCTACAAGATGCCCTTCGACGAATCCGTCCTCTTCCTCGAGCCCGGCGACACGGTGCAGTTCTTCAAGAGCTGGGTCCTGCCGAGCGGCGTCACCGAGATCACGGATCTGAAGAAGAAATAATCCCCCGAGTCCCACCGAAACTTTCCGGAGGTGCGGTTCATGAAACGCACATTTCCTGCGATACTCCTTCTGATTGCCATCCTCCTCTCCCTCTGCGCGTGCGCCTTCCCGGGACGCGGGGAAAAGGAGCCCGTGGAGACGGAACCGCCCGTTGAGACCGAACCGCCGATCCCGCTCTTCTCGTGGGAAGAGCCCGGGACCGGAACGGAAGGGTCGGGAACCTCCTCCCAGTCGGGCGACGGTCCCGCGGAGCTGCGCGACTTCGGCAGCCTTCCGCCGGCCTCGACCCTCTGGACCTCCCTCACCGAGGGCGAGGACACGGCGCGCGACGGTCTCTTCACCCGGACGGCCACCGCGCTCGTCACCGAACAGATCGTCCGGTACTGCATGAGCGCCGACTGGCTGACGAGCGATTTCACGGTCCCCGATCAGCGGGCGGTCACGAACTTCCTCGTCTCGACCTACCGCTACCGCAACGTCACCGGCTATCCGACCTATCTCGCGAGCCTGCTCGAATGGGACGCGGAGGCGGAGGTCTACACCGTCTCTCCAGAAGCGGCGGACGCCGTGTCGCGCGGACTCTTCGGCTACACGGAGAACCCCATGGAGACCAAAACGGGCTTCGGGTATGATCTGCTCTCCGGACGGTATGAGTTCGGCGCGGGCACGATCGAGCGCACCTCCTACGAGATCTCCGATTTGAAGGTCTCCTCCGACGCCGTCTCCTCCGAAGCGCGCTTCCGCATCACCGAAGTCTCGGTCGGACGCCGTACGGACCGCGGCGAATACCGCATCTTTTACTATCACCCGCAGGACGGCTCCGGCTCGTCCATTCTGCCGCGGATGCTCCTCGTGAAGAAGACCGCGGCCCTCACCCCGTCCCAGACCAAGACCGAACCTCCGATCCTCGCGGATGTCGCCGCGGCGCCGGTCCCGACCTTCCTCTCCGCCGAAGTGCAGACCCTCTACCGGCAGGCGAAGGCCCTCTATCCCGCCCTCGTCGGCGCGCCTGCGGAGGCGATCGATCTGATCCCGATGAACGATAACGAGCCCTTCCTCCCCGGCACCTATTACGGCCTCACGACCCAGACCGGTGCGGACGGCGTGGCCCGCACGTACTTCTATCCCCGCGGGCGGTACACCAATTTCTACGCCTTCAATACGGTCCTGACCTCGATCTTCACCTGGAGCTTCGCGCAGGAGCTCGCCGGGACCCGCTACATCGCGATCGACGGACGGCTCGCGGCGGATGCGAACGCCGGACGGCAGCCCCGCACGGACTATCTCCCCGCCCTCGACGACTTTGAGCTCATCGAAGCCGCCGACTGGAAGATCGATTTCTGGTACTATAGCTACTACGGCGACCCGGAGAATCCCTCGGTCGAGCGCTCCCTCATCTCCCTGCTCAACACGGACATCGGCTGGCGGTTCGCGTCCTTCACGACGGGCGAATACGCCTGGGGGGAATCGACCGAACGCGACGTCCCGGTCCGGGATCCCGTCCCCGCGGCAGTACCGGTCGAAGAGCCCACAGCGGAACCTCCGGCAGAGACGCCGACGGACACGCCAACGGAACCGACATCCGAACAGCCCTCCGCGACCGAACAGCCGGCAGAGACGCCCGCGGAAACGCCGACGCAGCCCGCCGAACCGACCGAACCGGAAACGCCTGTGACGGATCCGAATGAAAACGACTGGTGGGATCCGCCCGCGGACATCGACCAGCTGCCCTTCGACGTGACGCCGTAACATGCGCGAAAAATTAAATATTCTGTAAACAGCGGCGCGGGGAGGGAACTTTTCCGCGCCGCCTGCCGTCTAATGGGCAGAAAACGAAAAAACGGAAAAACCGGGAGGTGAATCCGGTGAAACCCAAGCACACATACGGCGGGAGCCGCGCGCTGCCTTTGATGCTCGCGCTCCTCTTCTGCCTGCCCTCCTGCGCCGCGCTGGATTCCTTCGCGGAAATGCACGAGACCTCCGTCTATATCCCCATCGAGTCCCAGGTCACGGATCCCCTCTTCTCCTGGGAGAACGAGGATCCCGAACCTGAGCCGGAACCCGCGGAGCCCGACGCGCCCGAAGTAGCTTCTCCCGCGGAAGAACTCCCCTTCGATCCGGTTCCGACCGCGGAGATCCCCTCTCCGAGTCCGGGCGAGGTCGAAGTGAAGCCGCCGGAAGAACAGGAAGAGCCTGAAGAACCCGAAGAACCCGAAGCCGAAGCGGAGCCGGAAGGACCGTCCCGTGCGGTCGGCTCGACGCCGTGGACCTCCCTCACCGCGGGGGAAGACGAAGCCCGCGAGGGGCTCTTCACCCGGGCGGAGACCGCGCTCGTCGCCGAACAGATCGTCCGCTGCTGCGTCAACCGGACGTGGCTGAGCGCCGAAGTGCTCACGACGCGCGGCTTTGACGCCGATTCCGTCTCGAACTTCTATTTTTCCTCGCTCAAATACGCCGCGGCCGAAGACTATCCCGAGACTCTGTGCGGCATCGTCGCGTGGAACGAAAACGAAGCGAAATATGCCGTCACCGAAAAAGGCGCGGACATCGCAAACCGCTTCTTCCCGGGCGATCACAGGACCACTGAAACGGACGACCGCTACACCGTCGACGAGGACGGCTATCCGGTGTCGAAATATGACCTCACGGACCTCGAGATCCTCTCCGACGAGATCTCGACCGTGGCGCGCTTCCGCCTGATTTCCTACGAAGGCAGGGAACCCGAGGACTGCGGCGAATACCGCCTCTTCTTCTATCAAAATAAGGGGACCGGCAAGGAATCGAATCCGATCCCGCGTATGCTCTTTGCGAAGAAGGAAGATGCCGAAGACGCCGACGCGGACCTGCTGCCCCTGCGCGACTGGGTGTATGAGAAGCCGATCCCCGACTTCCTGAACGAGGAGCAGGCCGATCTATGGCGGCAGGCGCTGATGCTCGAAGGACTGGAGAGCGATCCCGTTTATTTCCTTGAATCCTTCCCGCGCAAAGACGGCGAGCCCTTCCTCTCCGGCGAATGCTATCCCGTCCTTTCCACGGTCGACGAAAACGGCACGGCGTGGGACTGGACCCTCGTGCGCGGCCGGTTTGAGAACTACTACGACTTCGAGCGCGCCGTCACCTCGGTCTATACGTGGGGCGCGTGGGAAGACCGGAAGATCAACTTCAAGAACTTCGACGGCAAGCTGCGCGTCGCGAACGGCGCGATGGGCTCGCGGGTCGGACACATGCCGGAATACGACCGCTTCGAGATCATCACCTCGAACGAATGGACCCTCGATTTCTGGTACATCGCCGCCTACGAGCACGATCTCGGCACGGAGGACGGCCCGATCGACTACGAGCGCTGGCACGTCACCTATGTGAGTACCGATTCCGGCTGGCGGCTGTCCGAATTCGCGTCGGGGACCTGGGGCGGCGCTTCCGGGGAAAACCGGATCACGGCGCACCGCATCTCCGACGACGGCGCGAAGCTCCTCACCGAGCAGATCGTGCGCTATGTGATGCCGCAGTCCTGGACTGACGGGGACATCGCATTCGGCAACGACGACGCCCTGCGGTTCCTCTACTCGCTCAGCCTCTTTGCCGACCGGGAAGATCATCCGTATTCCCCCTATGTCCGCCGGATGGAGGACCGGGAGCGGTTTGAGATCCGCGAGGAAGACGCCCGCATGATCGTGAAGGAGGTCTTCGGCATCGACGATCTCGTGATCCCGGACGGCGCGTTCGACGAAGTCGCCGGATGCGTGTGGATCCCGGTGGGGATCGAACTGCCGACGACGGGGTATGACTGCGAGGACTTCCACGTCCTGTCCGACGGCATGAGCCGCACGGCGATGTTCTACCTCACGGACGAGGACGGCATGGTCGGCACGTACCTCTTTACCTATGCCCACGGCGTCTTCGGAAAGCCCATGCTCTCCGCGGAGCGCGCGGGATAAACCTTGTTCTTTCGCGAGGATTCGTGTATAACATAGAGAAGAGTGAAAAGAGAATAGTGAAGAGTTGAGGAAGAAACCCTGACGGGTTTCAAATGAATCGGAAACGGTCGTGAAGCTGTATATGACGTACAGCTGCACGACCGTCTGATTTTTCCGAAATCCGCCCCGCGGATTTCTTCATCAACTATTCACTTTTCTCTCTTCTCTTTTCACTTCTCGTCCGATCCTCCATGCTGAGCTTTCCCCGCAGGTACTGCCCCGTATAGGACCACGGCATCTCCGCGACCTCTTCGGGCGTGCCGCGCGCGATCACCGTGCCGCCGGCGTCTCCGCCCTCCGGACCCATGTCGAGGATGTAGTCCGCGCACTTGATGAGGTCGAGGTTGTGTTCGATCACGACGACGGTGTTCCCGGCATCCGTGAGCTGCTGCAGGATCGCAATCAGCATCTCCACATCCGCGGAGTGCAGGCCCGTCGTCGGCTCGTCGAGGACGTAGAGCGTCTTGCCCGTCGACCGCTTCGAGAGCTCCGTCGCGAGCTTCACGCGCTGTGCCTCGCCGCCCGAGAGCGTGGTCGACGCCTGCCCGATCTTGATATACCCGAGCCCGACGTCGCAGAGCAGCTTCAGGCGGTTTCCGATGCGCGGGATGTCACGGAAGAACGCCACGCCCTCGTCCGCCGTCATTTCGAGCACGTCCGCGATGGACTTGTCCTTGTACTTCACCTCGAGCGTCTCCCGGTTGTACCGCTTGCCGTGGCACACGTCGCAGGTCACGTACACGTCCGGGAGGAAGTGCATCTCGATCTTCTTCACGCCGTCGCCCTCGCAGGCCTCGCATCGGCCGCCGCGCACGTTGAATGAGAACCGCCCGCTCGCATAGCCGCGCATCTTGGCGCCCGGCGTCTGCGCGAACAGATTGCGGATGTCCGTGAACAGGCCCGTGTAGGTGGCGGGATTGGAACGCGGCGTCCGTCCGATCGGGGACTGGTCGATCGCGATGATCTTGTCGAGCGCCTCCGCCCCTTCGATCCGGTCGTGATCGCCGGGGAAGGTGACGGCGCGGTTCAGGGTATGCGCGAGGGAGCGGTAGAGGATCGCGTTGATGAGCGAGGATTTTCCCGATCCCGAGACGCCCGTCACGCAGACGAAGCACCCGAGCGGGATCTCCACGTCGATGTTCTTGAGGTTGTTCTCCCGCGCGCCGACGATCTTCACGAACTTGCCGTTTCCCGCGCGGCGCACGGCGGGGACCGGGATCGAACGGCGTCCCGCGAGATAGTCGCCCGTGATCGAGGCGGGACAGGCGGCGACCTCCTCGGGCGTACCCGTCGCAACGACCTCGCCGCCGTGGATGCCCGCCTTCGGGCCGATGTCGATGAGGTAGTCCGCCGCGCGCATGGTCTCCTCGTCATGCTCCACGACGATCACGGAGTTGCCGAGGTCGCGCAGGCTCTTGAGGGTCGCGATCAGCTTGCCGTTGTCCCGCTGGTGCAGGCCGATGGACGGCTCGTCGAGGATGTAGAGCACCCCCGCGAGGGAGGAGCCGATCTGAGTCGCGAGCCGGATGCGCTGTGCTTCGCCGCCGGAGAGGGTGGCGGACCGGCGCGCCAGGGAGAGATAGTCGAGCCCGACCGAGACGAGGAACCCGAGCCGGGATTTCAGCTCCTTGAGGATCTCCCGCGCGATCTGCATCTCCGTCGGGGTGAAGGAGAGGGAAGCGGTGAACGCGAGGGAATCGGTGACGGACATCTTGCAGAATTCGTGGATGTTCTTGCCGCCCACCGTGACGGCGAGGGCCTCGTGGTTGAGCTTCGCGCCGTGGCATTCGGGGCATTCGCGCTCCGTCATGAATTCGTCGTAGTATTCCGCGTTCCATGCGCCGGGCTGCGCGCGGTCCTCCATGATTTTGAGGATCCCGCCGAAGGCGGTCGTCACGTGGTTGACGCGGTCGCCGAAGGAGCGGTCCACGGTAAAGGACTCCGGGGTGCCGTAAAGGAGTGCGTCGCGGGCGGCCTTCGGGAAATCTTTGAGGGGCATGTCGAGGGACGCGCCGTAATGCTCGACGACGGCCTTGATGAGAGGTCCGTTCCACGAGGCCTCCTCGAGGCTCTTGAAGCCGTTGACCTGCACCGCGCCCTCCCGGAGGGACAGCGTGTCGTCCGGGATCACCTTGCGCGGATCGATGGACCGCAGGACGCCGAGTCCCGCGCATGTCGGGCACGCGCCGAAGGGATTGTTGAAGGAGAACATGCGCGGCTCGAGCTCGCCGAAGGAAATGCCGTGCTCGGGGCAGGCGTAGTTCGTTGAGAACGTGAACTCGCGCGCCTCCTCGCCCTCCCGGGGAACGGTGACGACGGTGAGGGAGCCCTCGGATTCGCGCAGGGCCGTCTCGACCGAGTCCGTGAGGCGGCTCCGGAGGCCGTCCTTCATCACGAGGCGGTCGACGACGAGCTCCACCGAATGCCGCTGGTTCTTGTCGAGGGTGATCTCCTCGCCGAGATCGTAGAGGATCCCGTCGACGCGGACGCGCACGAAGCCGCTCTTCTTGGCGTCGGCGAAGACCTTCTCATGCCGGCCCTTCTTCCCGCGCACGACGGGGGAGAGGACGAGGAAGCGCGTGCCTTCGGGGAGGGCCATGAGGGAGTCGAGGATCGTGTCCACCGAGGTCTGGCGGATCTCGCGGCCGCAGACCGGGCAGTGCGGGATCCCGAGGCGCGCGTACAGGAGGCGGAGATAGTCGTAGATCTCCGTCACGGTCCCGACGGTCGAGCGCGGGTTCTTGGACGTGGTTTTCTGGTCGATGGAGATGGCGGGGGAGAGCCCCTCGATCGAATCGACGTCCGGCTTGTCGAGCTGACCGATGAACATGCGGGCGTAGGAGGAGAGGGACTCCACGAAGCGGCGGTGACCCTCGGCGTAGATCGTGTCGAACGCGAGGGAGGACTTGCCGGAGCCGGAGAGTCCGGTGAAAACGACGAGCTTGTCCCGCGGGACGTTGACGTCGATGTTTTTTAAGTTGTTCATCCGCGCGCCGCGGACGGAGATGAATTCGGGCATGGGGCGGGTACCTCGTGGAAAGAATGAGTCGGACCGGCGGAAATCTTCAGCCGCTCCCTCATTATATTAGAATTTAAAATCTTTGTCAATAGATTTTATAAATTTTCTGCAATTTTTTCCGGAAACTGCCGAATGGGAAGGGGTACGGATTGCCACGTCGCAGGTCTCGGGACCTGCTCCTCGCAATGACACAATTTTGTGCATTGCAGGATGGATTCTGAGGCGCTATCGCACGGTTCACAAACGGTTACACCGCAGAAACCGGGCATCCATCATATAAACAGGTGTCATTGCTGAGGAGTGAATTTCCGCAAGCGGAAACTCTTCGACGTGGCAATCCTTTCTCTTTACGAAATCGCTGTGAGAAGAGAAGGGGAATGAGTGAATTTCCTTCGGAGTGAATTTGCTTCGCAGTGAAGTTCTTGCTGCACGGGAGTTTCCCCCTTCCGTCACGGTTTCACCGTGACACCTTCCCCGGCGGGGCAGGCTTACAACATGCAGTGCGCACAGCACTTTGTAATTCTTCATTCTTAATTCTTAATTCGTAATTCCTCTCACTCCAGCATCCCGCGCTAGGCACGGCTGATGATCTCGTCCGAGCGCAGCTTGTCCTCGCGGTAGGCCTTGCGGAGCAGCTCCGACGGGATGTACTCGTCGTACTTGTCGAAGACCGGGGCCTCCGTCGGGCTGATGAGCGCGTCGAGATCGATGCCCTCGGTTGTGATCTTCTGCGAAATCATCCGC
>JAFZPN010000010.1 GCA_017550315.1 Clostridia bacterium
GACTGTAAATATTACTTGCCACATAGTTCTTCTGATCATCCGCTACCTTCAAATCAATCAGATCGTCAAAATTGAAATAATCCACTTTCACAAGTCTGATATTTTTGCTTTCTGATTCCATTTCTTAACTCCTCCTCAAATACCGATTTGTTTATGCCTTATGCCCGCCGACCTGCCGGTTCCGCTCGCGGGTCGTCGCGCCTTCCTCGAAGTTCATGCCTTTGAGGATGGCGTTCTTGCCGAATTTCTTCTTGATCCCGAGGACCGTCTTCTGTAACTGCTTCTCCTCCGCGTCCGCCGAGGCTGCGGCTTCCCGTTCCCGCTCCATCGCGTCGATGTCCGCAAAGAGCCCGATCTGCTCGCCGCCCGTGTTTTGTGGGATCTCGTTCTCCGGGATCGCATGATTCGCGACGACGAACATCCGCCGCACGGAAAGATGCGGATCGACGATCCGGTCGTACAGCGCGCCCACCGCCTCGAGAATCTTCTTCGTGGAGGACGTGTACCCGCCGAGATTGGCCGATCCGTGCGCGGCCTTCGGGACCCGGCGTCCGTACCAGTCGGTCTCCGTCGCGCCGGTGTAGGAGGGATCCGCGCCTTCATAGCAGACGGTCAGCACCATCTGATCGCAGACGAGCCCCTTGTCCACCAGATCGAGGACGAGCACGTCGGTCATCTCCAGCGCGATGAGCCGCCCCTTGTCGGCAGGGTAGGGTTCGGCGAGCACCTGCCCGGAGCTGATGGAATTCGATTCCGGCTTGTACGCCTTGATCGCCGCGAGCGTGCAGGGCTCCCAGCCCCATGCGTGGTCGATCAGGAGCTCCGCATTGACGCCGAAAAGTTTGTAGAGCTTGTCTTCGTTGTAAAGCGAGATCCGCGCGACGTCGCCCATCGTATGGAGCCCGTTCGCTTCGAGCTTTGCCGAGATCCCGCGTCCCACCCGCCAGAAATCGGTCAGCGGACGGTGCTCCCAGAGCTCCCGGCGGTAGCGCATTTCATCGAGCGAGGCGATGCGCACGCCGTCCTCGTCCGCGGGCATCTTCTTCGCGACGATGTCCATCGCGATCTTCGCGAGATAGAGGTTCGTCCCGATCCCGCAGGTCGCGGTGATCCCGGTTTCGCGTAAGACCTCCCGCACGAGCTTTCGGGCAAATCCGTGCGCGTCGAGGTGATAGAAGTCGAGATACGTCGTCGCGTCGATGAAAACCTCGTCGACCGAATAGACGTGAATGTCCTCCGGTGCGACGAAGCGGAGGTAGATCGCGTAAATCTTCGCGCTGACCTCCATATAACGGGCCATCTGCGGCCGCGCGATGAGGAAATCCACCTCGACCGACGGATCCGTGAGCTCACCCGCAAAGACCGATTTCCCCCGGAAAGGCCGGTACCCGTTTGCCCGGCGGCGTTCGGCGTTCACGGCGCGGATCTTCTGATTCACCTCGAAGAGGCGCGCGCGTCCGGGGATCCCGTAGGATTTGAGGGAGGGCGAGACGGCGAGGCAGATCGTCTTCTCCGTCCGGCTCTCGTCCGCGACCACGAGATTGGTCGTCAGCGGATCGAGCCCGCGCTCCACGCACTCCACCGACGCGTAAAACGATTTGAGGTCGATCGCGAGATATGTCCTCTCCCGCTCCTCCGTCATGCCGCCGCCTCCTTCCGGAACAATCTTTACGACTATTATTATACCCGATTATTCCGGAAAAGTCAAGACTTTAATTCATTTTCCTGCGGATTATGCGGAAAAAACGGCGGTTCCGGTCCTCACTCCGCCGTCAGCATGCCCGTCATCGCGGCGGCGCGCAGGATCGCGCATTGGGTTTTCCCGTCGGCGATCCGTCCGGCGAGGACCTCGCGCACGGCGTCCCGCAGCGGCATCCGGAAGACCTCGAGAAATTCGTCCTCGTCGAGCTTCTGTTCGCAGAACGTCAGGCCTTTTGCGAGAAACATGCGGATGCGCTCGCCCATGATCGCCGGGGAGCCGTAGAAGTCGCCGAGATCGATGAGCTCCCGCGGGACAGCGCCCGTCTCCTCGCGCAGTTCCCGGAGGGCGGCGGAGGCGAAGTCCTCGTCCGGGGCGTCGAGCTTCCCGGCGGGAATTTCGGTGAGGATCTGTCCGACGGCGTAGCGGTACTGGCGTTCGAGGAGGACGTCGCCCTCGTCGGTGAGCGGAACGACGCAGACCGCGCCGATGTGGCGGACGATTTCGCGAATCGCGGACGCGCCGTCGGGGAGGGTGACGGTGTCGCGGTAGAGATGGACGACACGGCCGTCGAAGATCAGCTCGGAGGAGGTCATGGTTTCGGTGAGATTCATGGTTTTTTCCCTTCGCAATTCGGATTTTCTCCATTATAGCACACCCGCCGTCGGCCTGCAAGCCCCGGATTTCCGGATGTTCGGACCCCGCGATCGGAGAAACGCTGCAAAATTGTGAAGTTTTTGTAAATCCCGGACGAGGCGCGAAACATGCGGTGGTTTTTTTCGTCTTTTAGGGCAGCAAACCACCGATTCAACCGCTCAGAAAGGGAACTGCCATGAGAAAACTGCCCGCTCTTCTCCTCGCGGCGTGCCTGCTCTTCATCCCGGCATGCTGCAGGTCCGATCCGGATACCGCAAAAAAGCCCGGCGTCACCGCGGTTTCGGAAAATCCGTCCGCGCGCGACGACATCCTGACCGGGGTGTACCGCGCAGAAGCCCTCGCCGTGCCCGGAGGCGACGCCGCCCTGTATGTGAGCCGCTTCGCCGCGACGGTCCCGGGACTCGATCCGGCGCTCGGGACGGTCTCGTTTTACATGCAGAACGACGCCGGGGAGGGATATGCCGTCACCTCCGGCGCGGGATCAGGCGTGATCCGCGAAACGCCCGTCCCGCTCCCCGAGGGCTTATGCTATACCGCGGGGGTGTTTATCGGGGACTGCCTCTGGTATGTCGCGGCTGAGACCGAGGTAGATCGCATGGCAATGTTTGAGGACGACGGCGTCATGATCCTCTGCTGTCTCGACTGCGCGTCCAGGGAGATGCGGGAGATCGCCGACCTGCGCCCGCTGTTCGCTTCCGCTGCCTCGTCCCGGTACGGATGCCATGTGAGTGCGGTCGTCGCCGATGCCGACGGGGATCTCTGGATCGGAACGCAGGAGGAGATCGTCGTCGTATCGCCGGAGGGGGAGAAACGGTGTTCCGTCTTCGGCCTCTTCAATCAGCCCATGCGCCTTGCCGCCGCGCCGGATGGGACGGTATGGCTCGCCGAAACCGCCCGCATCCTGATCTTCGACAAGCAGACGCCGAACCAGGTGCGCCGCCTCACGCCGGAGATCCCGCCGGACCGGATCGTCTTTGCCGGGGAACACGCGTTCTGCTTCTCCTCCTCGGCTGGGATCTGGGGCGTGGACCTCGACGAAGAGGGAAACATCACGGCGGGACTGTTGATGAACTACACGAATTCCGGCGTCGATCCGCTGAACAGCGCGCTCCTCGGAGCGTTCGGAGAGGAGGCCTTCCTGCTCGGCGAGGCGACGGCAGAGGGCAGATCGGCGCCGGTGCTGTACCGCGCGTCGGAGGATGTCAGCCTCGCCTCGCTTTCCGTTCTCGAGGTCGCGTTCTCCTTCAACCCGGAGAAGGGCGGTTCCGCCGTCGGATTCACGACCGCGATCGTGGAATACAACAAAGCGCACCCGGATCGCCGCATTCTCACGAAGGACTATTCGGTCTACAACACGGCACAAAATCCAGAGGGCGGGGAAAACCGTCTTGTGATGGACATGCTGACCGGCGTTTACCGTCCCGACATCGTCGTCACCGAGACCCGGAGCACGCGGATCGGCGGCCCGGACGGCATCGTCGCGGAGCAGATCGCCGAAAAACATCTCTATACCGATCTCTCGCCCTTCCTCGACGCGGACGACACGGTCAACCGGGAGACGGTCTTCGGTGCGATCCAGCGGTTCTTCGCGACGGAGGACGGCGGCATGTGGGGCATCGCGCCCGCGTTTCAGATCAATACCCTCCTCGCGTCTCCCCTCCTCATCGGACAGTACGCCGACGGCTGGACACTTGCGGAACTGCTCGACTTCATCGAGGCGCTCCCGGCGGACGCATATCTGATGGCCGGGCTCACACAGAACAGCGCGGCGGAAGATCTCCTCGGCCCGGACGGTTACGCGGCGTTTGTCGACCGGAAGAGCGCGTCCTGTTCGTTTGACAGCCCGGAATTTCTGCGCTGGCTGCGCTTTTATGCCTCCCTCCCGGCGGAATTCGCCGCGCTCTCAGCCCGGAATCCGCCGATGGATGATCTCCGGGGCGAGAACCTCGAAGAGCACTGGACGGGCCGCGTCGCGCTATCCCATCTCCGTCTGTACAACGGTTTCCGCGATCTTACGTGGCTCGAAGCAACATTCGGCACGAAGGACTGGATCGTCCCCGGCTTTCCCATAGAGAACGGCAGCGGCACGTCCGTCGAGTGCCGCGCGGCGATCGTGATGACCTCCTTCTGCCGCGAGCCGGACTTCGCGTGGGAGATCATCCGGGCGCTGGTCTCGGAAACGCACGCCGCGCATTTCGATTATCCCGCGCTCAAACTGTATTTCCGCGGGCAGGCCGCGCAGATGATCGACAACGGCGGCTATGAGATCATCACCTTCGGCGGCCGTTCCCGCAGCCAGGCGGGCGGATATGCCGAGGACGGCGTCTTCCCGACGAAGGAAGATCTGCGTAATCCCGGCTGGATCATGATCCCGACATGGGAGGATTTTGAAAAGTTCAGCCGCTTTCTCGACGAGCGCGCTGGCTATCCGATGACGGAATCCCTGTCCCCCGAAATCTCGTCGATCGTCGCGGAAGAGATCTCCGCATTTGCCGCGGGCGTCGGATCGGCGGAGGACTGCGCAGGAAAGATCCAGTCCCGCGTCTCGATCTGGCTGGCCGAGCATTCCTGACCGCGTGCGCGAAATCCGTCTTGCATTCCCGCCCGGAGTATGCTATAATCGGAGAAAAGGGAAGAGGCGAGCGCACGGACAGCGCGGACAGAAAGCGGGGGACCGCTCCCGGTCTGCCGACGTGCCTTGCCTACGCCTATGATCTCATATACAGACTTGCGGGAGAATAACGGGAGGGAATCATGGCAGTCGCTTTCACCGAAGAGAGAATGAACGAAGTCCTCGACCGTCACGCGCGGTGGTGGGCGGGCACGCTCGAGGGTCCGCTCATCCCCGTGACGATCTGGGGCGCGCATCCGAAGGCCGGGCATGCGAAGGCGCCGACCCTGTCGCAGTACTCCTGCGCGGACTTCCGCTGGACGCCCGAAGAATTGATCGATACCCTTGATGAGGAGCTCTCGACGCTTGATTTCGCCGGGGACGCCTATCCGCGCGTGAACTTCGACGCGTTCGGACCGGGCGTGCTGGCGGCCTTCTGCGGGGCGAAGCTCGACAATTCCTCCGGACAGGTCTGGTTCTTCCCGGAGAAGGATCAGCCCATCGCCCAAATCCACGCGCATTACGATCCCGACAACGTGTGGGCGCAGCGCATCAAGGCGATCTACCGGGCCGGACTCGACCGCTGGGGGAAGACCGTCGTGATGGGGATGCCCGATCTCGGCGGCGTGATGGACGTGGCGGCCTCCCTCTGCGGAACGGAAAATCTGCTCTTCGCCCTCGTGGACGAGCCGGAGGAGGTCATGCGCCTCGTCGGGGAAGTCGAGGCGGCGTGGGTCGATGCCTACCGGGACTTCTCGTCCGTTCTGCACCCGGCGAGCGCGGGATACACCGACTGGTGCGGGCTGCTCAGTCCCGATCCGTCGTACATCATCCAGTGCGATTTCTGCTACATGATCGGGAACGAGATGTTCCGCCGCTTCGTGCTGCCCACGCTCAAGAGGGACACCGAACGCCTGACGAACACGATCTACCACCTCGACGGCATCGGGGAGCTCTGTCACCTCGACAGCATCCTGGAATTGCCGAACCTGAACGCGGTGCAGTGGGTGTACGGCGCGGGAAAGCCCGGACCCATGCACTGGCTTGACGTGTACCGCAGGATCCGGGCGGCGGGCAAGCGCATGATGGTCTGCGGCGGGGCGCGCGATGTCCTCGACGTGATCGGGGTGCTCAGCGGCGACGGGATCTACGCAAACCTCGGCGTCGGCGCAGGCGACCGGGACACGCTCGAAGCCATTCTTGCCGTGAGGAAATGAAACCTTATCCGTGGAATCGAATGAAAGGACTGACTAAAAATCGGTCCTTTTTTTCGCGCTTTTTTGCTTTTTCCTGAAATTTTCTCCTCCGTCGGGTGTATTACCTGACAGAGGCGCGGAGCGGGAGACGGCACTTGCCGCGGATCGCGGAACATGGTATAATAGAGCCAAAGAGAAAAAGCAAAGGAGAGGGACGATGCGGAAGGAATCCTACGGGCTGAGCGAAGCGGAACGGAACGATCTGGCCGCCTTCTATGAGACGACGCGCGACAGAACGGCGGCGATGATCTGCCGTCTTCTCGGCGTGTCGTTCGCGGAGCACCGGGCGCTCGCGGAGGATCTGACGCAGGAGGTCTGGCTGAAGGTCATCCGCTACAAGTCGCGCTTCATCGGCCAGCCCGAGGAGCTGCGCTGGGGCAGCCTCGTGATGATGATCCACAACGTCGTCTCGAACTACCGCCGCCATGCCGCGAAGATCCGCTTCACCTCCTACGAGGACGAGGACGGCGAGCCTCCGCCCGGCGGGGAAGAGGATACGGGCCCCGAGGGTGTCCTTTTGCGCGAGGAGCGTGCGGAAGCGGTGCGGCGGGCCGTGGACGCGCTCCCCTCGCCCGCGCGGGAGATTGTCATCGAGCGGTACTACTTCGAGCGGTCCTACGCGGAGATCGGCGCGATGTTCGGCATCAAGCGCGCGACGGTCGGAACGATCTTGCACAGGAGCCTCGAAAAAATCGGAAAGGAGATCGGAGAAGATGGCGAAGAAAACGAATAACAAAAACGCCGTCCGGGACAGCCTGATCCGGAACGGCGCGAAGAAGTGGCTGCGCGGGGAGATCGACGCCTTCCGGACCATCGACACGGAGGGGATCGCGATTTCGGCGGAGACGGATGAGGCGATCCGCGCGGCGATCCGGCAGGAGAGGCGGCGGGGATGGCTCGACGGGCTCTGGCGCATTTCCCGGAGCACGGCGGGATTCCTCGTCACGGCGGTCGCGATCCTCTTTGCGCTGACGATGACGGTCCAGCCGGTCCGCGCAGCGTTCTGGGATGCGGTCGTGAACTACTACGCCAGCGCGGTGAAGGTCCGGCTGCCTGCGGAGGAGACGGTCCCCGCGCGGATCGAGGAGGTCCGCTACCCGACGTATCTCCCGGCGGGATGGCGGCTGGGCGGCGTCGACGCGGGCGAGCGCGAGGTGCATTACGAGCTCACGGACGACGGGGACGCCTATGTCTTCGTCCTCCAGTCCGCGGCGTCGGAGGCGAACGAGACCCGGTTTGATCCGGCCGAGCTCGGCGTCGAACAGGTCGAGCGGGGAGGCCGGGACGTTCTGATCCTCACCCACCCGGACGGCAAGGTCAGCGTGACGTGGACGGACGAATACAATTTTCTCCTCACCGGGATCCGCACGGACGCGTCGGTCCTTTTGAAGATCGCCGAAAGCATGATGAAATGACGGAGGTATCAGAATGAAACATCGTTTGCAAATTCCCGCCCTGTTTCTCGCATTTCTTTTCGCGTTCACCGGATGCGGCAGGGGCAAGACCGCGCGGACGGAGAAACCGGCGGACAGTACAAAACCCGGGATCATCACGGCGGACGATCTGCCCGAAAACATCGGCGCGACGGAGACGCTCGAAAATGTCTACCGCCATGTGCAGTCCTTTTTGCCGGACGATGTCTATCTCATCCCCGACGGTGTGGAATACGACGCGGAATCCGGAATCCTGCGGTGCATGACGGAAGAATACGCAGAAGAAGTACGGGTAAGCCGCTATCTGGAGATTCAGAACGACGGCACGGTCCTTTTGGAGATCCCCGTCTCCATGCCGGAAGGCTATCGGGTGTACCATGCCTGCATGGAGGAAGGCGGCGTGTGCTGGCTCGCGGGATATGACAACCACGAAACCGGAGAAGAACGCCTGATGTTCTGCCGCTGGCACATGGAGGACGGGTTTACGGATTTCGGCGAGGATTTTGCCGATTTGATGAAAAAGGACTGGGCGGACTACGTCAATACGCTGGACCTGGAAGAAGACGCGGACGGCAACCTCTACCTGCTGACGGACATGGAGCTCGTCATCTTTTCGCCGGATTTCACCGTGCTGGCCAGAGGGAAGGGTTCGAGCGAAGAAGCCGAACTTCTGCGCGCGCCGGACGGAGTCGTCTGGTGCAAGTCTCGGGCAAAAGGGAAGATCGGCGTCGCGCCTTTGAACGCGGAAGGAAAACAGGGCGAGAGACGGGATCTGCCGCAATCTTTCGATTCGCCGCAGGTCGAATATTTCCATTTCCTGTCCGACGGCGCGATCGTCTTTCAGGATTCCACCGGCGTCTGGGTCTGGCGCAACGGCGAGGAACCGGTCCTTCTCATGGACTGGATGAATTCCAACTGTGTCGCGCAGGACAGCAGACTGGTTGACGCGGCAGACGAGGACACCTTCGTGATTCGCGACCAGCGTTACGGGAAGCCGATGGACACCGCGCTCTGGAGGAAAGCCGACGCAACCGACCTCGCGTCGGTCTCCGTGCTGGAATTCTGCACGACGATCCAGCTTCCCGCCTACATCCCGGCTGCCATTGTGGACTTCAACAAGAATCATCCCACAGTCCGTATCGCCGCGCGCGACTATTTCAACGACTACGGTTATGAGGATGCGGGATCGAAGCTCGTGCAGGACATCCTGACCGGGACCTACCGCCCGGACGTCGTACTCGGACGCATGGACGGCGCGGATCTCACCTGGATGTACGAGCACGGCGCCTACCTCGATCTCGCACCCTTCCTCGACGCGGACTCCACCGTGAACCGGGAAAACGTCCTCGGCTGCGTCCAGCGGGTGCTTGCGACCGAGAGCGGCGGCATGTGGGCGATCCCGGACGAATTCTACGTGAACACCATCGTCGCGCCGGCGTCCGTCCTGCCGGAGGGAGGCTGGACGCTTACCGAAATGCTCGACTTCTTTGAGTCCCTGCCGGAGGACGTCATCCGCATGGAGGGACTGACCCGCGAGAACGCCGCCTCCCGCCTGCTCGGGAAGAACAGCTACGGCGTCTTCTTCGACCGGGAGGCCGGCCTCTGCTCGTTCGACGATCCGCTCTACCTGCGCTGGCTCGACTTCCTTCTCTCGCTCCCGGCGAACGAGGCGGAGCTCCGGAAGTCC
>JAFZPN010000157.1 GCA_017550315.1 Clostridia bacterium
CCTGCTCCTCCTCTCCCTCCTCCTCGGCGCCTTCGCCGGATGCGCGGAGAACAAGAAAACGGACGAAAACCCCTCCTCCGCGGCTACGGATGCGGCTGCCGCGGAAAACACGGCCATCGAGACCGAACCGGAGACCGAGCTCACGGACGGCCTCCCGGACACGGACATGCAGGGCTTTGAGATCCACATCCTGCACCACAGCCAGGAATGGCTCGCGTGGGCGTACAACGTCCTCGAAGCCGAGGATCTGACGGGGGAAGCCCTGAACGACGCGATCTTCAAGCGCACCGACACGCTCGAGAACCGCTTCAACGCGAAGATCGCGACCGACACCATGGCGCAGGTCAACCCGGACGTCATCGGGAAATACGTCACGTCGGGCGACGCGAGCTACGACCTCTTCATGATGTACGACCTGAGGATCACGGGCGCGATCCAGTACCTCGCCGACATGGGCTCCCTTCCCTACGTCTCTCTCGACGAGGCGTGGTGGAATCCGTACGCCTCGTCGATCTTCAAGATCGGCACGACCCAGTACGCGGCGTCGGGCAATTTCAGCCTGAGTGTGCTGTCCCGCGCGGGCGGCTATGCCTTCAACACGGACATGGTCACGAAGATGAACCTCACCTCGCCCTACGAATACGTTCGCAACGGCGAGTGGACGATCGACAATATGATGGCGCTCGCGGACGAAGCGAACCAGGACATCAACGGCGACGGCCAGACGACGAACGCGGACCAGTTCGGCGTCGAGAGCTCGGTCAAGGAGCACTTTCTGCGCATGATCTTCGGCTCCGGCATCGCGCTCATCACGCAGGACGCGGACGGCTATCCGGTGTTCGATCTGCCGACGGACGAGCTGGCGGTCACGAAGATGCAGCACATCCTCGACGTGTCCTCGAACGGCGGCTGGTACAACACGACGAGCCAGAACGTCGACTCCTCGGACGCGATGGTCGCCGGGACCTTCAAGGAAGGCCGCGCGATGTTCATCACATCCAACCCGAACTCGCTCGCCAACATGCGCGATTACGACTTCAACTTCGGGTTCGTCCCGGTGCCGAAGTACGACGCGGCACAGGAACGCTACTACGCTCCCTCGTTCGGCGCGGAGCTCTCCGTCATGCCGCTCTCGTTTGACGCGAGCCGCGCGGAATACGTCGGGATGCTCCTCGAGGCGATGGCGTTCTATACGCAGCAGAACATCGTCCCCGAGTACATCGAGACGCTCATCATGACGAAGTACACCCGCGACGCGGAATCCGCCGAAATGCTGGCGATCGCGTTTGACAGCATCTACTTCGACTTCGGCATCAACGCCTGGCAGGAGCAGGTCGCGGCGAAGCTGCTCAAGGGCTCGTTTGTCGGGCTGACGGGCAATTTCGGCTCCGTGCTCCAGACCATGAAGAAGACCGTCGACGCGGAGATCAAGCGTCTGCTCAAGCAGATCTCGAACTGACAAGAGCCGCCGTCGCGGCGCAGAAGGGAGAATCCTCATGAAACGCTCCATATCCTGCACTTTCGCACTCCTCCTTGTCCTGCTCTGCCTCCTCCCGTCCTGCGGGAAGAAGCAGGTAAATGAAGATCTACACAAAACCGCCTATTCGGCCGCTTCCGCGCAAGCCAACGGGCGGATCTGGAAGATCCACGACGCGGGGTCTTACACCGATTTCGACCTGATCCGCTGGTACGATCCAGCGACCGGGGAGAATGGCTCCCTGCACGCCGATCCGAACTGCTCTCACGAGCTGGACGCCGCAGCCTGTCCGTTCGCTGGGAAACAAATCACAAGTCTTGCCGCTGTAGGGGACACTGTGTATTTCTTCTGCACGGAGTTTTCGCCCGTTGGCGTCCGTCGTGCATGGTACGCGCTCGATTATGCCGGGCAGGTTCTGACGGAGCTCGCGTACCTCGCCGAACCGGATGAACAGACCGGATGGAGGTGGTGCGTGTCGGATGGCTACCTCTGGTACCCCGTGTGGTCGTCTGCCGGAGATGGAAAGACACACATCCGGCGCGTGCTTCTCGACGGTACGGAAGAGGAAGACCTGACGCCGGAGGGAATCGACGGTCTTCGGCAGTTCTATGTGGAGGACGGTATTCTGTATGTGGCGGAAGAAACGGGACGGCTCCGCCGGGTCGACACCGGGAAGACGTATGAGCATGTATCCAATGTATCGGATGGATATCTGTATCTCGCCCGCAACAACGAAAACACCGTCGAACAGTTCCCCGAAGCGCCCGATCCCGGCAACAGCCGACTCCGCGTGTATGATCTATGGCGAGTGCCGATCGACGGCGGGGAGGACGAAGCGATCCCGGTCACCGAAAGAATCTGGGGTAACTTCTTCTTCTTTGATCGCTACCTCGCAGTCAATCCCGCCGATTCCGAATTCGTCTTCTCCTATCTCCCCACCAAAAAGTCTTCGGAGGAGGAGCGTATCTATGTGTACGATTATTCCGGCGGCAAAATCCGCCTGATCGACACGGGGAACGGGGAATCCGCCGGGGAGATCGCGCTCGGTGATCTGATCCTGTCCGGTGTTCTCGGCGTGAGCGAGGATTGGGTCGTAATCGACGCTCTCGACTGCACGGGGATCGAGCCCATCGGGGAGAAAAAAGCCGCCGAGGGATTCACCGAGAAAGACAGGGAATCCCGGGTCGCCTCTTTCCGCATCGACCGGAAAACGGGAGAGGTCACAAAGGCAGATTTCGGTTTCAAATCGTGATAAACTGCCCTGCAAGACAGAAAGGAGAATCCTCATGAAACGCTCTATATCCTGCACTTTCGCACTCCTCCTTGTCCTGCTCTGCCTCCTCCCGTCCTGCGGGAAGACAGGAACGGGTACGTCCGGAACCGCTTCATCGTCTCCCAAAGACGACCAGGCAGAAGGCCCCGTCGTACCGGAAGACGCGGATTTCATCGTCGCTTATGCCAAAGACCCGGATGCGGACATCAAGGAGAACATCAAGAAAATCGAAGCCGAACACGGGATCACCGTGGCGGTCCTCGATTATTCTGAACTCAACACCCGGTTCAATCCGTTTGCCGGCGCGGAAAGGCTCGCGCTCGATCTGGCAACGGGGCGTGTCAAGCCGGATGTCATCATCGCGGCAAAAGGGACGAACAAAGTCGCCGAGACCGTGATGGAAAAAGGGCTGTACCGCGACCTCACCCCGTATCTCGAAAAAGACCCGCACATCAACCTCGACAACGTCTTCGGCACCGTGCTCGAATCTTTCATGACATCGGACGGGAAGATCTGGGGCATCTCGGACGTAATGGCGGCCCAGACCCTCCTCGGAAACGACGCGCTCCTCGGGGATCTCGCGGGGAAATCCGGCTGGACCGTCGGGGAGATGCTGGATTTTGCAGAAAGCCTCCCGGACGGCGTCATGCTGATGGACGTCTCGCAGGAAATGGGACAGCTGATGCTGCTCGGAGAAAACGGTTATTTATCCTTCGTCGATCTCGCGGCGGGGACCTGTTCCTTCGACAGCCCGGAGTTTCTGCGCTGGCTGAAATTCCTCGGCGCGCTGCCGACTCAGAGCGAATATGTCAAAACCTCCCCTCTCGCGCAGGTCGAGCCGGAGGAGAAGTATGAGTTCTACCACAACAACAAGATCGCCCTCCAGGGAGTCGCCTATTTTAATCTGCAGAGTCTGGTCCGCGATCCCGTCTGGTTCGGCACGAATGATTTTACGCGCATCGGATACGCGGGGGCGGAGGGAACGATTTTCGATCTGGCTTTCAGCGATACCTTCATGATCGGAAAGGACGCCGCCGCCCCGGATCTCGCCTGGGAGTTCATCGCCGCCTGCATGGAGCCGGACCGCTTCCCGGATGGTCGTCCTACCGGAGGTGGAACCATCCCGGTCCTCAAAGACGTTTACGGCGAGCTCTGCGAAGAGTATTACGATTATTACATCATCGGATCCTTCTCCGGCGGAGGCGGGATGGCGAAGAAGGATCCGGAAGTGCCGCCCCCAACTTCGGAAACTCTCGACAAACCGGGATATGTCTTTGAATTCACCGAAGAAGATGCAGTGCGCCTAAAAAAGGATCTCGATTCGCGGCATGTCACCCGCATTGCGGAACGTCTCCCGTCAGAGGTCAGAGAGATCGTCGAAGAAGAGATCTCCGCTTTTCTCGGCGGAAAATCGACAGCAGAGACCTGCGCGTCGGCGATCCAGTCGCGGGTGTCCATCTGGCTGGCGGAGCATAAATGATATAACGACACGCAAAGAAAAAATCTTCAATCCATGTAACGATTGCTCCTTTCGCGAGGTTATAGCCTTTGAAGGAACATAACAGTCCGGATTCATGAAATGGAGGATGAGAACATGA
>JAFZPN010000158.1 GCA_017550315.1 Clostridia bacterium
CCTGTTCATGCACTGCGGGAACGGGCGGGATTACCGGCGGAACGAATGGAGCGGGTACTCCTTCTGGAATCGGCGCGATGCCTGGGCGCTGACGCCGGAGAGGCAGAAGACGCTCGCGGATACGATCCTCGACGCGCTCTCGGCGGGCCCGCGCACGAGGGAAGAGCTGAAAGAGATATGCCGCCTGCGTGCCAGGATGACGTCGGCCGAAGAAGACAGCATGTTCAACCAGTGGGGCGGCGGCATCCGGGAGATGTGCGAGCGCGGCTTTCTGCATTACGCGGTGAAGGAAGACAGGACTTTCGTGCTCTCGCCGGATTTTGCGCCGATTCCAGAGGAGGACGCCATGCGCGAGATCGCCCGGCGGTATTTTACCTATTACGGCCCCGCTTCCGTACACGACGCGATGTACTGGTTCCATGCGACCGCGTCGCAGGTGAAAGGGTGGCTCGAGGAGCTCCCGGTCACGGCCGCGGAGTGCGGCGGGCGGACGTATTATTACATTCCGCACGAGACCTCATCCGTCTCCGCGCCGCGGTGCATCTTCCTCGCGGGTTTTGATCCGCTCATGCTCGGCTACGAGAAAAAGGAAAGCCTGTTCCTTCCGCAGGCGTTCATGCGGGGCATTTTCAACCTCGCGGGGATCGTCATGCCCGCCGTCCTGCTCGACGGGACGGTGGTCGGAAAATGGCGGAAAAAGGGGAAACAGATCGCGGTCAGCCTCTTCGACACGATTTCCACGGAGGGAAGGGCGGAGATCCGCCGCGCGGCGGAGTCGCTGTGGCCGGACGGGACGGTCTCCGTCGCCGATCCCGCCGAAACCCCTTGACAAAATCCCTTTCCTATTGTATCATATACCTATATGAATCTATGAATCCGAAATCTCCGTCCGGCGGCGACGGAACCGAGGTGAATCCATGAAGAACTTTATGGGAAGGAATTTCCTTCTGACGAACGAGACCGCGAAGGTGCTCTATCACCGCTACGCGGAACAGCTCCCGATCATCGATTACCACTGCCACGTCTCCCCGAAGGAGATCGCCGAGGACCGGCAGATCGCGAACATCACCGAACTCTGGCTCGGCGGCGACCACTATAAATGGCGCGCGATGCGCTCCTGCGGCGTATCGGAGAAATTCATCACGGGCGACGCCTCCGACTACGACAAGTTCCTCGCCTACGCGAAGATCATGCCCTCCCTCATCGGCAATCCGCTCTATCACTGGACCCACCTCGAGCTCAAGCGCTTCTTCGGGATCACGGACATCCTCTCCGAGTCGACCGCGGACGCGATCTGGCAGACGACGGCCGAGATGCTCGCGGAACCCGCGTTCAGCGTGCGGTCCCTGATCACCCGGTCCCGGGTCGAGCTCCTCTGCACGACCGACGACCCGGCGGATTCGCTCGAATACCACAAAATGCTCGCTTCGGATGACAGCTTCCCGACGAAGGTGCTCCCCGCGTTCCGCCCGGACAAGGCCTTCAACATCAACAAGGCCGGGCTTGCGGCGTATTACGAGCGGCTCGGCGCGGCGGCGGGGATCCCGGTCACCGATCTCGATTCGCTGAAAGAAGCCCTCGGCCGCCGGATCGATTTCTTCGATTCCATGGGGTGCCGGACCGCGGACCACGGCCTCGACGAGTACCCGTTCTACGTCAAGCCCAATCCCTACGCGTCGAACGAAGCCCTCCGGACCGCGCTCGCCTCCGACGGGCGGGATGTGACCGTCGAGCAGCTCTGCCTGTTGAAATCCGAGATGCTCGCCTTCCTCGCCGGGGAATACGCGAAGCGCGGCTGGGTCATGCAGCTGCACATGGGCGTCGCGCGGAATACCAACACCGTGATGTATGGAAAACTCGGCCCGGACACCGGCTTTGACACGATCGGGCAGATGAGCGTCCCGGCGATCCTCTCGCTGCTCGACGCGATGGAATCCGGCGCAGGCCTGCCCCGCACGATCCTCTATTCCGTCAACCCGACCGACAACGCGGCCATCGGCACCGTGCTCGGCGCATTCCAGACCTCCGGCGACGGATTCCCGAAGGTCATGCAGGGCTCCGCGTGGTGGTTCAACGACTCCATCGACGGCATGCGCGCGCAGATGAAGCAGCTCGCGAACCTCTCCGCGTTCGGCAAATTCCTCGGGATGCTGACGGACAGCCGTTCCTTCACGTCCTATCCGCGGCACGAGTATTTCCGCCGCATCCTCTGCGACCTGATCGGCACATGGGTCGAGGACGGGCTCTATCCCTTCGAGCCGGAGGACCTCGCGACGCTCGTCTGCGATATCTGCTACAACAATACGAAGAATTTCTTCCGTTTCGAGGTGTGAGATGACGGCTGGCGAATGGTTCAAATCGGCAAAGTTCGGCATGATGATCCACTGGGGCCTCTACGCGCTGCCCGCCGGGGAGTGGAGGGGCCGCCGCATGGACGATATCGGCGAGTGGGCGCAGCAGTATTTCCGCATCCCGAACGCGGAATATGCGCGGCTCGCCGAGGCGTTCAACCCGATCCTCTTCGACGCGGACGAGTGGGCGCGGCTCGCCGTCGACGCGGGGATGAAGTACATGGTCTTCACCTCGAAGCACCACGACGGCTTCGCGATGTACAAGTCCGATGTCTCGAAATACAACATCGTCGACGCGACCCCCTTCGGGCGGGACGTCGTCGGGGAGCTTTCCGAGGCGTGCCGGCGTCACGGTCTGAAGTTCGGCCTCTATTATTCGCAGGACCTCGACTGGAACCACCCGGACGGCGGCGGATACAAGACCGGCAAGACCTGGGGCGGCGGCAAGGCCTGGTGGACGAACAACTGGGACTTCCCGGACGCGGAGAAAAAGGACTACGCCCGCTGCTTTGAAGAGAAGATCAAGCCGCAGGTCACGGAGATCCTCACGCGGTACGGCGACCTCTGCCTGATCTGGTTCGACGTCCCCTTCACGATTAGTCCGGCAGAGACGGACGAGCTTTACCGCCTCGTGAAGCACTATCAGCCCGACTGCCTCGTGAACTCCCGTATCGGGAACGGATACGGCGACTATACTTCCGCCGGGGACAACGAGATCCCGCCGGACGACAAGGGCGAGATGCTCTTTGAGACGCCCGCAACGCTCAACGACACGTGGGGCTACAAGAGCTTCGACAACAACTGGAAGCCCGCCGATGAGGTGATCCGGCTGAAAAAACACCTGAACGAACGCGGGATCAACTACCTTCTGAATGTCGGACCGGACGCCCTCGGAAGGATCCCCGCTCCCGCCTGCGACATTCTGCGCGAGGTGGGCGACAGAACGAAATAAACCGACAGCATGGCTCCCGCACGGACCGCATCCGCGGCGCGGGATGGCTCGAAAGGAACCGGAATGAAGACAATGATGAGACGCGCGGGGCGGGGGCTTCTCTTCCTCCTCTGCGCCGTGACCCTGATGATCGCCTGTGCCGCCTTTGCCACAGCGGCGGACGAAGCGCTGGTCTACACGACGAAGGATCAGGCGCCGTTCACCGTGGTGGCGGGAGGAGAACTGCCCGAGGACCTCTCCGTCTGGAAAGCGACCGGGAAAAACTACTATCTGTTCCTCCCCGGCGCCGTGGACCGCACCGGCGTGACGATCCGCTACGACGGCAAGCTCGTGGCTTACGACGAGACGACGGGGAAGACCGTCGCGCCCGGGGAGAGCTATGTCTGCGATCTCTCGGCGGACAAGGCGAACCTCTACGAGTACAACGAGGCCGAGGGCGTCTATGTGAAATACGCCGTGAACGTGATGCAGGGCGGGGCGATCCCGACCGTGTGGATCACGCTGACCGGCGGCGACGAGGCGATGATCCGCATCAACTCCTCCCAGAGCGACGTGGAGGAGGGCTCGATCTTCATGGTCGACGAATACGGGCGGACCGTTTACGACGGCGCGATGACCCGCATGAAGGGACACGGCCTCACCTCCTACGAGCGCTCGGGGCGGCTCAACACGAAGAACTCCTATAACATCAACCTCGGTCAGAAGGCGGAGCTCGTGCCCGGCGCGGGGAGAAGCAAGAAGTGGTCCCTGCTGCGCATCCGCACCTGGGGCAACTATGACGCGACGGGCCTCTCCTACGTCATGGCCTTCAACACCTACAACGCCCTCATCAAGGACGCGTATTTCAACCAGTGCACGCGGTTCGTGGACGTCTATATCGACGGCGACTACTGGGGGGTGTACGTCCTGACGGAGCGCATGGACATAAACGGCTCGATGACCGTCACCGACCTCGAGGACAAGACGGACATGCCGTCGACGAAGGTCGCGCAGGTCGCGAACAAGAAGAGCGATCCCGCGATCGCCGCCGGCATCAAGAGCTACAGCTACGCGGTCAATTCCTCCGTTCCCGAGGGCACCGACATCACGGGCGGCTACATCCTCGAGATCATGTGCAACCACTACGGCGAATGCGGCTTCCGCACGCAGCACAACATGTTCGTCAACATCAAGTCCCCCGCCTACCCGACGAAGGAGATGGTGCAGTACATTGCGCAGTACGTGCAGGAATTCGAGAACGCGCTCTTCTCCGACACGGGCTACAACGAACTCGGCAAGCACTATACCGACTACGTCGACGAGCGGAGCTACGCCGCGCAGACCCTGATCTACGCCTACTACCTCAACTGGGAGATCTACCGCACGTCCACGTACATGACGAAGGACGCGGGCGAGGTCATCAAGTTCGGCCCCGTGTGGGACTTCGAGAGCGGCCCCGGCGTCATGTATGACCCGACCCTCTTCGGCACAACCTTCGCGTACAACGACGTCGAGCAGCAGCACTGCTGGTTCGAGCAGGCGTGGCGCAAGGGCGACTATCTGCACCTGATCACCGAGATGAACGAACAGCTCCGGGAGATCGTCGATCAGGTGATGGGCAAGGAGGACGCCGAGATCGTCCAAACCTTCGACGACTGCGCCGATACCGTGAAGGCCTCGCACGACATGAACTGGCTGCGCTGGGGACAGCCCAACGATTACGACACCTGGCGCGAGGCGTTCCGTGCGTCGCTCGAATACCGCTACGACACCTGGTTTGGCACGCTCTGGAACCCGCAGAAATACCTCCTCGGCCTGACCGTGGACGGCGTCGACAACGGGGACGGCATGTGGACTCTGACCGGGACGACGTACGGCAAGGTCGATTCGGACTATCTGCTCTGGTATGAGATCACCGACGACTGGACCGAGGGCAAGCAGATCGGCACCGGCGAGAGCATCACGGTCCCCGCGGGCGGCAAATACTACGCGCGCGTCACCGGCCCGAACAACGCCTATTATCAGTACGCCAACGGCAAAATCTTCAAGAACAAGAGCCTGACCGTGTCGAGCAATGTTGTGACCGAGCTGCCGGTGACGCTCGCCTCCGGGCGGATCGAGGGCGGCAAGACGTGGCAGCGGATGCTCGCGGCGAAGAACGCCCCCGTCGACGTCATCGCCGAGATTCCCGCGCCCAAACCCGTCGAAGCGGTCACGGAACCGGAGACGGAGACCGCCGCACCGCGTGCCTCCCGTTCGGCCTCCATGTCCGACGCGGAGTGGATCGTCATGACGGCGGGCATCGTCCTCGTGGCGGGGACCATGGCCGTCCTCGGCGGAATCAAGAGAAAGGGGAGTAAGACGGCATGAGACTTCTCGGGAAAATCACCCTCGGCATTCTCTGCGGCGTGGTCCTGACGACCGCGGCCTGCGCGTCCGATTACCCGGCGTCCGGGACGGACATCCCGGCGGGCTCCGCGCTCCTCGAAGGCACTCTCATCGGCGAGACCGCCGGCTGGAACGGTCAGCGCGACAAGGGCCGGAAGGCGGCCTTTGACGGCGACATTTACACCTATTACGATCCCTCGGCGAAAGCGTCGGAGGATGCCTACTGCGGCGTCGATCTCGGTTCCCCCTACGTGCTCTCGAAGATCGTCATCATGCCGCGCGAGAACTGGCTGGATCGCTTCAAAGGCGCGTCGATCCAGGGCTCGAACGACATGGACGAATGGGAGACCCTCTGGGTGAGCGAGCACTCCGCCCGGGAATGGGACTGGCAGGAGATCACCGACATCGACAACAACACGGGCTACCGGTACTACCGCTACTGGAACGGCTATGAGCACGGCGACGTCGCGGAGGTCGAGCTGTACGGCTATCCCCTCGGGACGGCGATCGCGGGGCCGGTGAAGCTCACGGGCGAGGTCATCGGCGAGGAGACCGGCTGGGACGGAACAACGGGCACCGGCGCGTCGGCCGCGTTCGACGGGGACCGCTACACTTACTACGATCCGACCGCGAAGGCCGCGGATTACGCCTACGCCGGGATCGCGCTGGATTCTCCGCAGATCCTCTCGAAGGTCCGCATCATGCCGCGTGAAAACTGGACGGCCCGCTTCAAAGGCGCATCGATCCAGGGCTCGGACGACATGAAGACGTGGACGACCCTCTGGACGAGTACGGCGGAGGCGGAATCGTGGTCCTGGCAGGTCATCACCGAGTTTGAAGACAACCGGGGCTATCAGTATTACCGCTACTGGAACGGCGCGGAGCACGGAGACGTCGCGGAGCTGGAATTCTACGGCCTCTCCGCCGAGGGATATGTCCCGCCGACGATGGCCGAGCAGAGCACCCCGGTGACGGAGATGACCGTCTCGTTCGACTGGAACGGCATCGAAGGATCGACCGATCCCATGACCGTGACCTTCGGCGGGACCTACGAAGGGCTTGCGGATCTGTCCGTCGTGGATACCGCGCCGTTTGACGGGTGGTACACCTCGCGGACGGGCGGCACGCGTGTGACGGCGGAGACGAAGGTCACCCACCTCGGCGATCACGTGCTGTATGCGCACTGGTTGCCGGTCGGCGGAGCCGCGCCCGCGCCGGAGACGGAGGACATCTCCGAGGAGGTGCCTGCGGGAGATCAGACCGACAGCGGGCAGGAACCGGAGCAGCAGCCTGTTGAGGAAGAGGGCATCCGCGTCGTGCCGATCGTGTGCATCGCGGTGTCCGTTCTGGCCATCGCTGCCGCAGCCGTCGTCCTTCTGAGGAACCGCGATAAGGACGAATGAGCCTGAAACACAATAAAAATGCAGGGACTGTAAGAAGCAGTCCCTGTTTTGTGTTTGCCGTGATTGGTTATGCCGTCCCGCGCTCATTCGCCGATCAGCGCGCAC
>JAFZPN010000159.1 GCA_017550315.1 Clostridia bacterium
AGAGCATTACATCCGTCCCGAGGACATCGCGCGGCTCATCGCTTTCCGGGACAATCCGTCCGACGAGAGCTGGATCGGAGGGGCGAAATGAGAAGCGTCATCGACATACTCGATCTTTCGGTAAGCGAGCTCGACGCCCTCATCGCGACGGCGGAGGACATCATCGCGCATCCCGCGGATTATGCGGAGAAATGTCACGGCAAGAAGCTCGCGACGCTCTTCTTCGAGCCGTCCACACGCACGCGGATGAGCTTTGAAGCCGCCATGTACGAGCTCGGCGGGAATGTGCTCTCGATGACCGACGCGGCCTCCTCCTCCGCCTCCAAGGGCGAAAGCGTGGCGGACACGGCGAAGGTCATCAGCTGCTACGCGGACATCATCGCGATGCGGCATCCCAAGGAAGGCGCGGCGCTCGTGGCAGCCAACAACGCGTCCATCCCGGTCATCAACGCGGGTGACGGCGGTCACTGCCATCCGACCCAGACGCTCGCGGATCTCTTGACGATCTGGCGCGAGAAAAAGCGCTTCTCCGGGCTGACGGTCGGGCTCTGCGGGGACTTGAAATTCGGGCGGACCGTGCATTCGCTGATCAACGCGCTCTCGCGGTATGAGGACATGCGCTTCGTTCTGATCTCCCCGACGGAACTCAAGCTGCCGAGCTACGTGAAGGAAGAGTCGCTCAAGGCGAAGAACATCCCCTACCGCCAGACAACGAGCCTGGAGGAAGCCATGCCGGAGCTCGACGTGCTCTACATGACGCGCGTGCAGAAGGAACGCTTCTTCAACGAGGAGGATTACCTCCGTCTGAAGGACAGCTACATCCTCGATCCGGCGAAAATGACGCTCGGACGGGACGACCTCATCGTGATGCACCCCCTGCCGCGCGTGAACGAGATCTCCGTCGCGGTGGACAAGGATCCGCGCGCGTGCTACTTCAAGCAGGTGCTGAACGGCAAATACATGCGCATGGCGCTCATTTTGAAACTTCTCGAGGAGGCGGCTTCATGAACATCGATTCGATCCGGACGGGCATCGTCATCGACCATATCACGGCGGGGAGAGCCATGCGGCTGTACGATCTTCTCGACCTCGGCTCCCTCGACGTCTCCGTCGCCATCATCCAGAACGCGGTGAGCCACAAGATGGGGCGCAAGGACATCATCAAGATCGACGCGGACATTCCGGTGAACTTCGACGTCATCGGCTACGTCGATCCGACCGCGACCGTCAACATCATCCGGGACGGCACGGTCGTCGACAAGCGGGTGATCGGCATGCCGGAAATCCTGCGCAATGTCATCCGCTGCAAGAATCCGCGCTGCATCACCTCGACGGAACAGGAGCTGGACCACGTTTTCCGACTCTCGGACCGGAAGCACGAGATTTACCGGTGCATCTACTGCGAGACCAAGGCAAACTGAGGAAGGGGGACGCCCCTTCTTTCTTTCTGACGCATTTTCTCCGTTTTCTCCGTTTTCTTCCCGTCCGATCGCGCTTTTCCCTTGACAAATCCTTCCGCGGCGGGTATAATATATGAGATATCATTCGACAGAATCACCCATATTCCGCCAAAGCGGATTATCCGAAAGGACCCACCCTTGAACATTCGTAAGTCCATTTCTCTCGCATCCGCAATCCTTCTCTCCGCCCTCTCCTTTGTCTCCTGCCTGCGCGCGGAGAACAACGGGACCCCCGGCGATCTTCCTACGGACACCCCTTCGGGGGGCCTGGAAGCTGATACCCCGGGGTACGGCATCGGGGACACCCTGAATGAGGACAATCTTCCCGAGGACGTCGAGATCCTCACGCCGGCCGTCGATACACCCGAGGTCGACGTCAACGCCGATTTCTATCCGGACGGGCTTTTCATCTACGGCGACGCGGTCTACACGCAGTCGTATTTCTATGAAGAATACGCGAAGATCTACGCGCAGATGACCCAGTATTACAAGCAGTTCTTCGGATGCCGGGTCAGCGCGGTCGTCGCACCGGTCTCGTCCATGACGATCGACAACCCGAAGATCACTTCGATCATCCCGAGCCAAAAGGAAGTTCTCGATCAGATGGCACCGCTCTTCGGGGATACGGTCAATTTCCCGAATCCCTATGAAAAGCTCGCCGCGCACAAGAACGAATACCTCTACTTCCGCACGGACCATCACTGGACCCAGCGGGGCGCGTACTATGCCTACGCCGCGTTTGCCGAGTCCGTCGGCTTCACCCCGACGCCGCTCGAAAACTTCAGCTATGCCGTCATCAACGACAACTACTTCGGGAGTCTGTACGAGTGGACCAAGGATGAGCGCGTGAAGAGCTTCCACGATGAGGTCGAGGTTTTCCACCCGACGAAGAGCGTCAAGATGACCGTCGAGGCAAGCTGGGGCGAGGTGCTGGAATTTGACACCTGCATCGTCGATGAAAAGGGCACCTACATCGCGTTCCTCTACGGCGACCACCCGTTCATCACGATCAACGTCCCCGACAATCCGCAGGACCGCGTCTGCCTCGTCTTGAAGGATTCCTTCGGCAATGCGTTCGTTCCCTTCCTCTGCGAGCACTACGGGACGATCTTCGTGATCGATCCGCGGACCTTCGAGGGGAACCTCAACGACCGCCTGTGGGGCTACAATCTGACAGACATCATCTTCGTCAACAACGTCGAGGCCGCCAATTCCATCGCCTGGCCGAGGCTCTTCATGGGCACGCTCGGCGTCACCCTTCCCTGAACAAAGCAACAGAAAATGCCGCATCGCATCCGGACGCGGCTTTTTTTCGTTTTACTGTATTGGTAGTATCATCGCAGGCCGTCGCGCATTTCTTCAAAGAACGCGAGCAGCTTCGCGGTCGTATCTTTGTCCGGGATCACGGTCTTCTGCGTCCCGTCGTCATAATACAGCGAGCAGGTGAGCGGGTCCTTCGTACTGGATCCGGACGGGAAGGCGTCGAGGCCGAGCGGTTCGCAGAAATCATAGACCTTCTGCCACCCTTCCCGATCGATGCGGCGGTCCAAGCTGGCGCGCTCGCCGTTCTCCCGGAAGTAGAAGAAGCAGTAATACGCCTCCTGGGTGTTGTCGACGGGGGTACACTGATAAGAATATCCCTTTTTTTCGTTGCGGAAGTAGATCCCGCAGAGCTTCGGCGGATCGTACCAGACGATCTCCCGGCCGATGGGATCGGCGAGCTCGTGCAGGAGCGTCATGAGTGTCCGGATGCGGCGGTCCTGCGGCGGATAGACCCGGATCTCCTCTTCGCCCTCTTCCGTCTTCCACGTGAACGTCCAGTTGTCATAGTCCCCGCCGTCGAGGATCTCGATCTCATTCCCGTTTTCATCGAGGAACGGATCCTCCGACAGATCCGCCTCCCGGATCGGCGTCATCAGCGGCCAGAGGATCTCCGTGATCTTCACAAGGTCCGCCCACTGCTCTTCGGTGATCGGGACACGGTCGCGGACGGTCATCTCGGATGCGTATTCCTCGGGCCAGAATTCCGCATGGACGATCTCGTCGGGGGTCACGAGGATGGAAAAATCGCTCTCCGGATCCATCGCGCCGCCGCTGCACTCCCATCGGATGCGAATGAGTTCGCCGGGAATCTCCCCGGCTGCTGCCGCAGGTTTATCCGGCGTGCGTCGGATACAGCCGCCGAACAGCGCGGTCAGGATGGACAAGACGATCACCTCCATACATATCCGGTTCCGGGATCCTGAAGAACGTTTCATACTGCCTCCGTGTGGTTTCGGTGTCCTTATTATATCACCTCCGCCGCCCGGACGCAAGCAGATTTCGCGTTTTTCGCTCACTGGATGCCGTATTTCTCTCCGGCGATCTTCGCGACGACGTTCTGCCAGTGCTCGAAGCGGAAGCTCTTTTTGATGTCGGTGATGTCGAAATACGCGCCGTTCATCATGAGCTGGACGGCCGCCTCGGCGATCATGGCTTCGCGCGAGAACGGATCGGCAAGATATTTTTCGAGCTCGATGTTCATCTTGCGGTCGCAGCCTTCGATCGCGCCGAGATAAAAGTAGCTGTCCCGCCCGAGCAGTTCTCCGATCCGCTCGAAGCACGCGATGCCCTCGGCGACTTCGGCAATGGTGACGCGGCGGGTGTAGGCGGTGAGGTGCTCCCCGCCCATGAGGATGTTGTCGACGGTGGTTTCGAGGACGTTCGCGAGATCGCAGAGGATCGCGGTATCGGGGAGGCACTCGCCGCGCTCCCATTTGGAAACAGTCTGGAAGGCGACGTTCAGGCGTTCGCCGAGTTCGTTCTGGGTGATCCCCTTGTTTTTGCGCAGGGCGTGGATCTGTTCGCCCACTTTGACGGGATTGACCGGCATGGCGGATTTCTCCTTTTCGATTTTTGAATGGACGAAGAAGCGGGCCCGTGTTCTTCTGCTCCTATTATAGCACGCCCGTGCGGACGGCGCAATAACGCCCTGCGGGAATACGGACGGGTATTTTTCGCAAAGATGCATGATTTCTCTGAAAAAAAGCGAAAATTCTGTGACCCGCCGGGAAAAACGGCGCTTGATAGGATGAAGACCTTCCCCATCACGAAAGGAGGCGGTTTATTTGGAAGACGACAAGATCATCGCCCTGTATCTGAACCGCGATGAACGCGCTGTCGAGGAAACTGCCGCGAAATACGGCAGACGGCTGCGGGACATCGCATACGGGATCACCGAGGACCGGATGATAGCCGAAGAATGCGAAAACGACACTTACCTGGAAGCGTGGAATACCATTCCTCCGCACAATCCGGCCGGCTATCTGTACGCCTACCTCGCGCGGATCGCACGGCATCTTTCGCTGGACGTGTGCCGGAAGAGGAACCGGCTGAAACGAAATGCGCATGTCACGGAGCTGACGGCGGAAATGGCGGAATGCATCCCGGCGCCGGACAACACCTCGTCCCGGCTCGAAGCGCAGGAGCTCGGAGAGGCGATCAGCCGGTACCTGCGCACGCTGAACGAAGAAAAACAGGCGATCTTTCTGCGGCGATACTGGTATCTCGATTCCGTGGAATCGATCGCGCAGCGCCTCGGAATCAGCGGGAGCAAGGTCAAAATGACGCTGCTCCGATGCAGGAACGGACTGAAAGAATACCTGAAAAAGGAGGGTTATGCAGAATGAAGGGAATGGATTTGCTGGAAGCGGTCGGATACGTGGATCAGGACCTGATCGAAAAAACGGAAATCGCCCAGAATAACGGAAAGCGAAATCTTCGCGGCAGATGGGCGATCCTGATTGCCGCCGCTGCACTGGTTCTTTGCGGAACAGCCGCCGCGGGACTTCTGTGGAACAAGCCCGCGGTACAGGTGGAACAGGGTACTCAGACGCTTCTCCTCAACCAAGGCTGTGTCGATCTGCCGGACGATGCCGAAACCGCGATCCTCGCATCCGTCGTCCCGGAACGGGACTACAAAGCGTTTTTTAGCTTCAATACCGTGGAGGAATGGCAGACGTTTTTCGACCTTCCCTTTGTATTGGGTCCTCTCGCCGGGCAAAGCGATGCAGTCGCGCAGACGGATCCGAACCTTGGCGCATATCTTGTGATCGAGGGTTCGGTCGATGCCATGGTGAGTACGGAGGAGCAGGACGGAGAACGCAGACCGGTGATGATGTGGAGCACTTTTCTTTTGAATTGTTACGGCGAAGAAGGGTTCCGGTGGGCAGGTGACATGGACATTTTCGCGGCGTTCAGCGAAGAAGCGGCGGCATCCGGAGCAGCTGCCTTCCTATGGACGGACGAAACAGAAGAGAGCGTGACGGATTACACTACGCCGTCCGGGATCCCGTGCGTCATCGGCCGGTCGGTCCATGACGGAGGGGATCGCGTAAACTACTGCCTGTATTACGGTTTCGAGTCGGTCCTGTATCGGCTCCGCATGATCTATCCGGCAGAAGAAACCGCGGACGCTGTGGAATACCTGAAAGAGGTCGCGGATTCGCTTCAGATCCGTTATCCTGCGGGATCATGAGCGCGCGGTCGATCGAAAGCAAAAAGAGGAGGGGTATCCCTCCTCTCTATTTGTTTTGGCTCCGGTCAGTCGAGGTGTTCCTCGATCTCCGCGACGATCTTCTGCGCGGACTTGTTGAAGTTGCGTTCCATTTTCTTCGCGACGGAAGCGTAGTTCCCGCTCGTGGTCACGCACGCGGCATAGTTGGACGTGATGCTCGGGAAATTGTATGCCTGCGTCAAATCGAAGCTGCGGTTCTGGATCATGATCCGCACCATCTCCGCCGACTGTTCGTCGCGCATGCCCTTTCCGATGACCGCGTTTTCAATGTAAACGTTCAGGGTGCTGTCGAAGGTGTATGCGCCCTGCGCTTCGAGGAAGATGCCGATCTCGTTGAAGTCCTCTTCCCGGTCGCCGTTGTCGTCGCCGACGATGAGCGGCAGGAAGAGCGTCGTCGGGTTCTGGATGAAGTACGAGGATTCACACCCGACCTCATACTTCGGGAAGCAGATCACGCCGTAGTCATCCTCGACCTCGCGCAGCTGACGGAAGTCGCCGAGCAGGCGGGAGTAATACAGCGCGCGCCCGTCCGAAAACGCGATCCGGGCCTGATCGTAATCCGAGTAATCGGTGTAGGGATTTGTCTTGGCGTAGATGGCGGCGATGGCCGCGGAGATATCGATGAAGTGCTCGTCCACCATGTTCAGCTGGAAGACACGCTCCTCCTCGTCCCAGGTGACCAGGCGTACGCCGGACGTATGCTGGATGGGCTGGAAGTTGTATTCTCGGCCGACCAGACCGTAAATGTCCTTCCGGAGGCTGAACTGCCCGTTGCCGTCGACGTCGGTGGAGACCGCTTTGAGCTGTTCGACCATCTTGTCGATCGTCCACGCGTCTTCGAGGAAGAGCTCTTGCGGATCCTCAAGCTGGTACTGCGTCAGAAGTTCGCCGTTGTAGAAGAGCACCGTCATGGAATCGTAGTGGTCAAAGCCGAAATCCACAAATCCGTAGAACATCTGGCCGAGCAGCTTGAGATCCCGCTGCGAACCCTGATCCCAGTACGGCTGGGTCATGTCGATCGTCTCGAGCTTGTTGAACGGCGTCAGATAGCCCTTCTGCAGGAGCCCGCCGCCGTTGGACAGGAGCGCGTAGGTCAGATCGACGTCGCCGGAGCCGGAAATCACGGACTGCTCCAGCTTCGAGACCTCCTGCGAGTAGTTCAGGGCCATCAGGCAGTTCAGCTGCGATTCGATATAGCGGTTGCGATCGTACATCGCGTCGGCAAGCATTTCGCCGGAGATCTCATCCCAGTCCACCACGTTGTAGTAGTTGGAGGTGAAATTCGCGCAGGTGATGTTGACGTTCATGCCGCCGAGATCCTCTTTCCGCACCGCGTCCCAATAGGGCGTGGGGGATTCGGTCTCTTCTTCGATGGCAATCGCTTCCGGATTGGCCGTCTGCTGCGTCGGCGTCTCTTCCGCCTTCTCCGGTGTTTCGCTGCATGCGGAGAACAGGCCGGGGAGCAGGATCGCCGTCAGACACAGGGCGATGATGCGTTTTTTCATGTTTTTCTCCGTTATCGGTAATAAGCGGGGTGGCGTATCATGGGGATCAGTTCCCGTAATGAGCCTTGAGAGCGGCGACGTCGGCGTCCGTGAGCGTGCCTTCGATCAGGAGGAATTCGTCGAGCACGGCCTCGAGGTGCTTGCCGTACCTGCCCGTGCCGTCCTGACCGATGTTCAGCTTCAACGCGGTAAAGGAAGTGTCTGCAAGCTCATTCGGGATGGCCGTCGTCGTGAAGGATCCGAAATCGTAGCTGAAGCGGATCTGGTTCTTGTCCCGGTCGACCACGAGGATCACGTAGACCCAGCCGTCCTTGTAATCGAGCGGCAGAGGATGTTCCGCGTCCATGCGGGAGCCGCCGTTGCCGAGATTGAACTTCACATCCGTATCCCGGAGCGAGAGGACAAAGCCCTTGTTCGCGCCGCTGTCCCAGTCCTTGTTCGAGAAGATGCACGGGTCGGAACTTACGCCGCCGGTCTTCATCCAGACGCCGACGCTGAAGCTGTCCTTGTCGGGCTGGTAGCCGGAGAGCGTGATGTACCCGTCGTCGAACTGTATGCCGCTGCCGAAATAGCCATCCACATAGTAGAGCTTGCCGTTCTGCTTCGTCGTGACGGATCCTGCCGCCGGTTCCACATCCTCGTCCATAGGAAGATAGGCAAGCACGCGCTTTTCGCCCACGATGTCCGTGATCGTATCCGCCGCGGGAGTGGGTTCGGATTCATGCGTCCGGTGACCGTACTGATAGGTAACCGTATAGACGGGACGCTCGACGGCCTCCACGCCTTCAAACAAACCGGACGGGACGCGGGAGGTCCAGGTATCTGGCTGTTTATCCGCGATGCCGAGCGCCATGAGCACGACGGACGCGGTGTCGCGGATGCCCATGTCCTGAATCTCGCCGCCGGGGATCACGGTCTTCCCCGCTGCCGCCCACATGATGTACTTTTCCCCGTCGGTCCAGCCGCCGTGCGAAGTGCCGTTTCCGCCGTGGTCCGCCGTGACGATGAAGAGCGTGTCGTCGAGGATGCCCGCTTCTTCGTAGGCGGTGTGGATCCGGTCGATGTAGCCGTCCTCGGTGTGAAGCTGTGCGAGCTGCTGTTTGCCGCCGAAGCCGCTGCCGTGACCGGCGCCGTCGACCTCGTCGAACTGAACGAAGAGGACCGTGGGCTTCTCCGCCTTGACATACTTGACAATCAGATCGGTGAGGGCGCTGTCGCCGGGGGCAGTTCCTTTCGTGACGTCGATGCCGTCTTCGACGATACCCACGTTGATCGGATTCCAGTTGCAGAAAGAGCCGAGCACAGCATCGGGCATGGCGTCGCGCACTACGTGGAAGAACGTCGGAAAGATAGAATCAAGCGGATAGGGATTCGCGCTGATGTAGGAGTTGGACAGGCGGTGGCATTCCGGTGTCGTGCCCGTCATGAGGGAACCCCAGCTCTGCGCGCTGATCGTCGGGTCGGAAGTGAGGCAGCGATACGTCCGCGCGCCGTTCTCGAAGATGGCTTCGAGCTTCGGCATGTCCGCGTCCTTGAAATATGCGCCGGCCCCGTCCACGCCGATGATGACGACGTGACCGTATACAGAGGACTCCGCGGGCTGTGTTTCCTCGGCCGGTTCCGGCTCCGGTTCCGGCTCGGGCGTTTCTTCAGGCGTCTGTGCTTCGGTTTCGTCCTCGGGGAAAACAGAAACCGATGTCCCTGCTGCGGCATCGGTCTCGATATTCTCCGGATGTTCCGTATTGCCCGCGCATCCGCAGAAGAGCAGCGCAGGCAGGCAAATTGCAAGGATGATGGTCAGAACAGTGTTTTTCATGTCACTCCGGAAAAGAAGACGGGTCCGTCCCCGGGGGAGAAATCCCAGAGAACGGACCCGGTGTCAAAATGTCTTATTTCTTCTTGGAAATGGCGAAGCCGGCGAGGGAGATGACCGCAGCGACAGCGGCAACGATGCCGAAGTCGAAGGTCTGCGGAGCTTCTTCCTTGGTGGTGAGCTCTTCGGTCACGTCAGCAGCCTTGTCGCCGAACAGCGTGACTTCGGAAACCTGGAAGCAGCCGGAGGGAGCGCCTTCCGCGTTGAACTTCACATAGGAGACGCCGGCAGCCGTGCCTTCGCCCGCATAGTAGGTGAAGTTGGTCTCCTCGAAGAAGGAGTCGTCGCCGGATGCCAGTTCGGTCCAGTTCTCGCCGTCCGCAGAGACGGAGATCGTCCATGCGCTCGGGGATCTGCCGTTCCAGTCCGCGTTGTCGTTCGCTGTCGCCATGGTGAAGCCGGTGATGTCATAGGTACCGTCGAGCTTCGCAATGGATTCGATCGGGAATTCGCCGGTGCAGAACTTCGTGCCGGTGTTGCCGTCCCAGAGATTCTCAGGGCCTTCACCGCCGTTGCCGTTCGTGCCGGAGACGAATTCGTAACCGGTGATGATGTTCTTGCCGGCAGCCGCTTCTTCCACGGTCGCAAGGCCCTTGGATTCCGCAGCGGGCTCTTCGGCAGCCGCGCCGCCCTTTGTGAAGGCGAGATCAAACGTGGTGTCGACCAGCTCGTCGTTCGTGCTGACCGCGTAGAACTTGATGGTGTGCGCGCCGTCACCGAGACCGGAGACGTCGACGGTGATTTCAAAACCTTCCGCTTCTTCGTTGATTGCAGCCTTGACATCGGGTCTGTCGACGATGTAGTCCGCGGACTTCACGGCGTCACCGCCGTCGATGGCGTAAGCAAAGCCGGTGATCGGGGTGCTGATGTAAGCCCAGCCGCGGGCGCCAAGTTCGCTGACGTCACCCTCGATCGGGTTCTCGGCGAGCCATGCGCCTGCGCCGCCGTTGACCATCATCTCACCGTTCACGAAGATGTTGTCCCAAGACTGGCTGAGAAGCGTCGCCGGGCCGGCGGGTTCTTCCACAGCGGGAGCGGCCGCTTCTTCCTGCATGTTGAGGGAGTAGAGAGCCGCGATTTCTTCGCCGCTCAGCGCCTTCTTGAAGACCGCGATCTCATCGAAGACGGCGACGAGAGAGACGCCGTCCGCATTCGCGGTGTACTTTTCGGGTCCGTCTTCGCCGATGACGAACGGATACTCGGTATCGTAGGATGCATCGGTATGGTCGACGCCGAACGCAACGGGCTCAAAGTACGGTCTGCCGTTGATGTACAGCTGGAGCGTCTGCGCCGCGCGGTCCACCACGAGAGCCATGTGATACCACTGGCCGTTGAGGGAGAAGCCGTCTTCGGGCATGAGCGCGTAGCTGAAGGTCTTGTCGACCTTATCATAACCGGAAGCGTTGGCGGCATATCTCCAGTTGTCGTCTCTCTGGCTGATCAGCCAGCCGGGGTTGGAGCTGGAATCCCAGTCCTTGTTGGAGAAGATGCAGGGGTCACTGGTCGAGCTCTCGCCGTTGATCCATGCGGTCACGGTGAAGGAATCGGTGCCGAACTTGTAATCGTCGATGGCAATGTGGCCCTTGTCGCCGTCGATCTTGAGAGCCTTGCCGGAGATACCGTCGACCGTCTCGACTTCACCTTCCTGACGAACGGCATGGCCCTTCGCATCGGTGATGCCGTCATCGAAGGAGATGTACAGGTCCGCGGAATCGAGGACCGCAGCGGGATCCACGCTGAATTCCGGAAGCGGAATGTGCAGATCCTTGGCCTCGGTGAGCGTCGCGCCTTCATAGCCTTCCGGCGCGTAGGTATAGATCGCGACAACTTCTTCTTCGCTCAGCGCCTTGAAGATGACCGCGAACTCGTCCACCTCGAAGTTGAGGAGCTTGGACATGTTGTAAAGGCCGGTGCCGTCTTCGCCGATGTAGAAGGGATATTCGTTCCACTCGTCGTCGTAGCTCTTGCCTTCATGGCCCTTGTCGGAGAAGTCGGTGCCCTTGTTGAGCGGATGGCCGTTGATGTACAGGCAGTAGGTCTGCGCTTCACGGTCAACCACCATCGCGACATGGTACCACTGGTCTTCCATCGTGCCGATGCCCGCGAGATCGTAGGGATACTCGGTGTCGGTACGGGTACCGCCGTCACAGTTGCAGTTGTACTTCCAGTCACCGCCGCGGATAGAAAGCAGGAAGCCGTTGTTGGCGCCGGAGTTCCAGTCCTTGTTCGCGAACAGGCAGGGGTCACTGTCGTGTTCATGGACGTTCACCCACGTGGTAACGGTAAAGGAATTGGTTTCAAACTTGAGATCTTCGGTGTAGAGAGCGCCGTCACCGCTGCGGATCGCCGCAGCTTTGCCGAAACGGCCTTCCACGAATTCGGGATCGTCGCCGTCCACCTGGACTTCGTGTTTGCCGGTCACGTCAGCGTACGTATCCTCAAAGGTGAGGTACATCTCCGCCGATTTCAGCAGTTCTTCGCCGGTAGCCGCATAGCAGACCGCGGAAAGCGCGATCGTCATAAGCACGACCAGCAGAATCGCTCCGAGTTTTTTCATAACGAACCTCCGTATGGTTTATATGGGAAACGGTACGGATCCATCTCCTTCGTTTATTATAAACGAACCGCATGGATTTGTCAAGGGTTTGTCCACGAAAAGATCAGGTTTTATTCAGTTTTCATTCAAAAGAAATCACAAATTCCACACAGCTTAACACATGCGCCCGCATGGCTTCCCGACCGTGGCGGATAATGGCGGATAAAACACGGAATCAGACCGGAACGGCCCTTGACATCCGGGAAACGGCGTGATAAAATGAGAGCAACAAATCCTTTCCCGAAAAAGGAGATCCCGCCATGACAACCAGACCTCTGTGCCGCATCCTCTTGCTGATCCTCTGCGCATTCCTGCTCCTGCCCCTCTTTGCGGCGTGCAGCGAATCCGGGGGGAACAGCGATAACCCGTCCTCTTCCTCCGGGAACGATCCGGGGACGCCCGCCGCCGAGACGGAGCCGGAGACCGAGGACCCGACCGTGCATACTGCACTCCCCGACGACCTCAGCTTCAACGGCGCGTCCTACCGCATCCAGAACATCGACTGCGCTTCGTATTACGACACACTGACCGCCTCCGAACAAACGGGCGACAAGCTGAACGACGCGATCTACATGCGCGATGCGAAGCTGATGGACACGATGGGCTTTGTCTTTGAGGAAACCGTCGTTCCCAACGATACGGCGGTGAACAGCATCCGTCAGATCGTATCCGCCGGGGACGACGCGTTCGATCAGTATGTCTCGGTTGACTGGCGCGGCTACACGCTGGCGCAGGAGGGATACGCGCTGCCCATCTCCTCTCTGCCCTATGTGGACGTGAACCGCGAATACTGGGCGCAGTCCATCCACAAGGATATGTCGATCCGCGGCAAGCTCTACTATGCCTTCGGCGATCACAATCTCTCGACGTACGACAGCGTCAACACGCTGCTCTTCAACAAGGTCATGTCCGAGGATCTCGGCCTGCCGAACCACTATCAGACGATCCTCGAGGGCGGCTGGACGCTCGACCTCATGCAGCAGAACATGGCCCTCGCGACCAACGACACGAACGGCGACGGCAACTGGACCGTGGACGACACCTACGGCATCACGTCCCATTCCAAGCAGGTCCTTCCCTGCTTCTGGATCGCAGCAGGCCTGCGCTGCATCGACAAGAACGAGGAAGACGTTCCGTATTTCAACCTCCCGGGCAACGAGAAGTTTGAAAACCTCTACGAGCGCATTCTTTCGATGATGCACAACGATCATCTGCTCTACATGTCCGACAGCTTCCCGGACTACGCGAACAACACGCTCTTCATCTCGGGCGGCGCGCTCTACAACATCGTCCGCGTGGCGTTCCTGCACTTCTACCGCGACATGGACATCGACTACGGCATCATCCCGTACCCCAAATACGAGGAATCGCAGGAGACTTATTACAGCCGGACCGAAGGCGCGTACATCCACATCTATCCGATCACGCTGACCCAGTACGATCTGGCGGGGGCGGTGACGGAGGCGATGGCATGCGCGTCCCTCAACGAAGTCATTCCGGTGTACTACGACGAAGTCCTGAAGAGCAAGTATACCCGCGACGAGAACTCCACGGCGATGCTCGATCTCATTTACTCGAACCGCTTCTATGACCTCGGCGACACGCTCTTCTGCTCCGAGATCCGCGACGGCGTATTCGCCGGAAAATTCAAGAGCAACGACACGAACCTCCAGAGCACGCTGAAATCGCTGACCAAGATCGCGGAACGCACGATCAATAAATACGTGAGCGCATTCGACGCGCTGGAAGAACAGCCGTAAGCTGCGGCTGCGGAAAACCGAAAATCCCCATACGGGGATGAACCGGCGGAGCCCTTCCGTCGGTTTTTTTGCTGCCTTCTGAGAATCAACAAAAAAGTTTGAGTTTTTTTGAAAAACCTCTTGACAAGGGATGCCGGACGTGCTATAATATCACCAACCTACCGGGGAGGTAGTTAAATAAAGAGTGAAAGGGCATCCTCATGAAACTTCCGATCCATTTCATGGAAGCGCTGGTGCGCGCCAATTTCCGATTCGGGCGAATGTGACCGCGCGTCCATAACCGGCACGTTCCGATCACGTTTCCCGAACAATCAAAATACATAAAAGAAAGAGGTACGCCATGAGCGCCAACTATAAATTTGAAACCCTTCAGCTTCACGTCGGGCAGGAGCAGCCCGATCCCGCCACCGATTCCCGCGCGGTCCCGATCTACGCGACCACGTCCTATGTCTTCCGCAATTCCGCCCACGCCGCCGCCCGCTTCAACCTGACGGACGCCGGCAACATCTACGGCCGCCTGACCAATTCGACGCAGGATGTCCTCGAAAAGCGGATCGCGGCGCTTGAAGGCGGCGTCGCGGCACTCGCGGTAGCCTCCGGCGCGGCGGCGATCACCTATACGATCCAGGCCCTCGCGCAGGCCGGCGATCACGTCGTCGCCCAGAAGACGATCTACGGCGGGACGTACAACCTCCTCGCACACACCCTGAAGCAGTTCGGCGTGGAGACCACCTTCGTCGACGCGCACAAGCCCGACGAGGTCGAGGCGGCGATCCGTCCGAACACCAAGGTCCTCTTCCTCGAAACCCTCGGCAACCCGAACAGCGACATCCCGGACATCGACGCGCTCTCCGCCATCGCGCATGAACACGGCATCCCGGTCGCGGTCGACAACACCTTCGGCACGCCGTATCTCATCCGTCCGATCGAGCACGGCGCGGACATTGTCGTGCACTCGGCGACGAAGTTCATCGGCGGACACGGCACGACCCTCGGCGGCATCGTCGTGGATTCCGGCAAGTTCGACTGGAAGACATCCGGCAAGTACGCCCCGATCGCGGAGCCGAATCCGAGCTATCACGGCGTCTCCTTCGTGGATGCGGCGGGCCCGGCGGCGTTCGTCACCTACATCCGGGCGATCCTCTTGCGGGACGAAGGCGCGGCGATCTCTCCCTTCGCGGCATTCCTGCTCCTGCAGGGCACCGAGACGCTCTCCCTGCGGCTGGAACGGCACGCGGAGAATGCGAAGCGCGTGATCGAATACCTCGTGAAGCACCCGAAGGTCGCGAAGGTGAACCATCCTTCCCTGCCCAGTCACCCGGATCACGCCCTCTACGAGCGGTATTTCCCGAACGGCGGCGGCTCGATCTTCACGTTTGAGATCAAGGGCGGACAGGAGGAAGCGCACCGGTTCATCGACCATCTGACGCTCTTCTCGCTTCTCGCGAACGTAGCGGACGTCAAATCCCTCGTGATCCATCCGGCGACGACGACGCACTCCCAGCTCTCCGCCGAGGAGCTTGCGGCGTCCGGCATCACCCCGGCGACGATCCGGCTGTCGATCGGCACCGAGCACATCGACGACATCCTCGCGGACCTCGAAGCGGGTTTCGCGGCGGTGTAAGAGACATATCTTTCAGGGACTGCTCTCCGGAGC
>JAFZPN010000160.1 GCA_017550315.1 Clostridia bacterium
CCGCCGTCGTGAACGGGAAGGCAAACCCGTCCGACGGAATGATGGTGTATCTGATGCTCGAAAACCGCGTGAACATCGCCGGGAAACTCGAAAAGGCCCTCTCCTCCGTCGGAGACGCGATACAGGGGGAGCCGGACACCGTCGTGAATGCCGCATATCTGACGGGGAATCTCAAAGAACTGCTGAACCCGTCGACCGTTTTCGCCCTGCTCGTATCCGTCGCGGTCATCTTCGGCGCGGGGGCCATGCTGATCGTCGGGGTGTATTCCGCCGCGCTCACGCAGGACATGAAGATGCAGGGGCTTCTCTGGGTGCTCGGCACGACGGAAAAGCAGCGGAAGCGGGCCGTATGGGCGGAGGCGGGGCTGTTGCTCCTGTTTTCGCTCCCCGTCGGACTGCTGCTCGGCTACCTCATCGGCTGGCGGATGCTTGTGCCGCTCTTGGATTCGTTCGGGACGGATCGGGTGACGGGACGGTTCGACGGGTGGGTGGCGATCTTTGCCGCCGTTTTCACCGCCGCAACCGTACTCTTCTCCGCCGTCCGTCCGTTAAAACGGATCAAAAAGCTGACGCCCGTGGAGGCGGTGCGCGGGGAGGAAAAGCACGGGAAGGACAACAGCAGATGGATCCGCAGCAGGAAAACGCCGGGTGTCGGGGGACTGGTGTGGTGCGAGATCGCCCGGAATCCGCGCGCGCATGTGGTTCCCGCCGTGTCGGTCTCGCTCGCCGTTCTGCTTGTCGCGCTCGTTTCCTCCGCGACCTCGGTCATGCGGGCGAACATCGCCTCCGATCTGCGCGCGACGGATTACCAGCTTCACCCGACCCTCGGGTATACCTCGATCGGAATCGATTCCGGTGTCGCGCTGACGGAGGAATTCTGCAAAGCCGTGGAAAACCTCGACGGCGCGGAGAAGGTCCGTCCCATCCGGCTAGCCGTGGATCATGTGCCGGCCACGGAGAAACAAAAAGCCCTCGCCGATACGGAAATCGCATACTGGCGGGGGACGGGCTGGACCAAAGAAACCTTTGACAGAGCTTTCCGCGAGCTGATTGCGGCCTCAAGGGGAACGCTGACATGCTGCGTGCTCGGCGTACCGCGGGAGCTCTTTTCGGCGATCCCCCTCAAAAACGAAAACTACCCGACGGCGGACAGGATCCCGGAGGGGGATTACGTCCTTGCCGCCGGGATGTACCGGGACGAGGCGGAGGGGATGTTTTTCCGGGACGGCGACACCCTGACCCTCGCCGGGCGGACCTTCACCGTCGCCTCCTCCGAGGGATGGAGCTATTACGTGACACGGCGGCTCTCCCTGCATCTCTATCAATACGCGTGGGGGAGCCAGCTTCTGATCCTGCCGCTCGACGTGTTCGAGGAACTCTATCCGGACGGGACCGTCTGCGATCTGCTCGTGAACGAACCGGAGGGCGGGATCGGACTGCTGAAAGATTCCCTCGCCGACTTGTGCGGACGATGGGGAGAGGCGGCGTTTGTCGATACGGCGGATTCCGAAGACGGAACGGACGGACTCAAAATGGAAATTGCCAGCCGGTTTGACAACCTGGACGAGCTCCGCGGGCAGATCACCGCGCTCTCCGCCGTCGGGTACAGCCTCTCGGCGATCCTCTTCCTCGTCGGGATGCTGAGCGTGATCAACGCCGCCCTTGCCTCTTCCGCCGCGCGTCGGCGGGAATACGCCATGCTCGAAGCGGTCGGGATGACGGGGAGACAGCTCGGGACGATGACTTTGATCGAAAACGGTTTCTCCGTCCTTGTCTCCGTCGCGGTCCTCGCCGTGAGCCTGCCCCTTCTCACCCGGCTGCTCTCGGCGGGATTCGGCGCGGATGTCAAACTCGATCCCGTCCCCGCCGTCCTGATGCTCTGCGCGCAGCTGGTCCTGTCGCTCGCCGTCTCGTGGTGGGTGTTCCGCCACCATCGAAAACGAAGCCTCAGCGAGAGAATCCGGGACGGAAATGAATGACCAAACAGGTAAACACTAAGACAGGAGCCGGCTTCATATCAGAACAGCGATGCGTTCCGCGCCTCCGGCAAACTCCGCCCGACCGAACGAGGCCGAACCGAAACGCGAGGCGAAATCGCCCACGCGATCCATGTCTTCATGGAGAACATGGCTTAATAAGCGAACCCAAACAAAAGTCAGCCGTTCGGCCAAAACCGGGCGGCTGATGTTTTGTATTCCTTTTCTTCCCAATCCTGTGTGACAGATGCTGTGGTTTTTTTCTGAATTCCTGTCTTATGAATATCGAGGTAACAGATACGCATTTTCCTATATTGAGGCACGAACTTGCCTTCAGGCGAGTTCGTCATACGTGAGCGGGCGCAGCCCGGTCACGAGGTCGCCGGGCACTGCCCGGCCCGCTTACTTGACGAGCGAAATCCCCCCGATGATCGGCATCGGTTCGTTGTTCCCCATGATCGCGCGGATCAGGCCCCACAGCGCCAGAATCCACGCCGCGATCTGGATCACGATCCCGACGATCCCAATGATCGGAATCACCTGCAGAATACCCGCCACGATCTGCGCGATCGCCGTCACGAGCGCCTGATTCAGATGCTGACGCACGCCCGCGTCTTCTTTGTCCCGGATGAGATACGCGATCACCCAGCCGATGATCGTCAGATAGGCCAGGATCGAGGCCAGCTTGGAATTGTTGTTCTCCATGATTTTTCTCCCTTTCCCTGTCCGGCGGATTTCGGGTTCCCCCGTACCGGTCCCATTGATCTTATTATAACAAACCTCTCCCGCCCTGTCAACCCGGACGCGCCAAAATCCGCCCCGCCCCCGCATTTTCCCCGCAAAGACCCTCTTCCCGCTCGCTCCCGCGTGAACATTCTGTAACTTTTTTCGGAATTCCCGCCCCGGCGCGTGGACATCATCCCCGCCGCGTGTTATAATAAGGAGGTGCGCGCGGGATGGCCTGTTTCCGGATATTCCCCGCGGCGCTTCAATTCGCCAGCAAAATTAAATGAAATAAAAAAAACAGCGGAGGTACACAAAACCCATGTCCAAGAAGTATGTCTACCTGTTCTCCGAAGGCAACGCATCCATGCGTGAGCTCCTCGGCGGCAAAGGCGCGAACCTCGCGGAAATGACCAACATCGGTCTGCCGGTCCCCCAGGGCTTCACCATTTCCACCGAAGCCTGCACCCAGTACTATGAAGACGGCAGAAAGATCAACGACGAAATCATGGCGGAAGTCATGGAATACGTCGCCAAGATGGAAGAGATCAACGGCAAGAAGTTCGGCGACCAGAAGAATCCCCTTCTCGTCTCCGTCCGCTCCGGCGCGCGCGCTTCCATGCCCGGCATGATGAACACCATCCTCAACCTCGGTCTGAACGACGACGTCGTCGCCACCATGATCGCAGGCAACCCGGATCCGAAATTCGAGCGCTTCGTTTACGACTCCTATCGCCGTTTCATCCAGATGTTCTCCGACGTCGTCATGGAAGTCGGCAAGAAGTACTTCGAAGAGCTCATCGACAAGATGAAGGCCGAAAAGGGCGTGAAGTTCGACGTGGAACTCGACGCCGCCGACCTCAAGAAGCTCGCCGGCCAGTTCAAGGCCGAATACAAGGAAAAGCTCGGCAAGGACTTCCCGTCCGATCCCGTTGAGCAGCTCAAGCTCGCCATCGAGGCCGTGTTCCGCTCCTGGGACAACCCGAGAGCCAACGTGTACCGCCGCGACAACGATATCCCGTACTCCTGGGGTACCGCCGTCAACGTGATGCCGATGGTCTTCGGTAACCTGAACGACAACTCCGGTACCGGCGTCGCGTTCACCCGCGATCCCGCGACCGGCGAAAACAAACTGATGGGCGAATTTCTGACCAACGCGCAGGGCGAAGACGTCGTCGCCGGCGTCCGTACCCCGATGCCCATCTCCGAAATGGAGAAGAAGTTCCCCGAGGCGTACAAGCAGTTCATCGAAGTCTGCGACAAACTCGAGGATCACTACCGCGATATGCAGGATATGGAGTTCACCGTCGAGAACGGCAAACTCTATATGCTCCAGTGCCGCAACGGTAAGAGAACCGCTCCCGCCGCTCTGAAGATCGCCTGCGACCTCGTGGACGAGGGCAAGATCGACGAGAAGAAGGCAGTTCTGATGATCGATCCCCGCAACCTCGACACGCTGCTCCACCCGCAGTTCGATCCCAAGGCGATCAAGACCGCGCAGGTCATCGCCAAGGCGCTCGCCGCGTCTCCCGGCGCCGCGTGCGGCAAGATCGTCTTCACCGCCGAGGATGCCAAGGCGTGGAAGGCGAAGGGCGAGAAGGTCGTTCTCGTTCGTCTCGAGACCTCTCCCGAGGACATCGAGGGCATGAAGGCGGCGCAGGGTATCCTGACGGTCCGCGGCGGTATGACCTCCCACGCGGCGGTCGTCGCGCGCGGCATGGGCACCTGCTGCGTTTCGGGCTGCTCCGCGATCACCAACTTCGACGAGGACAACAAGACCTTCGTTCTGGCGGGCAAGACCTACCACGAAGGCGACCTGATCTCGATCGACGGTTCGACCGGTAACATCTACGACGGCGCGATCGCCACGGTGGACGCCACCGTTTCGGGCGACTTCGGCCGCATCATGGCTTGGGCTGACAAGTATCGCAAACTCGCCGTCCGCACCAACGCCGACACCCCGACCGACGCCGCGAAGGCGAAGGAACTCGGCGCAGAGGGCATCGGCCTCTGCCGTACCGAGCATATGTTCTTCGAGGGCAACCGCATCGACGCGTTCCGCGAGATGATCTGCGCCGAGACTCTCGAAGAGCGCGAAGCCGCCCTCGATAAGATCCTTCCCGAGCAGCAGGGCGATTTCGAGAAGCTCTACGAGGCGCTCCAGGGCGACCCTGTCACCATCCGTTTCCTCGATCCGCCGCTCCACGAGTTCGTTCCGACCGAAGAGGCCGACATCGCGAAGCTTGCCGAGGCTCAGGGCAAGAGCGTCGAAGTGATCAAGACGATCATCGACTCTCTCCATGAGTTCAACCCGATGATGGGTCACCGCGGCTGCCGTCTGGCCGTCACTTATCCGGAGATCGCCGCTATGCAGACCAAGGCTGTCATCCGCGCCGCGATCAACGTTCAGAAGAAGCACCCCGACTGGAAGGTCAAGCCCGAGATCATGATCCCGCTGGTAGGCGATGTCGCTGAGCTCAAGTTCGTCAAGAAGACCGTCGTCGAGACCGCCGACGCCGAGATCAAGGCGGCAGGCGCTGATCTCGAGTACGAGGTCGGTACGATGATCGAGATCCCGCGCGCGGCTCTCACCGCGGACGACATCGCGAAGGAAGCGGACTTCTTCTGCTTCGGCACGAACGACCTGACTCAGATGACGTTCGGCTTCAGCCGCGACGACGCCGGCAAGTTCCTCGGCGCGTACTACGACGAGAAGATCTTCGAGAACGACCCGTTCGCGAAGCTCGACCGCGTCGGCGTGGGCAAGCTGATGCAGATGGCTATCAAGCTCGGCAAGGCTGAGAATCCGAAGCTCCAC
>JAFZPN010000161.1 GCA_017550315.1 Clostridia bacterium
CGAGGAGGGCGGCGAGGGCAGTCTGGCTCATGGAACCGCGGTCCGCAAGGATGCCCATCATGCGCCCGCGGCTGTGATCCCGCTGTTCCTCGGCGGCGTCATGAGGGTTTTCGGGGGGTCTGTGCGGCGCGCCCCGGCGGCTCAGGGCATGCAGGCGGCGCAGTTTCCAGACGATTTCTTCTTCGATGACAGGCAAAGGGTCTCCTTTCCCGCGCGATGCGCGAACAAAAACACAATTCATCAGGTACCTTAGCATTATAGCACAAGCCGATCCGGGTGTCAAGGGAATTTGATAAAAAACCGCAGAAATTTTAGAAAATCGGCGGCGCGGACAGAAAAAGGAGAAGCCCGCACGGACTTCTCCGAATGAATCATTTGATGAACATCGCGTCTCCGAAGGAGAAGAAGCGGTATTCCCGCTCCACCGCCGTGCGGTAAGCCGCCAGGATCGTCTCCCGGTCCGCGAGGGCGGAGACCAGCATGAGCAGGGTGCTCTCCGGCAGATGGAAATTCGTGATGAGCGCGTCGACGATGCGGAAGCGGTAGCCGGGGTAGATGAAGATCCCCGTGTCCGTGTCGACCGCGCGGAGCCGTCCGTCCTCGTCTGCCGCCGATTCCAGCACCCGGCAGGACGTCGTTCCCACGGCGATCACGCGGCCGCCCGCTGCTCTCCGCCGGTTCACGAGCTCCGCCGTCTCTTCCGTCACCCGGATGTATTCCGAATGCATCTCGTGCTCCGCGATCCGCTCCTCCTTCACCGGGCGGAAGGTCCCGAGCCCGACGTGAAGCAGCACCGGCGCGATCGCGATCCCCTTTTCGCGGATCCGGTCGAGCAGCTCCGGCGTGAAATGCAGTCCGGCGGTCGGCGCGGCAGCGGATCCGGCTTCGCGGGAGTACACCGTCTGATACCGCTCCGGATCGTCGAGCTTGTGCGTGATGTAGGGCGGCAGGGGCATCGTCCCGAGCAGATCCAGCGCGGCGAAGAACGTCAGCCCTTCGCGGTGCACCGTGAAACGGACCGTGCGGCAGCCCTCTTCCACGACGTCGAGGACCTCCGCCGTGAGCAGACCTTCGCCGAAGGAGAGAATGTCCCCCGGACGCGCGCGTTTTCCGGGACCCGCAAGCGTCTCCCAAACACCTTCTCCGCGCTGACGCAGGAGAAGCAGCTCCACCGGGGACGCCGATCCCTCGCTCCCGTCCGCACGACGTGCGCGGTGCCCGATGATCCGGGCGGGGATGACGCGCGTATCGTTGATCACGAGCGTGTCGCCGGGATCGAGATACTCGACGATGTCCCGGAACACGCGGTGTTCGAGTTCTCCGGTCTTGCGGTCGAGCACCATGAGCCGGGAGGAGTCCCGCGGTTCGGCGGGCGTCTGTGCGATGCGCTCCGGGGGGAGGTCGTAGCGGAAATCCGCCAGGGTGAGATCGGTCGGGGGAAGGGCGTTTCTGATCATGTTCTGCTCCGTGGACGGCTTGACAAGCGCCGTCTGTTGTGCTATTATCATTCCGGGACCGGCCGCACGCTCACGCGGGGTGGCGCATAAACTGGAGACGGGCGGTGCAGTCGACTGTATCATAGCACAAACCGCCCTCCATTTCAACGGTTTTTCATGAATTCCCGCGCGGATTGCGGGACCATGCGACATCTTGCGATATGAAGAAAAACAAAATCCCGTTCCGGGGACTGTGCACGGCGCTCGTCACGCCCTTCCAGGAGGACGGAGCGGTCGACATGAACGCCTTCCGGAGACTGGCGGAGCGGCAGATCGACGGGGGGGCGGATGCCCTGCTCGTCCTCGGGACCACGGGCGAGAGCGCGACCCTGACGGACGAAGAGCGGCGGATGCTCGTGACGGAGACGGTGCGGCTGGCGGACGGCAGACTCCCCGTGCTCGCCGGGACCGGATCGAACGACACCGCCCGGACCGTCCGGTTTTCGCGTTTCGCGGCGGAGGCGGGCTGTTCGGCCGTGCTCGTCGTTGCGCCGTACTATAACCGGCCGACGCCGGACGGGCTGATCAGGCACTTTCGGGAGACGGCGGACGCGGCGGGATGCCCGGTGATCCTCTATAACATCCCCTCGCGCACCGGAACCGACCTGACCGTCCCGATCGTGAAGAAACTGGCCGAACACCCGGAGATCGTCGGCATCAAGGAGGCGTCCGGGAACATCGACCGGGCGGCGGACCTCTGCGCGGCGATACAGGACGAGGATTTCGCCGTGTATGCCGGCAACGACGGAGAGATCGTCCCGGTCTGTTCCGTCGGCGGCACGGGCGCGGTGTCCGTGATCGCGAATCTTCTGCCCCGCGAGACGGCGGACCTCTGCCATGCGATGCGGACGGGCGATCATGTCCGGGCGGCAGCGATCCACACGCGGCTTCTGCCCCTCGTGCGCGCGCTCTTCTCCGAGACCAATCCCGGCCCCGTCAAGGCGGCGATGGCGATGTATGGCTTGTGCGAAAACGTCCTGCGCCTCCCGCTTGTCCCCGTGCGTCCGGAGACGGAAGAGCGCCTCCGCGAGGTTCTCCGAGCCCTCGGACCGATTTCCGTGACGTAAGCGAAAGGGGAGCCGAACCTGCGCTCCCCTCCGCTCTTTCCGATTATCAAGAAAAAGGAGTAAAAGATCATGCTCACACCGGGCCTCGTCACCGTCACCTTCCGCAAATTCGACCGCGCGAAGATCTGCGCCGTCGCGAAGAAAGCCGGACTCCCCCTGCTCGAATGGGGCGGGGACATCCATGTGCCGCCGACCGATCCGGATGCCGCGCGGGACGCCGTCCGCCTCAGTGCCGAGGCCGGACTTGCCGTCGATACCTACGGCTCCTATTACCGCTGCACCGATGAGGAGGATCCCGGCCCCGTCGTGTCGACCGCGGTTTCTCTCGGGGCGAAGAACCTCCGCGTATGGGCGGGAAAAACCGGATCTGCCGATTCCGATGCCGAAAACCGCCGCACGGTTGCGGACAACCTCCGCCGTGTCTGCCGCCTTGCCGCCCGGGACGGGCTCACCGTCAGCACGGAGTTCCACCAGTGGACCCTGACCGACCGGTACGAGAGCGCGGTCCGGCTGGTCGGGGAGGTCGGGGAGGAGAATTTCCGCCTCTACTGGCAGCCGAATCAGTTCATGGACGACGACTACAATCTCTCCGCGATCCGCGCCGTCGCGCCGTATCTCTCGAACGTCCACGTCTTCACCTGGTCCGGGCACGACAAATTCCCCCTCGCGGACGGGGAGCGGATGTGGCGGCAGTATCTCGACGTCATCCGGGAGGCGCCGGGGGATCACGGCCTCTTCCTCGAATTCGTCTGCGACGACACGGAAGAACAGCTTTACCGCGACGCCGAAACGCTCTGCGAATGGCTCGCAAAAACCTGAGATCCGCGCCGGATTTTCACTAATTTTAGCGATGACATCCTCCCCCGTCTGTGGCATAATGAAAGCAGAACGGAACCCTTATTTCATATATATTCAGTACGGAGGATACCATCATGGCAAAACAGACCTGTGCACTTTGCGGAGCGGAGATCAACCTGATCCAGCAGGTGAAGCTGGCCGACGGCGCATACATCTGCCGCAAGAACTGCAAACCGAAGGCATTCAAGGACTTTGACTACATGCACGCGACCCTTCCGTCCGTGAAGGCGCACCACGCGCAGGTGGAGCGCGGCACGAAGCTGTGGCAGACCTATTTCGTTCCCCAGCGCAAGAAACTCGTCCGGTTCGGCTCCCCGGTCTATGTGGCGGAGGATGTCGGCCTCCTCGCGTATGTCGAGACCCGCTATAAGATCTTCATTTTCGGCAAGAGCGAGCTCGCCTGCGTCTACCGCATCGCCGACCTTGTGGGCTACAACTACGAAGTCATCGAAAAGAAGAACTCCGACGGCAAGATCGAAAAAATGAACGTCTGCCGCCTGACCTTCCGGAACGTGGAAGGCATGAACGAAGTCGTCTTCAAGATCCCCGGCAAGAAGTCCTTTGAATCGCTCGAGAAGTACTTCAACAAGCTCTTCGGCATCCAGAAGACCCTCGGCAACGTGGGGAACACGTGGAAGAGCCAGATCAACGCGGCGAAGGCCATCGGATCGGCTATCAAGGCGGCTGCCTCCGGCGACGAAGCGGCTCTCGAAGACACGGCGGGCGATGCCGCGGAAGCGCTCGACGCCGCGATCTACGGCGACCGCACGGCCTGGATCGAAAAGGCGGACGCCGCCCTCGCGAAGGTCGAATAATCCGAATCCAAAACGAAAAGAGCTCCCGCGGGGGCTCTTTTTTATGGCTGTCTCCGGATCACCTTCGCGACCCGCTTTGCCGTGAACTGTGCCGCGACGCCCGTGAAGAGGCCGGTGAGGATCCCCGTGACCATGAGGATCGGGAAATACCAGAAGACTGCGAAGGTGCGTGTGACGGCAGCCGCGGCGAGGAGCTGGCCGATGTTGTGGAACACCGCGCCGATCACGCTCGCGAGCCAGATCTGCGACTCGTTGAGGATCCTGTGCGTGACGAGCATCGAGAGATAGCAGAAGAGCCCGCCGGCAAGGCTGTACCAGAGCGCCATGATCTGCCCCGAGAAGATGCCGCCGAGCAGGATGCGCGCGAAGAGGATCCCCGCCGCGTCCGCGGGTCCGAGCACGAAGACGGCGGCGACCGTGACGATGTTCGAGAGGCCGAGCTTGACACCCGGGATTCCGACGGAGAGGGGAATGTGGAGCTCGATCACGAAGATGGTGAGCGCCACGGCGGTGAGGATGGCGTCGAAAACCAGACGCTTGACGGGATGTTTCATGGCGTACCTCATCCGGCGACGCCGTCGAGCGCGCGCGCGTCATCCGCGGGGCCCTCTTCGAGCCGGATGACGAGGCGGTGCGGCAGACAGACGATCGGGGCGGCGCTGTCCGAGATCCAGCCGGTGTCGACGCAGATTTTGTCCGGGCAGTCGGCGGATACGATGCGGATGCGTCCCGTCTCCACACGGACCGTATTCTCCCCGGAGGCGTCGGTGAGGGTGAATTCGTACGGCTCCGTCACCCGCGAGAGGTCGATGGAGCGCACGCAGACGCCGCCTCGGTAGATGTTTGCCACGGTACCGGGAGCTCGGTGCATCAGGATCCACGACCAGACCGCGCAGACGGCGAGGACGAGCAGAACGCAGCCGAGCGGGATCCAGAGAGAGCGATTCATTGTTTTCATGCGTCCATCATAGCATGAAATCTCCCGCTTGTCAAGAGCTTTCGGGGCATCAAGGCGGGAGGGTGTTGACTTGTCGGCCGGGATGTGGTATGATTTAGGTAAAGATAGAAAGAACGGAGCGGACCGGATATGAAGAAGATCAAGACGCTCTCCGTCCTCGGCCCGACGGCATCGGGGAAGACGGGGCTGGCGATCGGGCTGGCGCGCGCGCTCGGCGGGGAGGTCGTGTCCTGCGATTCGATGCAGCTCTACCGCGGGATGGACGTCGGGACGGCGACCCCGGACGCGGAAGAGCAGGGCGGCGTCGCGCACCACATGTTCGACATCGCGGACCCGGAGGAGGAATTCTCCGCCGCCGATTACGCGCGCATGGCCGCCCCCGTCATCGCGCAGATCGACGCGCGGGGTCATCTCCCCATCCTCTGCGGCGGGACGGGGATGTATTACGACGCCCTCATGCGGATCACGGGCTTCGGAGAGGCGGAGCGGGATGCGGACCTTGTCGCCTCGCTCTTCGCCTATGCGGAGGAGCAGGGACCCGAGGCCCTGCACGCAAGGCTCGCCGCCGTGGATCCCGAAGCGGCCGAAGCCATTCACCCGAACAATGTCCGCCGGGTCGTCCGCGCGCTCGAGATCTGGGAGACGACGGGGAAGACCAAGACCGAGGTCGACCGGGCACAGCTCGACGGGGAGATCCCCTACGACGACTGCCCGATCATTCTGACCTTCGCAGACCGCGCGCTTCTATACGAACGGATCGAGCGGCGGGTCGACGAGATGATGGCAGGCGGGCTCGAAGCGGAGGCGCGCGCTCTGTTTGCCCCGGGCCGGAATGTTTCCCGGACGGCGGCGCAGGCGATCGGGTACAAGGAGTTCCTCCCGTACTTCCGCGGGGAGTGCACACTGTCCGACGTCACGGCGGCGATCAAGCTGGCGACGCGGCACTATGCCAAGCGGCAGATGATCTGGTTCCGCCGCTATCCCGACGCTCTGCGGCTCGCGCCCGACGAGGGAGGCCGGATGAAGTCCCCGGACCGGCTGCTTGAAGAGGCGCTCGCCCTTCGGGAGGCATGGGAACGGCGCGGGAAAAAAAGTTGAAAAATCGTCTCCGAACCCCTTGACAGGGAATCCGGAAGGTGCTATAATATCGTCAGCCGATATATCGGTCGACGATATTTTTTGCGAGGTGATCAAAATGATGGAAACCGCGCTGACCGAAGCGGTCTACTACATTCTCCTGTCGCTGCTCACCCCGATGCACGGATACGGGATCATGCAGAATGCGGAAACCCTGTCCGGCGGGCGGGTCCGGCTCGCGGCGGGAACGCTCTACGGTGCGCTCAGCACGCTCGTTGCGAAGGGATGGATCGAAAACGTCCCGGACGGCGGCGAAGCGGGGCGGCAGAAGAAATACCGGATCACGCGCCTCGGACGGGAGGTCCTCGAAGGGGAATGGAACCGTCTCGGGGAGCTCTATGAAAACGGACGGATGCTTTTGAAAGGAGAGGATCGGACGATATGAGAAAAACGGTTCATAAGGTGATCTGGGGATGGGATTTCGACAAAGAGGAAGCCTGGCTCAACGATATGGCGGCGAAGGGGCTCTCCCTCATTTCCGTCGGCCTGTTCCGCTACGATTTTGAAGAGACGGATCCGGGCGAATACCAGATCGCGCTGGAGCTGCTCGAGCACACTCCGAACCATCCCGAAACAGAACAGTATTTCAGATTCCTCGAGGAGACCGGCGTCGAGCAGATCGGAACGGTCTTCCGCTGGGCTTATTACCGCAGAAAGACGGTGGACGGACCGTTCGAGGTTTTCTCGGATAAGGAATCGCGCATGAAGCACCTGATCCGGATCCTCTGGCTTATCGCGCTTGTCGCGGGGGGGAACTTCTATGCCGGCGTCTATAATCTTTGGATCTATCATCTCTGGCACAATCCGATCAGCCTGCTCGGAATCATCAGCCTCGTCCTCTGCGCGCTCTGCTGCTGGGGGATCTGGAAGCTCTGGAAAAAGATCAAGCAGCTGAAAGAAGAAGGACAGATTTACGAATAAGAAAACCAAATACAAAAGGGACTGTTCGCCGCAGTCCCTTTTCCGATGCCATTACAGCGAGATCCCGAAATACGTCCGGTAGATCTCCGCTCGTTCTTCTTCGCTCCCGATCCGCTTCTCCGTCGGGATCTCCCCGTGCCAGATGCGGAACATGTCGCCGTCCACCGTGATCCGCCCGTCCTCCGTCTTGATCGAGAGGATGTGCGCGTCGCGGAACGGGCTCTCGGGCGCATGTTCGCACCAGAACGACGGCATGACGTAGTCGATGTTCAGCTGGACCTCTTCGGTGAAGCCGTAGAAGGGGCGCCAGGCTCCCTCGTGCCGGTCGTAAATCACCCATCCGAAGAAGGGCTCCCGTCCGACGCGGTAGGTTTCGCCGCATATCTCGGCCACAGCCCCTTCTTCGAAGCGCAGGGGACGCTTGAAGGCCGCCTGCCCGATCCCCGCGTCACAGATCCAGCGCGAGCCGTCCGACGCCTCCGCGATGACGACCCGGTGACGCCGCATGGGGATTTCCTTCTCGCCCCGCAGATACCGCGCCATGAATTCGACGACCGGATAGCCGAGCGAGCGGAGCACTTCGCCGAGAAAGCCGTTGATCTCGAAGCAGTATCCGCCCCGGTGCCGCATGACGATCTTGTCGTAGAGATCGCCGTAGTCGAGCGAGAGCGGGATCCCCGCTGTGATGTCGAGGTTTTCGTAGGGCACGTGCGTCGCCATGGCGTACTGGACGTCGGAGAGGAGCGCCGGGGTCGGGGCGGCGTCGGGGTCATAGGTCAGACCGATGCGGGTGAAGGCGGCGGTGAGTTGTTCGGTTGTGTACATGGCATTGTCTCCTGTCAGTTGTAGGATCCCTGCTCCTTGATCTCCCCGGACCGGTAGGCCGCGAGGAGGGCGGAGAGGTCGGCGATGCGGAGGGCGAGGTCTTCCCCCATGTCCGTTTCCGCGACGTTCACGCGTCGGGGCATCTTTTCGACGACGGAGACCGTCGGGGTGCTCTCGCCGGGGGTGTGCTCCGCGAGCCGGAGGCTGTGCGAATCGTAAATGAGGGTGTATCCCGCGATCCCGGTCTTCACGCGGTAGGCCTTCGAGATGCCGCCGTCGATGACGAAGAGCCG
>JAFZPN010000162.1 GCA_017550315.1 Clostridia bacterium
GACCGTCTATCCGGGCATGTGCCTGCTGGAGGCGACCAACCTCTCCGAAGGTCGCGGGACGACGAAGCCCTTCGAGCTCTTCGGCGCGCCCTGGCTCGATTCCGCCGCCCTCCTCGGGGAACTCGGCGCCATGACCTCCCGGGGGATGCTTCCGGGCTGCCTCTTCCGGGAGACCTTCTTCACGCCGACGTTCTCGAAATATGCGAACGAACTTTGCCGCGGGATCCAGATTCACGTGACGGACCGGCAGGCGTACAAGCCCTTTGACGCAGGGGTCTGGGCCGTGACCCTGATCCGGCGCATGCATCCGGAAGCGTTCCGTCACCGCAGCTTTCTCTTTAACCTCTTCGGCTCGGACGCGATCATGGAGGATGGCTTCGATCCGGCGGCGTACCTCGCGAGCCTCGAAGCCCCGGACGGACCGCTCGCGGAATATCGGGAGAAGCTCAAAGCGTACAGGATGTACGAATAAGAAAAAGCGCATCGCTTCCCTGCGTGACCAAAACGTCACCTCGTGCGATGCGCTGTTGTTATGCTTTTCCGTAAGCGCGCAAACGCTTACGCACAGGTAATGGAAGAAACCGAATTTATCCGAGAGAGGAAACGGATTGCCACGTCGCAGAGTTTCCGCTTGCGGAAATTCACTCCTCAGCAATGACACATAGAGTGCAGTGCGCCGCCGATCCGTGCAGCCCGCACTGCTCGCTGTCATTCTTCATTTTTCATTCATCATTCTTCATTTGCGTCTCTTCTTTCACCCACGCGCACAGCGATTCCTCGTCGAGCCCGACGTACCGCAAAACCTCGTCGAGCTTCCCGTGCGGCACGAACGCCTCCCCTTCACCGATCGCGCGGATCGCCGCGGCCCGTCCCGCCATCCAATCCGCCGACGCCAGTCCTTCGCCGATCCCGCCGGACCGGATCCCTTCCTCCGCAAAGAGGACGCGATCCGCTTCCCGCACGAGCGACCGGAATTCTTCTGTCTCCGGCAGCGGCGCGATCCGCTCGAGGCAGATCACCGTGATCCGCCGGCCCGGGCATTCCCCGGCAGCCTTCCGCGCAGCCGCGACGACCGATCCGGTCAGCCGCCCGTAGGTCAGGAGCACCGCGTAACGCTCTGCCGCGGTATCGCCGAAGTCCGCCGATTTCCACGTGCCGCGCTTGTCCCACGCGCAGTCCGCCGCCTGTGCCGTGCCCTTCGGATACCGCACGATCACCGGCATCTGCGGGCCATCGGCCTTCATCCGCTCATGCGTGCGCAGCAGGGCCTTTTTCAGCTCCTCCGTCGTATCCGGCGACCAGATTTCGATCCCCGGGATCCGCGTGAACAGCGCCACATCCCAGATCCCCTGATGCGTCACGCCGTCGCCCGGCACCAGTCCCGCATGGCTGAGCGCGAGGATCACCCCCGCCCGCTGCAGCCGCACGTCGTGCCACATCTGATCGAAGACGCGCTGCGCGAACGTCGCGTACAGCACCGCCACCGGCCGCATGCCGCCGAGAGCCAGTCCGCCCGCCAGCGCGACCGCGTGCTCCTCCGCGATCCCGACGTCGAAGAAGCGCTCCGGGAACCGCGCGGCAAAATCGCCGAGCCCGCATCCGTCCGTCATCGCCGCGGTGATCGCCGCGATCCGCTCGTCCGCCTCGGCAAGCGCCGTGATCACCTCGCCCGCGGTCTGCGTAAAGGAAGATACAGCCGGCGCATCCGGAATGCCCTGCTCCACGTCGAACGGACCGACGCTGTGATACCGCTCGGGCCTCTGCTCCGCGTCCGGATAACCGCGCCCCTTCTTCGTCACGCAGTGCACGACGACGGGGGTCGTTTTGGTTTTCGCCTCCTCGAAGACGGGGATCAGGCGCCCGAGGTCGTTCCCGTCCACCGGGCCGATGTATTCGAGCCCCAGCTTCTCGAAGAAGGTCTCGGCGCCGCTCGTGCGCTTGATGAAATCGCGGACGGCACGCGCGCCCCGGACCAGCGATCCGCCGATCCCCGGCACGCGGGAGAAGAACCGCTTCAGATGCAGCTTGAAGGAGAAGTACCCGGTGCTCGTCCGGATGCGCGAGAAGTGGCGGGACACGCCGCCGACGTTCTGCGAGATCGACATGGAGTTGTCGTTGAGCACGATGCAGAGGCGCAGGCCGGATCCGGCGACGGCGTTGAGGGCCTCGTAGATCATGCCGTTGGTGAACGATCCGTCCCCGACGACCGCGACGGTCCATCTGCCGGATCCCTTCAGCCGCTCACTCTCGGCGATCCCGGCGGCGACGGACAGGGACGATCCGCTGTGCCCCGCTGTGACGGTGTCGTAGGGCGATTCGTCCCGGTTGGTGAAGCCGGAGATCCCGCCCCACTGCCGCAGGGTGTCGAAGCGATCCGCGCGGCCGGTCAGAATCTTGTGGGCGTAGGCCTGATGCCCGACGTCGAAGAGGATGCGCTCCTCGGGTGTATCGAACACGCGGTGCAGGGCTACGGTCAGCTCGACTGCCCCGAGGTTCGACGCAAAATGACCGCCGTTCCGTGCGGCGGTCCGAAGGATGACGGCGCGGATCTCCTCCGCGAGGGGCGCGAGATCCCGCTTGTCGAGTTGGCGGAGGTCGGCGGGACAGCGAACAGAATCGAGGATCGCCATCAGCCTTCCTCCTTCGCGAGACTCGTGAATTTGGTGAACCGGCCGATCCACCCGAGCTTGACCTTGTCGATGGAACCGTGGCGGTTCTTCGCGATGATGATCTCCGCGATGCTCTGATCGGCGGAGTTTTCTTTATAATACTCGTCGCGGTACAGGAAGAGCACGATGTCGGCGTCCTGCTCGATCGCGCCGGAGTCGCGCAGGTCGGAGAGCATCGGGCGCTTGTCCGGGCGGTTTTCGGGACCGCGCGAAAGCTGCGCGCAGCAGATGATCGGGACCTCGAGCTCCTTGGCCATGACCTTGAGGGCGCGGGAGATGTCGGCGACCTCCTGCACGCGGTTGTCCTGATGGCGCTCGCCCTGTACGAGGCCCAGATAGTCGACGACGACCAGGCCGAGGTTCTTGACCCGGCGCAGCTTGGATTTCATGGAGGTGACGGTGATCCCGGGGGTGTCGTCGATGAGGATCTCCGCCTCGGACAGCCGGGAGGAGGCATGCGCGATGGCGTTCCAGTCCTCGCCCCGCAGATCGCCGGAGCGCAGCTTGTAGCTGTCGATCTGCGCCTCGGAGGAGAGCATACGGATGGCCAGCTGTTCGGCAGACATTTCGAGGCTGAAGACGCACACGGTTTTCCCGGTCTTGAAGGCGGCCTCGGTGGCGACGTTCATCGCGAAGGCCGTCTTGCCCATGCCGGGACGCGCGCCTACCAGAACCAGGTCCGCCTTGCCCATGCCGACAATGACCCGGTCCAGCGCGGAGAATCCCGTTGGGGTCCCGCGCAGGGCTTCCGGATCGTTCGAGAGGACCTGCAGGTGTTCGTATACCTGCAGGAGCGCGTCGCGGATGTGGATGAAGTTCTTGTTCTCGCGGCCTTCGGCGATCCGGTAGATGCGGCCCTCGGCGAATTCCACGAGCCGCTCGGCTTCGTCGTCTCCGGCGTATCCGGCTTCCGCGATGTCCTCGCCCGCCGCGATCAGATCCCGCAGCATTGCCTTGTCGCGCACGATCTTCGCGTAGTCCTTCGCGTTCGCCGCCGTCGGAACCGCTTCCGCAACGAGCTTTAAGTATTCTCTTCCGCCCGCTTCGTCGTAGGTCCCGCTCTTCGTGAGCTCCTCGATCAGCGTCACCACGTCGATGCTCTTCGATTTCAGATACATCGACTGCATCGCGCGGTAGATCCCGCTGTGCTCGGGCATGTAAAAATCGTCCGCCGTGATCAGCCCGCCGACCGTGTCCATGCACATCGGATCGATCAGGATCGACCCGAGCAGCGACTGCTCCGCCTCCAGCGAAAACGGCATCCGTCTGTCAAGTTCTGCGTTCATAAGTTTGAATCCTTAGAGAGGGGTACGGTCGCTTTCTTAGAATGAAAGCCCGTTTTGCTTTGCAAAACCGCAAAGAATTTTACTCTGGGGGAAGGTGCTCACTTCTCCAATGAAGATAAGCGGCCGATAAGATGCGGCTCCTCGGCTTTTAACCTCACCGCCGCACGCCGTCATTCTTCATTCTGAATTCTTAATTCTTAATTCTCTCCGTCCCCGTAGACGAGCACGTTCAGCGTTCCCGCGATTTCGGGATAGAGCTTCACGTCGACCGGGTAGGTCCCGTAGGCCTTGATCGGGGCGTCGAGGATGATCTTGCGCTTGTCGATCTCGATCTCATACTGCGCCGCGAGGGCATCGGCGATGTCCTTATTGGTGATGGATCCGTAGAACTTCCCGTCCGCGCCGGCCTGGATGCGGATCTTCACGAGCATGCCCTTGAAGCGTTCGGCCATCTCGAGCGCGGCCTTTCTTTCGAGCTCCGCGCGTCTGGCCTTGGCGGCTTCCTTATTGCGGATATCGTTGAGAATCTTCGAGTCCGCCTCCACGGCGAGCTTCTTCGGGATCAGGAAATTCCGCGCGTATCCGTCCGATACGGTGATGAGATCGTCCTTCTTGCCCTGTCCCTTGACGTCCTGTAACAATACGACTTTCATGTTGACCTCCTGTATGTTCAAGTGAAGAGTGAAGAACGAACAGTGAATAGTTGCGGTTGAAAACGCTGCGCGTTTTCTTTTTTATTCTTTGAATCCGCGTCAGCGGATTCTTCCTTCGCTGTTCACTATTCACTTTTCTCTCTTCTCTCATATATGTTTGTCAATGGCTTCTTTCAATCGCTTCACCGCCTCGTCGAGCGAGACGTCGGGGATTTCGGTCGCCGCGCCGTCGAAGTGACCGCCGCCGCCGAGATCCTCCATGATGAGCTGCACGTTCACCGTGCCGTCCGAGCGGGCCGAGATCTTCGTCGATCCGCCCCGGCGCATACACGCGAAGGCCGCGCGCACGCCGTCGATGTTGATGAGGTTGTTGACCGCCTTCGCCGCGACGACGGGGCTCGCATCCTCTTCGGTCTCCACGCAGGAGATGACGCAGACGCTGCGGTAGATCTCCGCGTTGCGCCGGAACAGGGCTTCCCCGGAATAGTCCTCAAAGCTCTCGCGGAAGAGGTCGCGCACCGCCATCGGATCGGCGCCGCGGTCTCTGAGATACATCGCCGCAGAGAAGGTCCGGGTGCCGGTGTTCGTGGTGAACTGCTTCGTGTCGAGCGCGATGCCCGCCAGGATGACGCCCGCTTCCGCCGGGGACAGATCGTCGCGCGGCAGGACCTGTTCGAGCATCTCGGAGATCAGCTCGCACGCCGAGGACGCGGACGGCTCGATGTATTCGACGTCCGGCTCCTTCTCGAATTCCGCCGTCTTCCGGTGGTGGTCGATGATCGCCAGCTTTTCCGCGCGGGCCGCCAGCTCCGGCGACTCCACGATCTTCATGTTGTTCACGTCCGCGATCACGACGAGGGTGCCCGTTTCGAGCAAATCGAGGGCCTGCGCCTTGTCCACGAAGATCCCGAGGAATTCCTCCTCGCCCTCGAGCATCCGCCGCGCCCCGATGATGTCCCGGTTCGCCGTGTCGATCACGATGTTGACCCGTGCGCCGCAGTACATGGCGATCTTCGCCAGCCCCACCGAAGCGCCGAACGCGTCGTAATCCGCCCGGGTGTGGCCCATGATGAGGACGTTCGAGGCGTTCTTGATCTGCGTCATGAGCTGGTTCGACACCACGCGCGCCTGCACGTTCGACCGCTTCTGCACGGACCGGGTGATCCCGCCGAAGAATTCCGTCGCGTCGTCGCTTTTCACGACCGCCTGGTCGCCGCCGCGCTGCAGGGCCAGTTCCAGCGCCGCATGGGCCGCCCTTTCTTTTTCCTCGTAGGATCCGTGGATCCCGGAGACGCCCATCGAGACGGTCAGCGGCAGGCTCGTATCGCCCACCCGGACCGCGCGGACCCGGTCGAGGATATCGAATTTCGCCGCGACGAGCTCGTCCAAGACGCGCGTCTGTGTCACGAACAGGTACTTGTCGCGCTCATATTCCTTCAGGATGCCGTTGTAATTGTCCGCCCACTCGCGCAGGACCGAATCCACGCGCGCCGCCGCCGGACGGTATTCCTCGCTGTCGTACTGCATCATCTCGCCGAGGTTGTCGATCATGATGTAGCAGACCACGGCCTCGTCGCCCGCGCGGAGGGATTTCAGCTCGTCGAGCTCCGTCGTCTCCGTCGTCAGCACGAGGGCGAAATCCTCTTCGTCCGTCTTGATGTGGCTGTATTTCGCGAGGAAGGAACGTCCCTCCGCCTCGATCCGCGCGCCCGCATCGCCGCCGTCGCCCCGGATATCCGCGAGCGTCACGCCGAAGAGCTCTTTGACGCTTTCGCCGTAGAGCTTGTTCTTCGCCGAATAGAGGGCTTCCGTCGCGGTGTTGTACCAGATGATCCGCTCGGAGGAGTCACAGATGAAGACGGGGGTCGTCATCTTCACGACCGCGTCGAACATGATGCGCCCCATGACCGGCGCGAGATTTTCGTCCCGTGCGCCGCGGAGGTGCCGCTCCATGATCAGGAGGGTGAGAAGGACGACGATCAGATAAAGGCCGAGGACGGCGGCTCCGCACCGAAGCGCACCCCAGCCGAGCCGCGCCACGCCCAGCGCATAGAGGACCATGCAGATCACAGCCGCGGCAACAAGCACGGCGGCCGTTTCTTTCCGGACCCCGCGCAGATCGTTGTTGGCAGAACGGGAGGGCTTTTTTTGTTTGCTCATACGATAACCCACATAAAGAATTACGAATTAAGAATTAAGAATTA
>JAFZPN010000163.1 GCA_017550315.1 Clostridia bacterium
GCAAGACGACGCTGCTCAACTGCATCTCCACCATCGACCGGGTCACGGCGGGGCATATCTTCCTCGAAGGGGCGGACGTCACGAAGCTGAAGGGCAGGGAGCTGAACCGCTTCCGCCGCGAAAAGCTCGGATTCATCTTTCAGGACTTCAACCTGCTCGACACCCTCACCGCCTTCGAAAACATCGCGCTCGCCCTGTCCATCCAGAAAAAGCCCGCCGCGGAGATCGAAGGGGCCGTGAAGAAGGTCGCCGAACAGCTCGATATCACGGACGTCCTCGATAAATACCCCTGGCAGATGTCCGGGGGCGAGAAGCAGCGGACCGCCTCCGCCCGGGCCATCGTCACCGGACCGAAGCTCGTGCTGGCCGACGAACCCACCGGTTCGCTCGATTCCAAATCCTCGAAGCTGCTCCTCGAACGCTTCCGCTACCTCAACGAAGAGCACGGCGCCACCATCATGATGGTCACGCACGACAGCTTCACCGCCAGCTACGCGGGACGCGTCATCTTCATCAAGGACGGACGGATCTTCCACGAGATCAGCCGCGGGGACAACAGCCGCAAGCAGTTCTTCGACCGCATCATCGACGTCGTGACGCTGTTGGGAGGTGACGTGAGCGATGCTCTGTAAACTCTCCCTCCGCAATATCCGCCGGAGCATGCGGGATTACGCGATCTACTTCTTCACCCTCATCATCGGCGTCTCCGTCTTCTACGTCTTCAACGCCGTCGGCACGCAGGCCGCCATGATCCGCATGGAGGAGAGCATGAACGAGATCGTGCAGGTCCTCGCCACCGCCATCGGAGCCCTGAGCGTCTTCGTCGCCGTCGTGCTCGGCCTTCTCATCGTGTACGCCAACCGCTTCCTCATGAAGCGCAGGAGCAGGGAGTTCGCCCTCTATCTGACGCTCGGCATGGGAAAAGGGAAGATCTCGGCGATCCTGCTCCTCGAAACCCTCCTCATCGGCATCGGTTCGCTCGTGATCGGTCTGCTCATCGGCGTCGGTCTGTCCCAGCTCATGAGCGCGCTTGTGGTCAATCTCTTCGAGGCGGATATGACGGCCTACCGCTTCGTGGCCTCGGGCGAGGCCATCGTGAAGACGGTCCTGTACTTTGCCGTCATGATCCTCGCCTCCGCCGTCTGGGATACCGCCGCGGTCACCGGCATGAAGCTCATCGATCTGATGCAGGCGGGCGGAAAGAGTGAAAAGGTCCGGCTGAAAAACCCCGTCCTCTGCGTCGTCGTATTCCTGATCGCCGCCGCCGCGCTCGGGTACGCCTATTATCAGGTCGGCTGGAAAACATCGGGATTCAGATGGAAAGAGATCCTCGTCTGGATCGCGATGGGCAGCGTCTCCACCTTCCTCATCTTCTGGTCCGTGTCGGGATTGCTCCTGCGCATCGTCATGTCGATGAAGAACACCTATTACCGCGGTCTGAACAGCTTCACCTTCCGCCAGATCAGCAGCAAGGTCAATACGACGGTGTTTTCCATGACCGTGATCTGCCTGATGCTCTTCGTGACGATCTGCACGCTGACTTCCGCGTTCTTTATCCGCAATCTCGTGAACAAGAGCTTTCTCGAACTGTGTCCCGCCGATTTCGAGGTCATGCTGGATATTGAGGAAGGCGAATCGGGAACTTACGCGGATATCACGGAGATGTGCGCGGAAAACGGGTACGACATCACGGCGGATTTTGCGGACCTGCGGGAATTTTCGACCTTCAGAGACCCGGAATTCACTTTCGCCGACTCCCTCGGCAGCCTGGCGGAAGAGATGCGGAATGAGCACCCCAACTACTATTTCGGCAGTCCGCAAGAATTGATCCGCCAGAGCGACTACAACGCGCTGATGGAGCTGTACGGCCGCGAAACGCTCCGCCTCGGCGGGGGAGAATACGTCCTCGTCTGCAACGCCCCTTCCTTCACGTCCATACGGAACGAGGGACTGGAGGCGGGCGGGGAGATCACGGTGTTCGGACGGACGCTCCGGCCGCAGACCGCGCGCTGTCTGGACGGCTTCGTCTCCATTTCGAGCGAGCGCGAAAACTACGGCGTGTTCGTCGTGCCGGACGACGCGGTGGACGGGAAAGCGGCGCGGCGGCAGTACCTCATCGGGAACTACCTCTCCGACAACAAATATGCGGCGGAAGCGTCCGTCAGAAGCAATTTTGACATGGCGGAGCGCACGGCGGCCGAAAAAGGGGAGACCGGGATCGCGTTCATCTTCATCGTCTCAAAGCTCGATATCAGCGCGGCCATCGTCGGGATGAGCGTGATCGTGACCTTCCTCAGCCTGTATATCGGGGTCGTCTTCCTCATCGCGAGCGGCGCGATCCTCGCTCTGAAGGAGCTCTCCGAGTGCGCGGACAGCGTCGGACGATACGTCATGCTGCGCAAGATCGGCGCGGAGGAGCGGGACATCACCGGCTCTCTCTTCCGCCAGACGGGGATCTTCTTCCTCCTGCCCCTGCTTCTCGCCGTCGTCCATTCGGTGTTCGGCATGAAATTCGCGATCCGGATCATGGAAGAGTTCGGTTCGGAGAACCTGTTCCAGTCCATCGCCTTTACCTCGGCCATCCTCCTTCTGATCTACGGCGGCTATTTCCTCGTGACCTACTTCTCCGGAAGAGGGATCATCCGCGATAAACAGGAATGAATACCCCTGCGGGCCCGGGCATGAAAAGCCGGGGCTCGCTTTTTCTTCGTTCATTCCCCGGCTTCGGCGCAGGGGGAGGGACAGAAAACGGTTGAATTCCGCACAAGGATGTGGTATAATCTCATCTGGATTCATCCTTCAGCTATTTACCCAAAAAGTGAAGAAATCAGACGCGTTTTCGGACCAAACGAAGGATCACATCATGCCCAACCCTCTTCTCCCGCCCATTCTCCCGGACAATGAAGTCAGCTTAATCCCCGCCGAACCAGGCGGACGCCCCATGACGCCGGACTGGGTGAGGTCGCTCGTCCTCACGGAAGTCCACCTCGAAACCGCGACGCCGGAGGGAACCTTCGATGCGGCGCTTCGGGTGCTCGATCATCTGGCGGATCTCGGCGTGAACGGGATCTGGCTGACGCCGATCTATGAAAAAGGCCCCCGCGGCAACGGATACAGCAATTTCGGTCCGCATACCGTGGAGCCGGCACTGTGCCTGGACACAGAACCCGAAGAACGCTGGGACGCCGTCCGGCGGTTTGTCGCGGCTGCACATGAGAGGCGGATCCGGGTACTGTTCGACATCGTCACCTGGGGGACCGCGACCGACGCGCCGCTGTTCCGGGATCATCCGGAGTGGTATCGGGGCAGGGCGTGGGGAAACGAGGCGTTCGACTGGAGCTATCTCGCCTTCCGCGAATGGTTCACATCCGTCGCCGTAAACAATCTTCTCCTCACCGGTGCGGACGGATACCGCTGCGACTGCGAGCCGAATTATGCCGGATATGAAGTCTGGGAAGAGGTGCGCCGCCGGTGCCTTTCTGCGGGACGGAAGGTGCTCATCATGGCGGAGGACGGAGCCGAGCGGCGGTTTGCCTTCGACATGGAGCAGGACGGCGTGCTTTGGTATGCCGTGCGTGACCGCGGCGGACAGTATGCCGATCCGGTGAACTACTATCTCGAAAAACTGGACATCGTCGATTCCGTGAAGAGCGGAGAGGGGATCGGATCCCCCGCCTGTCAGGGACACGGGGAAGGGGGCCGGTACCGCTTTTATACCTGCTGTGTCTCGAACCACGACTACCAGCGGTCCGCCGTCAACCTGAACCGGCTCGCACTCGGGTATCAGGCGATCTTCGCCCCGTTCATTCCCCTTTGGTACCTCGGCGCGGAGTTCGGGATGCAGGCGGAGAATCAGGTATTATACTTCGTGCCGGTGGACTGGAGCCTGACGGAACGAGAGGAAAACGCCGCCTTCCTCACGGACATCCGCCGGTATCTTACCATCCGCCGCTCCTATCCGGAGATTTTCGAGTTCTTCCCGCCGGATCACCGGGACGCGAACATCCGAAAGCTCCGCTGCTGCCCGGAACCCGGACTCACGGCGTACGAACGGTACGCGCCGGACGACAGCCGGTCCGTGCTGGTGCTTCCGAACCCTGCGGATGGGGTTTATACGGCGGAGGTCTTCCCGGAGAACATGGAGGGAGACTTCCGGGTCACGGACCTGCTCACGGGACAGGAAGTTCCGGTACAGGGAGGCGCTTTCCGGGTCAAGATCGGCTCCGGGAGACTCGGCGTATATCTGGCGGAGAGGTATCCATCCCAAAATAATGAATGACAGAAGAACTATGATTCTCTGTCGGGTATCGGAAATAACGGACATGCACCTGGGTATGCTTTTTCAAGCCGCCTGGGTGACGAAGAGGATTCTTGCGTTTTGAGAATTATTCTCTTGAAACACGAGGTAGACATGTGTTGTGAAATATGATAAGATATAGCCACAGGAAGCGCAGCCTGATCTGATAGAACAGGAGAATCCATAACATGAAGCTATATCTCGGAGAAACGATCAAGCGCCTCAGACAGCAGAAGGGCCTGACACAGGAACAGCTTGCCGATAAGCTCGGAGTATCCTTTCAGTCCGTCAGCCGCTGGGAAGGAGGTTCATCCTACCCGGATATCGAGCTCATTCCTGAAATCGCCGGATTCTTTCTGGTGTCGACCGACGAATTGATGGGACTGGACAAATCCCTGCGGGATAAGAAACTAAATGAAGCCTTGCAGCAGCTTGCAGGAAATGTTCCTCTGGAAGAGCGCGTCAAAATACAGCGTCAGATTCACAGAGATTTTCCGCACGATTCCGGCGTGTTATACGGGCTGATTCATACGCTCGGCGAGTTATGTGAAGAAGGACAGGAACGCATATACTTTGAAGAACTCAAGCAGTTCGCGGAAGAATACCTTGCTTTGCCAGGCGAGGCGACGTATTATCGTGATTTTGTCAAGACGGAACTGATCACCGCCGCTCCGGAAGAAGAAGTGACGAATATGATCGCCAGGTACGCCAGCGAGCTTGATATGAGGGCCGGCGCACTGCTGAAGAAACGGTATGCGTACAGAGGGGATCGGGAGCGTTGTGATGCGCAGAAACAGGTGAACCTGATCAACGGAATATACGACTTTGTTTTCGGCGGCATACCGGAGCCCTCAAGCGCGCAGGAGGCCGCCGGGATTCAGACGAAAGCCCTGCGCATCCTGAACCTTCTTTCAAACCGGGAGGGGGAACCTTTGATCCCGACTGATCCCGATATGTGGTGTCCGTTCCGCATCTGGCTCGGCATCCACCTCGCCTTTTCGCTGAGCTGTATCCCGGATCGGCAGGAAGCCGCGCTCGATGTTTTGGAATCAACGGTTTTACTGACTGAGAACGCATCCCGGATTCCGGAAGGGACGGTCCTTGCGGCGGAAACAGAAGGATTCGGGCATATCTCGGTATGTGTTTCTTCTTCCCCTGCTTCCAAACTGTACCGCTTCCGTCATCCTCTGTTTCGGTATCGGAATCAGGAAAAAGAGTTTAAGTCGATCCATACCGCGTTCTCGCCAAAATGGCTGGATCGGGAAGAATTCGATTCCATCCGCAGGAATCCGCGTTTCCTGGCATGTTCCGAGCGTGTTCAGAGGTTGGCGTCAATCGAACCGAGAGAACCATTCTAAACCTTTTGGGCACCCCTACCCCCACGATATGGCGGCCATCCGCGGATCGGCAGAGTTCCCGGCGTAAGGCCGCTCACATCGCCGCTGTGCGTGCACGCTGGACGGCGGGGAGTCATTCTGTTCAAACACACGCCTGTTGACTTTCCGGCCCATCCGGGATATAATATCCATGTACCATAAAAGTCTGACGGTAAACCGGAAAACGTAAAGTTACTACGTATGATTTCGCGGCGAACCGGTAGCTCGACGTGCAGTGGACGAAAAAACGGAACGCCCCGTACGCCAAAAAGGGAAGAATGGCTGCACAGAGTACACCGACCTCGGAGGAACACATGACGGACAACGCCTGGGATTTCGTCTGGAACCGTCTCTATGACGCACGGACCTCCCCCTATGGGGATATTGACAAGACGAGACGCATGCGTTATAATGCAGCCGGAAGCTGATGACGGCAAAGCGCATTTTTCCCGGCAGACGGTCCCCGGACCCTGCGGCGGAGCTTCGCCTTTGCGATCGGAAAGCAGAACACATTTCAAACGGAACCGGGACAGCGCCCGCGCCGATGCGGCCGGAGCCTGCGGTTCGGGAACGGATTATGGCAAAACTGTATTTCAAATTCGGCGCCATGGGCAGCTCGAAAACGGCGCAGGCGCTGATGACCAAATTCAATTACGAGGAAAAATCCCACAGCGTGTGGCTCATCAAGCCGGCTACCGACACGCGTGACGACCGCCGCGATGCCGACGGCAATGTGCATACGATCCTGCGCTCGCGCGTCGGGCTTTTTGCGGATGCGGAGGCCGTCGGCGGGGACGTCGATCTCTACGCCGAGTTTCTGCGGCGCGGCGGGGGAGGGAAGTACACGGACGTCGTGATCTGCGACGAATGCCAGTTCCTGACCGGCGAGCAGGTCGAGCAGCTCAAGGATCTGACGGACAAGCAGGACATCCCGGTCCTGTGCTTCGGACTGCGCGCCGACTTTCAGACCCGGCTCTTTCCCGGGAGCAAACGGCTTTTTGAGATCGCGGACAGCATCACCGAGATCAAGTCGATCTGCCGGTGCGGCCGCAAAGCGACGGTCAACGCGCGCTTTGACGAAAACGGCAGGATCGTGTATGAGGGACAGCAGGTCCTCATCGGCGGCAACGACCGGTACGAAGGCATGTGCTACAACTGTTATCGGACGCTGATCGAGGAAAAACAGCGCGAAGACGCCGCATCCCGCCCCTGACGTCCCCGTCGTGCATTCCCGATGATCCCGAAACGGCGGCGTATAAGGTTCCTTGGGGCATAATTGCCAAAACCACTTGAATTTCCGGGAAGAATATGATATACTTGTACCGACACGAAGTCCCAAACCATATATATCTTACAGGAGGATTCAAAATGAAGAGGTTATTCAGCATTTTCCTTTGCGTCGCGCTTCTGTTCGGCACACTTGGCATGCTGGCGTCCTGCCAGAGCAAGACCTATGAGATCGCCATCGTCACCGACGTCGGCCAGCTCATGGACAAGGGCTTCAACCAGGGCACTTACGAAGGCGCCAAAGCCTACGCCGAAGCACACAAGATCGGCTATAAGTACTATCAGCCCGCGAACGGCAGCGACGCGACCGACAACGACCGCATCGCGGCGATGAAGCAGGCCATCAACAACGGCGCGAAGATCATCGTGGCGCCCGGCTTCCTTCAGGCTACCGCTATGGAAACGGTCGCGAAGGAAAATCCGTCCGTCAAATTCGTCTTTGTGGACGGTTGGGCACTCGGTCTTGACAACGTGACCGCCATCGTCTACAAGGAGCAGGAATCCGGTTATCTCGCCGGGTATGCGGCCGTAATGGAAGGCTATACCAAGCTCGGCTTCACGGGCGGCGGCGGCGGCGGTAACCCCGCGGTGAACCGCTTCGGCTACGGGTTCATTCAGGGCGCTGACGCGGCGGCCAAGGAAAAAGGCGTCAGTGTCGAAATGAAGTACAGCTTCAAGTACGGCGAAACCTTCGCCGCATCCAACGAACTCCAGACGCAGATCGCGGGCTGGTACGCAAGCGGGACGGAAGTTGTCTTCTCCTGCGGCGGCTCCATGTTCCAGTCCGTCAAGTCCGCTGCCGGCGAATATCCGGATGCCCGCATCATCGGCGTGGACGTCGACCAGTCCGGCGAATCCGAAAAGGTCATCACCTCCGCGGTCAAGGGCCTTTCCGCTTCCGTTGAGCGCGTTCTCGGCCAGTTCTACGACGGTAAATGGGATTCCGAGCTCGCCGACCAGGCACAGAACCTCGGCGCGGCGGAGAACTCCACCGGTCTGCCGACGGATACCTGGAGCCTGAAGAACTTCACGGTGGATCAGTACACCGAACTGTTCAACAAGATCAAGAACGGCGAGATCGTTCCCGTGGCGGAAGTCCCCGAGGACGTTACGGCCGGCTGGTCCAATGTTGTCGTCACGCTCGAACAGTAAGTTGACGCATGAGGAGGGGATGGGATCACCATCCCCTTTTTCCTCTGTCGGTACAGAGGATCCCCATCCTCGATCAATGGATAAAGTGAGAAACAGCCATGAACCATGATTCCTCCGATCCGCGCCGCGAGGGGGAGGGCGCCCCTTACGCGATCGAAATGCGGAACATTACGAAAGTCTTTCCGGGAATCGTCGCCAACGACAACATCACGCTGCAGCTGAGGCGCGGAGAGATCCACGCGCTTCTCGGCGAAAACGGCGCGGGCAAGTCCACCCTGATGTCCGTGCTTTTCGGTTTATACCAGCCCGAGAGCGGCGAGATCTACAAGGACGGGGTCCGCGTCACGATTCAAAACCCCAACGACGCAAACGCCCTGGGGATCGGCATGGTCCATCAGCATTTCAAGCTGGTCGACGTATTCACGGTGCTCGACAACATCATCCTCGGCGTCGAGCCGAACACGCTGGGCTTCCTGCGCAAGAAAGCCGCGCGCGAGAAGGTCCTCCGCCTGTCCGAGACCTACGGTCTGAACGTCGATCCGGACGCGCTGGTCGAAGACATCACCGTCGGGATGCAGCAGCGCACCGAGATTTTAAAAATGCTCTACCGAGACAACGAGATCCTGATCTTCGACGAGCCGACCGCCGCCCTGACCCCGCAGGAGATCGGCGAGCTGATGCAGATCATCAAGGGACTCGCCGCGGAGGGCAAATCGATCCTCTTCATCTCGCACAAGCTCAACGAGATCATGGAGATCGCGGACCGCTGCACCGTGCTACGCAAGGGCAGATACATCGGCACCGTCAACATCTGTGAGACCACGAAGGAAGAGCTGTCCAACATGATGGTCGGACGGGACGTCAAGTTCTCCGTCGACAAATCGGTCCCGAAGCCGGGGAAGACCGTGCTCGAAGTGCGGGACCTTTCCGTCAAGAGCCGGCTCCACAAGAAAAACGCGGTCAGCAATGTCTCGCTCACCGTTCGCGCGGGGGAGATCGTCTGCATCGCCGGCATCGACGGAAACGGGCAGAGCGAATTTGTCAGCGCGCTCACGGGGCTCGAAAAACCGGAGCCCGGCAGCCGGATCCTGATCGACGGCGAGGACGTCACGAAAAAGAGCATACGCTATCGGAACACCCACGGCCTCAGCCATATCCCGGAGGACCGGCACAAGCACGGACTGATCCTCGATTATACCCTCGAGCAGAACATCGTGCTCCAGCGGTACTTTGAAGAAGAATTCCAGCACGGAGGCTTCATTCGGTTCGACCGTGTCAGAGACTACTCCGAAATGCTGATCGAAAAATTCGACGTCCGCTCCGGCCAGGGTCCCGCCACCATCGCCCGCAGCATGTCCGGCGGCAACCAGCAGAAGGCGATCATCGCCCGGGAGCTGGACCGTTACCACAGCCTCCTCGTTGCGGTGCAGCCGACGCGCGGGCTGGACGTCGGGGCGATCGAATTCGTCCACCGGGAGATCGTCGCCTCGCGGGATGCGGGAGCCGCCGTCCTGCTCGTCTCGCTGGAGCTGGACGAGGTCATGAATCTTTCGGACCGCATCCTCGTCATGTATGAGGGCGAGATCACCGGCGAATTGGATCCGCATACCACCACCGTCCAGGAGATCGGTCTGTATATGGCCGGCGCCCGGCGTCAGAATCCGGAGAAAGGAGGCGGCGCGGCATGAAGAATTCCGTCCCCCCCTCCCAAGCGGGCGTCCTGAAAAACGCCTCCGCGCGCTCGATCCTCGCCGCCCTGATCTGTATCCTCGGCGGCCTGGTCGTCGGCTTTCTCGTCCTTCTCCTCCTGACCGTCTTCGCGGAAGACATTTCCGTCGCCGAAGCCTTTTCCGGCATCGTCATCGTTCTGGGAGGTCCTTTCTCCGGCGGCAGCGCGCAGGACATCCTCTTCCAGATGGGAAACATGCTCTTCCAGTCCACGCCCCTGATCCTGACCGGACTCTCCGTTGCGCTGGCCTTCAATACCGGGCTTTTCAACATCGGAGCGGCAGGGCAGTATCTGATGGGCGCGATGGGCGCGCTGCTCGTCTCTCTCTCCATCCCGACGACGGTGGTACCGGCTGCCATTGTCTGGATCCTTGCTCTGCTTGCAGGCACGCTGCTCGGTGTGCTCTGGGGCGCCATCCCCGGCTTCTTCAAGGCCCGGTTCAGCGTGAACGAGGTCATCGTATGCATCATGACGAACTGGATCGCCGCGAATATCGTCTCCTGGGTGTTCAAATCCACCGGCGACCGCTTCATCAATGTCGCGGAGACCAAGGTCAATTTCATCCGCAAGACGGCCTCCAACGGCGTCGCCACGGCAACCCTCGGACTGGACAAGCTCTTCGCCGGGTCCTATATGGACATCAGCCTGTTCATCGCGATCCTGATCGCTGTCGTTCTGTATGTGATCCTCAACCGGACCACGTTCGGCTATGAGCTGAAGGCCTGCGGCTACAACAAGTTCGCATCCCGGTACGCGGGCATGAACGAGCAGCGGAACATCATCCTCTCCATGGCGCTGGCCGGCGGTCTCGCAGCCTGCGGCGCGGCGTTCTGGTGCCTGAACGGGGCGCAGGATTTCAAATGGGACACCTATCTGACGCTCCCGGCGGACGGCTTCAACGGCATTCCGGTCGCGCTGCTGGCCAGCAACAACCCCATCGGCGTCATCTTCTCCGCGATCTTCCTCAAGCACATCACGGTCGGCGGCTCCAATCTGGCCGCGCAGACCTCGTTCAACGAATATGTCTCGCCGCTCATCATCGCCGTCATCATCTATTTCTCGAGTTTTTCCAAGCTGATCAAGGATCTTCTGCTCCGCCGCATGACGAAAGCGCAGCACGCTACCCCGGCGCAGCCTGCCGATCCGCCTCCTGCAGCGGGGCCCGATAAAGGCGCAGCTGACGAAGACGCGAAGACAAAGGAGGAATAAACGATGATCTTCCTGATTCAGAAAACGCTGATCTTTACCATTCCTCTCTTGATCGTCGCGCTCGCCGGCATGTACGCGGAACGCAGCGGCATCATCAACATCGCGCTCGACGGCCTCATGATCTTCGGCGCGTTCGTCGGTGCGCTGGCAGCGCTCCTGCTGCGCAAAAACCCCTTCTTTGTCGATCACAACCAGCTGACTTTCCTCCTCGCCATGCTGGTCGCCGCGGCTGCCGGGGCGCTGTTCTCGCTGCTTCTCTCCTTCTCCGCGATCCGGCTGAAAGCGGACCAGACGATCGGCGGCACCGCGCTGAACATGCTGGCCCCCGCCATCGCGCTGCTCATCATCAAGGTGTTCTTCACGAAGGATATGCTGGAAATGGAGCGCGCCGCCGATACGAGCGGAACGATGAAGGACTTCGGCTTCGTGATCCTCCACGACGACCTCGGTCCCATTGGAAGGATCTTCTTCGATAAAGCCTATATCTCGACCTTCCTCGCTGCCGGGCTCTTCGTCGTGCTTTCGATCTTCATCTACAAGACAAAGACGGGACTGCGCCTCCGTTCCTGCGGAGAACATCCCCAGGCGGCAGCCAGCGTCGGCATCGACGTGATCAGGATGCGCTATCTCGGCACCACGATCTCCGGCGCGCTTGCGGGGCTCGGCGGGTATATCTACATCGCCACCGTGGCGAACGGTACCGCCTCGGGTGCTGTCGCGGGCATGGGATTCCTCGCGCTTGCCATCATGATTTTCGGAAACTGGAAGCCGCTTGGGATCGCGCTCGGCGCGCTGCTGTTCGGATTCCTGAAATGCCTCGGCGTGATCTACGCGCAGATCAGCATTCCGATCCACGGGCAGGACGTCTACATCCTGCGCGATCTCGATCTCCCGATGTATTTCTATAACCTGATTCCCTACGTCGCCGTCCTGATCGTGCTGGCCTTCACTTCGGGTAGTTCCAGAGCTCCGAAAGCAGAAGGCATCCCGTATGACAAAGGGGCAAGGTGAGCGGAAAAACGCCCGTGCAGACCTAAAATGCCGCGGGAAGTCATGAAAGAAACGTACGCAAGGCTGGAAATAATCTCCGGTTGGAGAACATAAAAAGGGAAGGGTGACCCGCCCCCTGTCAAGTAGACAGTGAAAAAACAAAGATTATACGGTTAGAAATCTGATATAATCCCCTTAGAATAGACACAGGAAAAAGGTGTCTGCACTAAGGGGGTTATCATAAACAAGTCAAAAATATTGATCCTCACATCCGGCTGAGAAAGGAGCGCTTCCTCATGAACCAAGATAATCTCTTCCGCACGCGTGCCAAAGAGCTTCTCGAGCAGCTTTCCGTGGACGAAAAACTGCATCAGCTCACCGCGCAGATGGTGTTTGACATCGGCGACGGGTACGAAGATCGCCGCGATCCGCTCCGCGGCTCCTACCGCAATCCCGGTCATTTTATGCATCAGCATGGGATGATTTCTTCCCCCGGAGAGGTCGCGCGGCGCATCAACCGGGACGTGGAACTCTCCATGGAAGCGCAGCCGCACGGAATTCCGCCCCTGGAACACGGGGAATCCCTGCACGGCGCGCAGTGGGGCATGGCGTCGATCTTTCCCCAGCCCATCGGCCTTGCCTCGACGTTCGATCCCGCGCTCGTAAAGGAGGCGGCGGATGTGATCGGAAAGGAAACGAGGGCAGTCGGCGTGCGTCAGGCGCTGGCACCTGTCGTGAATCTTGCCCGTGACATCCGCTGGGGACGTACGATCGAGACCTTCGGAGAAGACCCGAAACTCGCGTCCGACATGGGAGCTGCCATGTGCAGGGGATTCGAGGAGAACGGCATCGCGGCTACCCCGAAGCACTTCGCGGACAATTACGCGGACGGCGGTCGGGACTCGAACTATTCGACCCACTCGGAACGGGAATTGCGCGAAGTGTATCTGAAGCCCTTTGAGGCTTGTTTCAAGGAGGGCGGCGCTCACGGCGTCATGGCGGCCTACAACAGTCTCTTCAACGGACTGCCGGCCCACGCAAACCCGTGGCTGCTCACGAAGGTGCTCCGGGAGGAATGGGGCTTCGAGGGGATCGTCGTTTCGGACTACGGCGGCGTCGACGGCACGGCAGGAGCGCACAGGATCGCGAAGGATCGGCCAGAGGCGGTCGCGATGTGTCTCAAAGCCGGTCTGGACGTCACGCTCGCCAACCTCGACTATGAGGATATCCGGGAGGCATGGGATCGAGGACTTCTGACGGAAGAAGACCTCGACCGCGCCGTACTGCGCCTGCTGACGCTGAAATTTAAACTCGGCCTGTTCGACCATCCCTTTGTCGACCCGGACGCGGCGGACAAGCTCGTGCGGTGCGAGGCCCATCAGGCGATCGCCTTGAAAGCGGCACGGGCAAGTCTGGTTTTGCTCGAAAATGACGGGATCCTGCCGCTTGACGGCGCGAAGATCAAAAAGCTCGGCATCTTCGGGCCCGGCGCAGACGTTCTCCCGACGGGCAGAAACTATTCCGGCCCGTATGCCCATCTCTGGGAGGCGCCGGACGTTCTCTCCCCACTGGGTTGGTTCCGCGCACATGCGGAGGATATGGAGATCGTGACCGGGCGGGATGAGGAAATCCCGGTTCTTGCCCCGGACTGCGATGCAGTGCTCTACTTCACAACCGTTGTCGAGGGGGAAGGCCTCGACCGTTCCGACCTGCGTCTGCCGTCCTACCGGACCGCCGCGTCGAGGGACGAAGCCGCCGTGATCGTAGACAAGGCGGAGCTTTCCGTCGAGGTCGATCAGGAGACATCCATCCTTGCGCTTGCACGGGCGAATCCGAATACGGTCGTCGTTCTCATGAACGGCGCTCCCGTGGATGTGACGGCATGGCGGGGAGAAGTTCGAGCGATTCTCGAAGCATGGTATCCCGGCGAGGGCGGCGCGGAGGCGATCTCGGACGCGCTTTTCGGCAGAACCAATCCCGGCGGAAAGCTTCCCGTAAGCTGGCCGAAATCCGTGGGACAGCTTCCGCTGTTCTACGGTTACAAGCCGAGCGGACGCGGCTACGGCTATGAGAACAACGACGGACGCCCGCTCTATCCCTTCGGGTACGGACGGAGCTATACGACCTTTACCCTGCATACCCCCACGCTCCATAAAACAGACACAGGCTGGGAACTCTCCCTCACTGTCGAGAACACAGGCGCGTTTGACGGCGACGAGGTCGTGCAGGTCTATCTTCACGCTGAGCACACGAAGGTCGTCCGTCCGGTGAAGGAGCTCGTCGCCTATCAAAGGGTACACGTTCCGAAGGGGGAGCAGGTTCCCGTGACGATCCCCGTTCCCGCGTCCGTCACATACTACTACGACGCCGATATGGTCTTCGGAGACCACGGCGGGGACTTCACCCTTCTCGTCGGAACGTCTGCGGAGGACGTGCCGATCGAACTCAGAATCCGCTGAACCGGATCGGCTGCATATTGTCTGCCGACCGCTAATACTCCATCAAAGGAAGAAGGATCGAATATGAAAAAAACCGCCGCATTGTTCCTTGCCTTGCTTCTCCTCGTCGTATCCTGCAGCAATCAGACACCCGACGATACTGCTCCCGCATCCGATTCTCCCGGCATTCAGGACGCTTTGTCAGAAGAAACACAAGCGGAAACGGAACCGGATTTCCTTGCCGATGTCCGCTATGACGGCACAACTTTCAGCATTATGACGAGTGAAACCACCATCAGCTCCAATTATCTGATCGAGGGATCGGGGGAGATGAACGGCGACAACGTCAACGACGCCGTGTTCGAGCGGAATCTGGCGGCGGAGGAGCGGCTGGGGGTGAAATTCACCTACACACAGACCAAACGGAACTGGGATACGGTTGCCTCCCAGGTAAAGTCGCTGATTCAGGCGGGAGAAGATTCCTACGACCTGATCATCGAAGACCAGCGCGGCATGTCCACGGTCTCCATCGCCCATTGCCTGGCAGACGCTTCTCAGCTTTCCACCGTGGATTTTACGGAAAACGGCTGGTGGGCCGACTATATGAAGAACCTGTCCGTGGACTACAAGAGCATCTATCTCCTTGTAGGCGACTATTTCATGGACGTGCTGAATCATTCCCACGCCCTCCTGTACAACCGCGAAATGTACCGGACGCAGTTCGGAGACCCGGACGATTTGTATCACGAAGTAGACGCGGGCGAATGGACATACGACCGCTGGATCGAGCTTGTAGACGCCTCCTATGCCGATACAAACGGGAACGGAAAAGCGGATAAGGACGATACGTACGGCATGATCGTCGGCGGGATCGGCGGAAGCACCTTCCCGTTTACGTACGGTTCGGATGTTCCTTTCATTTCAAGAGATGAGGACGGCTATCCGACACTGACGATGTACTGCGACCGGCTCCTGCTGCTCTATGAGAAAATCTACGGGATTTTCTACAGCGACGGGACACGGACCAACTATGCGGAGAACGGAGCGGATCTCCACGCAAAATTCATGGAGAACGGCTCGCTGTTCATCAGCGGGACGCAGCTCGGCGATTTCGGAACGTTCCGCGATATGGAAGCCGAGATCGGCCTGATTCCCTATCCGAAGCTGGACGAGAACCAGACGAGATACATCACGGTTGTGCACGATACGGCAGAAGTGGGGGCAATTCCCACAACGGCCCGCGATCCAGAGATGACCGGCGCGGTATGCCAGATTCTCTGCCGGCTTACGCACAAATCGGTTCTCCCCACGTATTATGAGATGTCTCTGAAAATCAAATATGCCCGCGATGATTTCACATCCGCCATGATCGATCTGATCCATGACGGCATCACGGACGAATTCTGCCTTGTCTACGGCGGCGCGTATGCGAACGACATCTTCACGTGGGCGATCCTCGAACCCCTGCAGAAGGGCGACGAGAGCGGCGTGGCGTCCGCCTATGAAAAACGGGAAAAGGCCGCTTTGAAGATGCTGGGCAAGCTGATGGACGAGTATAACGGGGGCTGAGTTTTCGGCCCCCTTTCCCGGCAAGAGAAAAACATCGCTGATGCGGATGTACCCCTCCGCCTGCGAATATCAACAGCCATCCACTTACTCATGCTGTAAGGAGCGACTATGACGCATCTCTACTATATGGACGGATATCACGGCGGGATCCGGGGACACATGCCTCTCGGATGCTGGCGCGATATCTTAGATCAGCTGAATCTGCATCCGGAATGGCGGCTCAGCATCGACGTGGAGCCGATTTCCTGGGACTATCTGAAAGCCCGCGATCCCCTGTCCTATGCCGAATTCGCCGCGCTGACCCGCGATTCTTCCGATGGGGCAAGAGTGGAGATCGTCGCGGGCAGTTACGCGCAGCCCTACGGATGGATCACGGACGGCGAGAGCAATATCCGGCATCTGACGATGGGGCTCGCCGTACTCCGCCGGCATTTCCCGTGGGTCAAAGTGGATACCTATGCCGTGCAGGAACCCTGCTGGACCAGCGCGCTTCCGCAGATCCTCCGGCAGCTGGGTTTCGAGCGGGCTTCCCTGAAGGACGCGTCGACAGCGTGGGGAGGCTATGCCGAGGGCTTTCCCGCCGAAACCGTCGACTGGACGGGACCGGACGGCACATCGATCCCCACGGTGCCCCGGTACGCCTGCGAGGAGCTGGTAAAGGTCTATGAAACGGAAGCCTGCGGGGCGAGTGAAGAATACGCCGAAAAATGCGTACGAGAGGGCATCCCGCATCCGACGGGGATGTACTATCAGGATCTCGGCTGGCCTGCCAGACCCGGCATGAGCGGGGAAGACGGCACCACACCTCCCCGCGTCTCTTATTCGATATGGCGCGAATACTTCGACCGCATCGCAGCGGGACCGCGTCCCGTATGGCAGCCCGGTCAGGAGATCTTCCGCGGCGCGCTGCCCTGGGGAGACCAGACCCTTGTGAAGATGGCGCGTCAGGTGCGGCGGTGCGAGATCGAAACGCTGGATGCCGAACGCCTTTGCACCGTCTCCGCCGTGATCAGCGGACAGGACAAATCGGAGCGCATGGAGGAGGTATGGGGGCATCTTCTGATGACGCAGCACCACGACGGGTGGATCTGTGCCGGGGCCGGTACGGGCGAGAACAACTGGGCCTGGAAGACGTCCGCGCAGGTTTACGCCGCCGAATTCCTGATGGACAAACTGCGCCGGGATGCTTTTGACGCTCTGATGCCATCCCCGGCAAGTCCGGACAGCGCGAAAGAAACCGTGCTCGTATTCAACCCGCTTGCACACGAAGAAGAGCGGATCGTGCGTATTCCCATGACCGCTCCGATCGGAACGCAAGGGTTCGAGGTTTATGACAGCTCAAAGAAGCTCCCCGTGCAGGCGGTCTGTGCTCGCAGGCACCGGGACGGATCCTGGAATGCGGGACAGCTCCTTGTCCGCGTCCCGTTCTCCGGTCTGGGTATCAAGTCCCTAAATGTTGTACCCGTTTCCGGGGAGGAATCCGATCCGCCGATCCGGGTCGAAATCACGGAGGATACGGCTGTTCTCGAAAACGACCGGATCCGGGTCCTGTTGGATCTGAAGCGCGGCGGCGTCATTCGATCCTTCACGGTCAAAGAACGGGACACCGAGCTGGTGCCTCCCGGCGCGGATTTCAACGAATACAGGGGATACTTTATAAAAGAAGACCGTTTCTGCTCGAACACGGAGTATCCGGCGAAGGCGGAAATGGTGTACAATGGCCCGCTGGAAGCGGTTCTCATCCTGCGGGGGCGTATTGCCGACGCCCGCTTTGAACAGCGGCTGACGATTCAGGCAGGCTCGCCGTGTCTCGATATCCGCGTCCGCTTCGATTTCGGGGAAGGCTGCCTCATCGGCGAACCGTACCGGATGCAGGGAAAAGACGGCCTTGATCCGCACCGAACCTACCATGACGGACGGTATCGCCTGAACGCATCTTTCCCAACCGCTTTCGCGCAGGAGCACATCGACAAGGACTGTGCCTATGACGTGTGCCGCAGCAAGTTTGACGACACCCATTTCCAAACATGGAACGAAATCAAGCACAACATCCTGGTGCACTGGGCGGACGTCTCGGACGATGAACAGGGGCTGTGCGTCTTCTGCGACCACACGACGGCCTATATCCACGGAGGAGGATCCCCCTTCGGCCTGGCTCTCGCATGGGGATATGACGCGGGCTTCTGGTGGGGACGGCGCACCCTGAAAGGTTCTCACGAGCTGCGCTACCGCATCATGCCGCATGCGGGCGACTGGCAGGACGCGGGGCTGTGGCATGCATGCGAACGGTTTCTGCACCAGCCGATCGCCGCGCGAAGCCCCCGGCCGGACGCATTGCCACCCTTTTCCCTTGTACAGATAGAGTCACCGGGCGTCGATCTCGGCGCGCTGTACCGGCAGGACGGACAAACCTATCTGCGCATTTTCAACGCAGGCGCGGCGAAGACCGGCCGGTTTTCGCTGGACGCGCGCCTGTTCTCCGAGGTCGCGGAAACCGCTCCGGACGGCAGAATTACGGGCGGGGAAGTACGGCTGGATCGTGAAGGTGACAGGCTGAATGTCGAATCCGATCTGCCTCCGTTCGCCATACGCACATACCGGCTTGAAGAGGCCTGATTCTCACCGTTTGGCCCGGCTTTATCGCGGAGACGAAAAATCTCGGAGGGAAGAATGAAAAACGATGCCTTCGATGGCTCGATGTCCCGGGAGGTACTGGAAAGCTACCTGTCCCGCGCCGTCACCCATACCGGCCTGACCTATGACAACCACGCACCGAGGTGTTATTCCTTCTTTTCAAAATGAGGTTGCATGAGGAAACATTTCGTGAGCGTATTGTTGTGTATATTTCCAATCAGTCCCCGATCTCACAGAACACGCCTTCGCCGCAGGCAAGCTCGATTGCGATATCTCCATCGGCGTCGGGTTCGATACGGGAGGACACGCCGTTCTGCCAGAGTGTGACGGGGGCATCCGTCCTGATCCGCGCGGACGCGGTGCGTTTTCTCTGAAGCTCCTCACAGTTCACGACCGTGAAGGCGTATTTCCCATCCGCGTTCGTGAAGCACCCGATGAGAAGCTGGTGCTCGCTGTCGATATCAGGGAGGACCCCGCTGAAATCGTACGGGTTGTCAAAGCGCATGAACGCGTTGCGGTTTGAGGTCCCGGCACCCAGCGAAAACGCGCCGAGCCACTTGGGATAACGCGCGAAGGCTTCGTCAAGGGCGGCGAATTCTCCGTTGATCCTCTGCGCGGCGTACCAGCGTTCCGTCGGGCTGAGATCGTGATCGATCAGCGCGGGTTGGAAGTCCTCCGTGTCGCTGTAAGGGGTCATATACGTGAAATAGCCAGCTTCCGATGCGCCGAACGAACGGATGCACCACATCTGCCATTCGATATCATACTCGCTGGGCGTCCTCTTCCACGGCGCAAAGCACACGCTCTGCAGGTAAACGCCGAACGGGATTTCCCGCTTTTGGCATTCGGTCGCAAAGATTTGGAGGTTTTCCATGTAATCGCCGTTCAGACCGCTCGGATTCAGGGGATAATGGTCGAAGGACGCCCATGTAACGGGAACGGTTTCAAAGAATTCCTCCACATGCTTCCGATCCCAATGGTACTTCCCGTATTCGTCCTTCTGATCGATCATCCGGAACACGTCATAGATCGGCTTCGGCGCGTCCAGCTCCGGGCCGTCTTCCTTTCTGCGCCACAAACCGAGGTTCAGCCCGCCTGTAACAGCCGCCGCGCGATGCAGCCGAACCCCCGGTCCGCGCCGGTCACAAGGGCGGCGGGAAGAGCATGATAGGACATGACGGTACCTACGGTCGGATGGATTTGACTGTATTTTACCATTTCGCGTGACCGTACGCAAGGGGGAAGACGGAAACCGGTTGAAATGTGAGAGAATATCGAAGAATCCGTTCGCCGTGCTGACAACGGCGAGGAGGAGATATTTGAGGCGACTGTAAACGCTCGATTTTGATTGACAGGGATCGGATTCTGTGATACAATAGCGGTATCGATAAAGAAACGGAAGAGGAACCTTCATGCGAAAACATGTCTCCATCCTGCTCTCCGCCCTGCTTCTGGCGGCATCTCTCCATTCCTGCGCAGGGAGTGAGCCGGATCCCGCTGTGCCCGCTTCCGATCCCGTCCCCCAAATAGCTTCCGAAACCGTTCCCGAAACGGAGCCTGACCGCGCGCATACCCCGGATAGCCTGCCCGCACTGGATTTCGGCGGCGCGACAACGGTCATTCACGCCCGCGGAGACAACGAATCCCTTTCCGAAATCTATTCCGAGGAGCTGAACGGCGAAGCGGTCAACGACGCGATCTTTGAAAGAAATGTCTCCGTGGAAGAGCGGCTGAATGTCTCCCTCCAATGCTTTGCCGGGGACGGCTGGGAGAACTATGACAACACGGTATCCGCCATCCGCGCCTCGATCCAGTCCGCCGACGGCTCTTATGACATCGTCGCGGGCTGGTCTTCCCGCATCCCCGCCCTCTCTCTCGAAGGCGTCTTTCTGGATCTGAACGGGATGAATTATCTCGATCCCGGACAGAACTGGTGGAATGCCTCCGCGATCCGGGAGCTGCAGGTCGGAAACCGGCTCTATTTCGTCACCGGCGATATCGCGAAGACCATGCTTTCCTCCATGTGCGTTTACGTCTTCAACCAGAAAGTGGCGGAAGACAACCATGTGGAGAATCTCTACGAGGTCGTGAGAGAACATCGCTGGACCCTCGATTATGTCTATGCGCTGACCTCGCAGCTCTACCGAGATCTCAACGGAAACGGAGAAAAGAACCTGACGGATTTCTGGGGCCTTGTGACCTCCTGCATCAACGATGCCGACGCCTATATGCAGGGCTCCCTCGTCTCCATGATGACCCGTGACGAGGAGGGCTGGCCCGTTCTTTCCGTAGACGAGGAACAGCTCGCCGATCTGGTCTCGAAGGTGTACCGGCTGGACTGGGAGAATCCCGGCTGTTACGCGATCACGGATGCCGAAACAAACGTCCGGGATACCATCGCGCAGGACAAGGCGCTTCTGGCTTCCACACGGCTTGCGATGGTCGTCGGCTCTCTCGGCGATATGGAAAGCGACTACGGCGTTCTTCCTTACCCCATGCTGAACGAGGCGCAGGAATCCTACGGCACTCGCGTGCAGGACGCGCTTTCCCTCTGGTGTATCCCGATCGACGCGAAGGATCCCGATCTGTCTGCCGCCGTGATGGAAGCGCTCGCCGCGCAGTCATGGCGCACCGTCACGCCCGCCTACTTCGACATCGCGCTGAAATCCCGTTACTCCCGCGATCCCGAGACCTCCGCGATGATGGATCTCATCAAGGACAGCGTCTACATCAACTTCGAGTCGCTGTACAACCGGGCTATCGGCCAGCCGTGGTTTGTGCTCCGCAACCTCATGCCGCAGAAGGACAAGAACTTTGCCTCCTATTGGGCATCGAACAAAAAACTGCTCGCGAAGAATCTCGATAAAGCCATCAAGAAGCTGAAAGACCTCGACTGATTCTTAACGCAGCAGCTCGGCGTGTCCCCTCCTGCCGTCGAAGAAAAAAGGATTTAGGAAGGGAGATCATCAAAAATCGGGCAGGGAGCGTAAAACCTCCCTGTCCGTTCTTTTTGTATGGACAACGGAATCGGATCGTCCGTTGTGTGCCGAAGCGAAAGAGGAAACCTCACGAGAAGGAAAACCTGTCAAAGGATGTGATCTCTGACCGTCTTTTGATTCTAACGCCTGTCCGCGGCGGAAAGGGGATGCGGGGGATGGACCGGTGAGAGCATCAAAAACCGGAAATTACAGAGCTTCAAACTTCTCTTTTTTGCGCTTGCAACGCGGGCAGCGCCAGTCATCTGGTAAATCCTCGAATTTTGTTCCCGCGGGGATATCATGCTTCGGATCGCCCTTTGCCGGATCGTAGATATCTCCGCAGGGGCAATTGTAACGTCCGTCACCGAGACTCACCGCATCGAGCTTGTCATTTTCTGCCATCTTTATTTCCTCCTTATGCCTTATTGAACTTTTCCTTCGGCTTCTTACAGCGAGGGCACTTCCAGTCATCCGGGAGATCCTCGAAGGCGACGCCGTCATGCTCCGCCGGATCGTAAACATAGCCGCAGATCGAGCAGACGTATTTGCCGCTGGCTTGGCTTGCCGAGAAATCCACCTCCGCGAGCACCGTCGGCACCGGATTGTCCAGATCGATCACGCGCTTTGCCTCCAGATTTTCATATCCCTGCGGCGTGTGGGTCCCGCAGTAAACCGTCGGATGATTGCGAACGAACTCCCGGACGCGGTCAAGCGTCTCGCGCGCCGCGGATATATCCTCAAATACCACCGAGAGCTTGTTCTCATACAGCGCTTCATCCATGTAGGTGATGTCTCCGTGGAGCATATAGCAGAGGCCGTCGTTTTCTGCGATGACGATGCTGTTGCCGTTCGTGTGGCCTTTCGCCTTGATGTAATAAATCCCATCCGCGATCTTCTGGCTTTCCGGGAAGTTGTAATACGCGCCGCTCTCGAACGTTACGGGGACGATATTGTCGAGCCCTTTCAGCTCATCCGCGTCGATTTCGTCCGCGTTCACGTAGATCTTTGCGTTCGGGAAAGACTTCAGCTCCCCTGAATGGTCGTTGTGCTTATGCGTCAAAAGGATCTTCGTGACCTGCTCCGGCTTGTATCCGAGCGCAGCGAACGCTTCTATATAACTGCAGATGTCTTTTCCGGTAAAGATCGGACTGTTTTCGTCCGGCACTTCCTCGGGCGTTCCGGCCGGTAATCCGGTATCGACAAGAATGACCTCATCGCCGGTATCGATCAGGTAGTTCTGCAGACTGCCGCGATAACGGATGTTCTTGTCGAACTTGTCCATGCCTTCCTCTCCGCCGAAGATGAAAGGTTGGGTATAAAACCCGTCTTTTCTGAATTTTACCGCTTTGATCTCCATGTTTATACCTCCATGTTAAACTCCAAAATACCGGCATGCCTCATCGCATCGGAGGTATGCCGGTCATTGAGGCATTTATGCCGTCATTTTTCAGCCGGTTTCCACTTGCACCGGACGGGGGATACAATGGAGCCTTCCTTTTTCATCTCTGCCATCGCCTTGTCGACGACTTTCCGATCCAGCCCGGTGAGTTCTGCGATCTTACCGGCATTCAGAGGTTCTCCGGCCTTTCGCATAGCCTCGAGAATCTGTTCCTTTTCACTCATGATAACCACTCCTTATCAAGTATTCATCGCCGTTGCCGCGCACTGTATCATTGTGTGCAGCAACTGATTTCATTATATCCCCGGAGGCAGGATTTTCAATTCAGAATACCGTTTCATTCTCTCAAAATGAGAGAAATGCGGAAAATCCTCTCATTTACAGAAGATATTTTCTCAGCGGTTCCGGAACCGACTGCTCATAGACCTCCGCGATTTCCTCTATCGTCGTATCGATCTGTCCCAGAATCCACTCGCAGGCAAGACCGACAATGCCGTGACAATACATTTTTACCACCATCATTTCCTCATGTGTCAGCTCCTGACTGCCGTTGACGGAAAGAATGTACTTTTCCAGAACAGCACAATTGATCTCCGTCATATATCGCATGAAGGAATCATGACCCGAAGTGTGCTGCAGCAGGTTCGTGAGATAGTCCTTGTTCTCGAAATACAGACGAGCTCCGTCATAAAGCGTCTGCTTCCATGGATAATCGTCCTCGCCGACCTGGTCCACGATTTCGGCAACGGATCTGGCGTGTTCCCATGCAATCAGATCATATTTATCCTTAAAATGCCGGTAAAAGGTTGCCGGCGAATATCCGCAGTTTTCGACGATCTCCTGGATGGTGATCTTATCAATGCTTTTTGTCGCCGCGAGTTCCTGAAAAGAAGCTGCGAGGATCTCTTTTGGTGTTTTGCGTTTCATGTCATTCACCTGTAACGAAAGTTTCCTGTCAATCCGGAATCATGATACCTCTGGGAGTCGTTCCTTTACGAATCTGCATGATCGTTCTATTTTCTTCGTTTCTGCGGATGTGAGATCATATACTGCTTGGATTCGTGTCTTACGGTTATTTCAAATTCACGCCCCGCGTGTGAGGAGCGACCCGGGGACATCCTGTAAGCCCCTTCAGCCGCAGCCGGATCATGGCAGAAGCGTGTCGAGCGTGTTGTCATTCTGGTTGTCAAACACGCCGCGCAGGGAATACTGCATGAACAGCACGTCCGTGATCCCGTGCTTTTTCACGTATACCCGGTAATCCCCGATCTCCCGGATGCGGCGGTAATCGAAGATATATGCCTCGTCAAATGCGCTGGACAAGAGCTCCGAGATGCCGCGGGAATAGCTGTCCCCGAGCAGGAGCAGGATCCGGCCCGTGTGATTGTCCGGATAGCGCAGATATTGCGCGTAGGGATAGAAGGAAACATAATGGTCGGCGGAGATGTCCTTCGAGAACTTTCCGGACAGGTAGGTTTCCTTCCGTTCTTGGAAATCGCAGGGCTTGTCCGCCACAAGGGTGTGCTTCGGAAGATCATAATCGTAGAAGAAGAAGCTGTCGCGATAAGCCCGATATCCGCTCGTGCGCGCGAAGGTGCCGTAATAGTCAGCGCCCTCCACGTCGTACCGGACGCCAAGCGGCCGCAGCTCCGCATCTTCCCCGAACATCATGGTCACAATGTCGCAGTAGGCTTCATACATGCCGTATGCGTTCCAGTGGTGGTCCGTGAGGAAGAGCTTGCGGATGCTGTCATCGAGGGAATCGATCTTCAACCGGTCGTATGTGATCCCGTCGTCGAGCAGGCCGAAGAACTCGTCGACAAGCGGTCCGGTCGAGGGCTCGCCGGGGATGATATCCGAGAAGCACGCCGCGTCCTGCAGGCGGGAGCAGACATAGACCCACGGCGTCACGTTCGGATCAAGCGCGGCGATGGCGTTCACCTGGGAAGCCATCTTCTCCATGCGCTGATGGTAAATCCTCTCCGGCGTGCTGAACGCAGAGGTGATGAGCCCGATTTCGGTCCCGTCGGACATCTGCGCGTCGATCGTGTACAGATTCAGCCCGTCCCCGGATGCCTTGAGGAAATTTGCCGCAAAGGAGACGACCGTCGGACCGCTCTCCGCCGCCGGTTCTTCTCCCGGGGGTTCCGTCTCCGTGGGAAGCGCTTCGGTTTCGGCAGGCGCAGGATCGGCTTCAGCGGGCATATTGGAGGGACTATCCGCGGATAAAGTGTCCGCAGGCTTCGCGGGTTCTGCAGACCCTTCTTTCAACCCTGCGGAAAGAAGGGCGTTGAAGGGACGGTTGATCTCCGCCTGTGCCGTCTGCAGCGCGGTGACGATATGCGCATAACCCGGCGAATAATTGACATAAACGTCTTCCGCGCCGGCTTTGAACCGCTCCGCGGCATCGAGCGCCGCGCTGTTCCACGTCCGCTCCGGCTCGATGATGTTGCCCATCTTCGGCATCTCGATCCAGCCGAGTGTCTCCGCCGTCTTCAGGGCGGGGCAGGTAACGGTGAGCAGCAGCACAAGGACGGTCACGACCGTCACAAAGGTTTTCGGCTTCATACCTTCCCCTCCTTTCAGAATCGGAAATAGATGAACGGGTTATAAGACCCGACAGCGAGCGCGAGGATGCAGGCGGCAAGCGCGAGGATCGCCGCGGTATCCCGGATCACGCCGAGCTTCCCGGACGCGAATTTCTTCTTAACGGCAGGCCATATGGGCGCGGACAGCACGCATCCGCAGACGAATGCCGCGAGGAAGCCGAGATCAAAGTGCGCGCCCTGCAGCAGGATCGGGAGGCGTCCCCCTGATCCGGCGAATCCGTACGCGCCGAAAAGGGCCGCGAACATGGCGCTCATCTGTCCGAATCCCTCAGAACGGAACATCACCCATCCGAACACAACAGCCGCGAGCGCCGTGATTCTGTTCAGCACGGGAATGTCCGCGAGCTTCGACCATACAAGTCTTTCAAGGATCAGGAGCAGGCCGTAATACGCGCCCCAGAGTACGTAGTTCCATCCCGCGCCGTGCCAGAGTCCCGTCAGGAGCCATACGACGGCAATGTTGCGTATCCATTTCAGCGTCGATACCCGGTTCCCGCCGAGCGGTATGTAGACGTAATCCCGGAAGAAGGAGGACAGCGATATGTGCCACCGCCTCCAGAAATCCGTCACGGAGCGGGCGGCATAGGGATAACGGAAATTCTCCGCGTAATGAAAACCCATCATGCGGCCGAGGCCGATGGCCATGTCGGAATAGCCGGAAAAATCATAGTAGATCTGCAGGGTGTATGCAAGCGCTGCGATCCATGCGCCGGCCATGCCGTATTCCGCTGGATCCGACGCAAAGAGCGCATCAGCGGTCTGCGCCATGACGTTGGCGATCAGGACTTTTTTCGCTAAACCCGCGAGGAAGCGGCGCATCCCTTCCGCTGTGTTTTCCGCCGTCTCGTTTCTGTCTGCCAGCTCCGCTTCGATATCCCGGTACCGCACGATCGGTCCGGCGATGAGCTGCGGAAACGCGCAGAGATATGCGCCGAGCGTGACCGGATTCCGCAGTGCCTCCACGTCCCCCCGATACACGTCGATGACGTAGGAAAGGATCTGGAAGGTGTAAAAGCTGATGCCGATCGGCAGGGGCAGTTCGGGTACGGGCAGGTTTACCGCCGGGATCAGATTGACGGCTCCGGCGAGAAAGCCCGCGTACTTGAACACGCCGATGAGCAGAAGATTGAAGAGGCAGGCCGCGACGAGCCAGCTCCTGCTTCTCCGGCTCCCGCCGGCCTTATTCTCGCCGGAGATGAGGAGGGCCAGCGCGTAGTTGACGCCGAGAGACAGCAGCATGAGCAGCACGTACACCGGCTCGCCCCATGCGTAGAAAAGGAGGGAGAAGACAAAAAGAAGCGCGTTCCTCGCCCGTCGTTTCTTCGCCGTATGATAACACAGGAAGAAAACGGGGAGAAAGAGCAGCAGAAAAATGAGGGAGGAAAAGAGCATGCCCGGTCTCCGTATCCATCCGGCCGGATCACCGTGCCCGATGGTATTTTTTCCCATTATAGCACAGTTTCTCCGGAATGTAAACCGGCGGCGGGCTGTTTTTTACGGCAATCCGCAGACAGACCGCGCTTTTTATACGTGCGCAGGGGAGATATATTCTTGACAGGCTCAAAGTTTCGCAGTATAATAACATTGAGTACAACGTCAAATGTTTTTTCATTGAGGTGTCGACATGAAAAACTTCTGTTCATACTCACGTTTCTCATCATTCTTACATCGCTGAGGTTACGTATGCGTTCTGTATCCGGTCGGCGAAGGGATGACCCGGCATATCGGACGCGGATTAGACTTTGATTGAATCGGAATCATCGAAGGAGTGCGCGGCTATGAGCATCATTCCGGCAAAAAACAGCGGCAGAATCGTGGATTATTTCTGCACATGGGAACATCAGGGGCATTTTTCCGCCGGCAGGAGGAGCTCGGACCTGATCACCGAAGCATCGATGTTCGCAGGTGACCATCCGTGGTGCGAACTGTTCCCGGAGATCCGGGAGGAATTGTTTTTCGTCATGGATGACGGCTGGGATGTTCCGCCCGGCAGCCCGGCGGTAAAGGATTATACCGCTCTGCAGCCGCATCCGGAGAAATTCCCGTCGCTGACGGGTTCTCCCACCGAGCGGCTACGTCAGCTGGACGAAAAGGTCAGAAGAGCCGGCTGGTACGGACTCGGTCTGTGGATTGCCACCAACGCATACAAGAACGGGGAACTCGCGGAGTATAATGCACCGGATCCCGAGGTGGAAAACAGATGGCGCGAACGGATTCTGTTCAGCAGGGAAGCCGGCATCCGCTACTGGAAAGCAGACTGGGGAAATGAATGCTCTTCCATACCTTTCCGCCGGATGATGACGGAAATCGGGCATCTTTATCACCCCGATCTGATCATCGAACACGGACGCGGGCATGCCCCGTACAACGGCAGAGCCAAACCCGGAAACTGCCGCGCCCGCGAAGACGAGACCTTTTTCCCCATGATGACCGGATTCTCACGGTACTCCGACGCGCTTCGTACCTACGACGTTGCGTGGCTCGAAAACGCGACTACCCTCGACCGGATCGAGACCTATTCCCGTACCGCGACAGGGATCTTGAACTGCGAACATCTCGCGTATATGGGCGCGGTCCTCGGCTGCTCGATCGGTATCATGCAGTCGCCCCTGTTCTCTGACGCAGGGCTCGAACCGGTCGCTGCCGTCCGCTGGCACAGAACGGCACCGCCGTTTGCGGGAGGAGAAACGCACGCGTCGGAAAAACTGCTGACCGAACATACGTTCCTCGCAAACCCGACATGGTATTATGAAGACGCGCCGCGCGACCTTGTTCAGCAGGCTCCGGCGGTCGTATCGCGCGGGACCGGACTTCCGGAGGTGAGAAACGGCTGCGAGGAATGGATCCCGTTTATTGCCGCCTCCCTGAATCCGAACGGCGCGTATTCGGTTGGCTCATTCAAGCGTCAGTCGGACGGTGCCGGGACGGTTCTCCCGGATGTGGTCTGCCGACCGGAGCAGCTGGCCGAGAGAATCGGAGTTTTCGGGAATTTCTCAAGGTTGGAATTTGATTTCCGGCACACGGGCAGAAGAATATCACGCGTATTGGCGCAGGGCTTGATTCGCGGAGAAGCGGAGGACGTGACTGACGCCTGTGTCGACAGCGACGGCAGAGTTGTGGTCGGACGAGAACTGATCGAACGGATCTTTCACACGGAGGACCGGTCCGCGCCGGCTGTCATGCTCGCTCTGACGTTCTGAACGGCGACCGTCTCCGGTTACTGGAACCCGTAAGAAAAAGCGGATCAAGGAATCGGGAACAAACAGAATAAACAGAAAGCGAGGCACCCTATGCAGAAAGAAATCACCTATGACCAGACTACCCTCATGAAACATGGCTTTCCGAAGATCAAAAAGCTCGGTGCGGTCAGCCCTTACGGGGAGTCCTCTCCGTTTGTTTTCAACGACCGGCTGTACCGACTCGAACTGGTCGATACTCACCGGCCCACAAACGGACTTGATCCCTCCCTGCCGATCCATGCGATCATCCGTGACCGCGAGACAGGCGAGATCCTGTCCCGGTTCGGCGAGGGGTGCTACTATTATTCTCTGTATCAGGAAAACGGTACGGTTTATGTCATCGGGACGAAATCCCTGCCCGGTTTACTGGCAGGGGACGGGTACCGGCTTTTTGAAAGCTGCGATCTTCTTCACTGGACGAGCCGTGATTTGCTGTCCAGACCGGGATGGAGGTTTTACAACTCTTCCTTGACCAGAGGGCCGGCAGGGTATGTCCTCTGTATGGAATCCGACACGATCGGCGTACCGTTCACCTGCTTCTTCGCGACTTCCCCCGACATGATCCACTGGACCTATATGGAGGATTCAAAGGGTTACCCGCTGGACCGGTACTGCGGCGGTCCCTGGATGCGTTACAGCCGCGGATACTATTATCTGATCATCGTTACCTGTCTTCCCGGCGCGCGATACACAAACTATGTCTGTAGGACAAAAGATTTTGAAACGTGGGAACTCGGTTTCTACAACCCGCTTCTGATGCCGGACGAAGACGACCGGAGGATTTCTCCGTACATGTATGACATTTCTCCGGAACTGCTTGAGCAGATCCGAACCGGTTTCATCGCCAGCAATTCCGATGTAGATCTCTGTGACTGGAAAGGGAAGACCTTGATCTCCTACAATGTTGGGAATCAGCTCGGATTCTACTACATGGCCGAGGCGGAATACGACGGCACGCTGGACGATTTCCTGGAAGCGTTTTTTGCGTGAGCCTGCGCAATGGCGTAGCCTGCTAAACACATCTTAAAGCTTTTCCTTATCCGAATGACTCTTGAAGGACGGCACGAACGCAGCCGGAACGGGCAGTATTGACTACTATGCGATTTTGAATCGAGCGCGGTTCGGTTTTGCGGTGTGAGCAAACCATTGGCCTTGAGACATTCGGATTCAGTCATACATATTCTTCTGTGCGCTTATGCAGGAACAACAAGCGTCCGCCCGTCGAGTCCGAAGACCGACAGGCGGACGTATTTCTTCTTCGTTCCGGTTCCCGGCTGTTCGGTCAGCGGGAGCCGCGGTAACCGACTCCGTAGGTCGAGGTGTAGTAGTCGACCCGTTTGGAGTCCCGGAAGATGGGCGGATAGGGATTCTCCTTCGGATCGATGCCCGCCAGGCGACAGACGGCTTCGTGGCAGCGAACCGTCAGGTCGCGCTGCCGTTCCCGCGGATCCAGCGTCTTGTCGGGAAGCAGCGGTTCGCCTATGCGAAGGGTATAGGTTGCGATCTGGCGGAAGATGTGTTTCCGGATCCAGCCCGGTTCGCGGTACGAGAATCCGATCGGGAGAACCGGTTTGTCGCTGTCGCAGGCGATGTATGCCGCGCCGGTCTTGAATGGACGGATCGGTGCATAGTATTCCCACATGCTGCCTTCCGCGTAGATGTGAAGCCAGCCGTGATCTTCCCGCAGGAGTTTCCGCAATGCTTTCAGATAAGTTTTCGTCGCTGCGACACCCGATTCCGGGATAGGGATCCCGCCGACCAGACGGATCAGGGTGCCGTTTTCGCCGTTGATGTTCGGAGCCCAGGCGAGCAGATTTGAATGATACGGGCGGATCGCATTCATAACGGCGATGTAGTCCCACATGTGCACATGGTTCGCGACGGAGACGACGCCGTTTCTGAGAAGATCCCGATGCTTACGGAGATTCCTCCTTCCTTCGATCCTCAGTCCCATGCGGGTCGCGGATACCGGAAATGCGAGTATATACAGGAGAAAGCGGATCACGCCCTGTTTGAAGCGGAACGAGACGGACCGGTCGATATAGGGATACATTGTATCGAAGACGATCCCGCGGTCCATATGGAGCTTGAGATAATGCTTGTCCGTCTCCAGTGGGTACGGAAACTTGTCGGTCTTCGGATCAAACATGGCGATACTCCTTTTCGGATCAACTCTCATCATATGCCAAACTCATTATACCATAAGGCATTTAAAAAATAAAGACTTGCGAACGGAGTTTTCAGAAAAGTTTGATTTCGTGCGCCGCGTGGATCGACAGCCTATGGATAAAGATTTCGCAGCAGTAACAATGAAATTTCAGGAAAACTGTAAACGCACATCTGGCCAGCGACACTGTTCTGCCTTGTGATATGTTTTCCGAATGCGGACGCCCCAACAGAAATTCCCATTCATAATCCTTACGTGTCGGCATCATACTATGAGCGTGAGACAGAAGTCTCGCGAATCATAACGAATGGAGCGTATCAAATCATGGCAAACAAGAATTCCAACAAGCTCACCGTTCCCGAAGCAAAGGACGCGATGGAGCAGTTCAAGCAGGAAGCCGCGAACGAAGTCGGCGTGACCCTCAAGTCCGGTGACAACGGCAACCTCACCTCCCGTGAAGCCGGTTCCATCGGCGGCCAGATGGTCAAGAACATATGTCCCGCACGACTGGTCAGAAATGTTCAATTTACACGGGAAAACCGCGTGATAAACGGCAGAAAGATGACGGTTAAGTACATAGTCGGCATTGCGGTGTGAAACGGAAAGGGATGACTTGATAAAACAACCACGCATATTCTATGAGAGAAAATTGCAACTTTATTTGCAAATCTACGGTATTCATCTTGACAGGTAATTGATTGCATGTTATAATACGAGAGAAAACTGTGTATAGTTGCAAAAAACTCTGATAGGAGCACAGGAATGGAAATCAAACGCGATTTGTATCTCAGCCGGCTGATTGCACGGGAACATAACGGCTTGATCAAAGTGATCACAGGCGTGAGAAGATGCGGGAAATCCTATCTTCTCAACACCATCTTTTACCGCCATCTTTTTGATAAGGGTATCGATCCCTCACACATCATCCGTTTCGCTTTCGACTCTGCGGATGACCTTTTGCTGATCGGAGAAAATCTAATTACTCTCCAGAAAGAAAAGAGAAAGGTCGATCCAGAACGGTTCATGGCGTATATCCGTACCATGACTACCGGGGACGGGATTTATTACCTTCTGCTCGACGAGGTGCAGGAGCTTGACGCCTTCGAAACGGTTCTGAACGGATATCTGCGCCATGACAACATGGATATATACGTGACCGGAAGCAACGCGAAATTCCTGTCAAGAGATATCATCACGGAATTTGAAGGGCGGGGGGACGAGGTGCATCTGAATCCGCTCAGCTTTTCCGAATTCATGACCGTATGGGAAGGGGACCGGTATGAGGGTCTGTCGCAGTATATGCTGTACGGCGGCATTCCCCTTGTCGTGCTGCGCAATGATAACCGGGACAAAGCAGCGACGCTGCAGCGGCTTTTTGACGAAATCTATATCAAGGATATCGCGAGGCGCCATGATGTCCGCAAAAAAGAAGAGCTCGAAGAGCTCCTTGATATCCTGTCCTCGTCGGTCGGATCGCTGACGAATTCCGAAAAGCTGAAGAACACGTTTCGCAGTGTGAAAAAGTCGAACATCACGTCCGGTACAATCAAACGGTACATCGATTATTTCGAGGATTCTTTTCTGATCGAATCCGCGAACCGGTATGATATCAAAGGAAAAGCTTATATCAATACCCCTATGAAGTATTACTTTTCCGATCTCGGACTTCGAAATGCCCGGATCAATTTCCGCCAGTTTGAGCAGAATCATACACTGGAAAACGTGATCTACAACGAACTTCGCATGCGCGGTTACAACATTGACGTCGGCGTGGTTCCGATCGCGGAAAAGAACATAAACGGTTCGGTCTCCCGCCGCCAGCTGGAGGTGGATTTTGTCTGCAATCTCGGTTCCAACAGGATCTATATCCAGTCCGCGTACTCGATCCCCGATGAGGAAAAGCGCGAACAGGAGATCAGGTCTTTCCGAAAAATCGATGATTCGTTCCGGAAAATCATCGTCACGCGGGACACAGCCCACCCGTGGTATGACGAAAATGGGATTCTGACGGTTAACGTATATGATTTTTTGCTTGACCGAACCATACTTGAATGATCTTAAAAACACAGAAAGAGGTAAACAGATTTTTCAGATGCTTTTTTGAAACTTCGCGAGAGCGGATCATGGTTCCTTAGACAAAACACACACGGAGACCATCAGGAAAAAGAATAATCATCCTCCGGTGGACGGGTTTTGTATATCTTCACATAGATGCTGGGTGTCAACCTCTTTTCCGACAGCGATTTCGCGTATCTGCAGATTCCGATGTTCTACAATATCAAAGGCGTTAAGCTGGATCTGACAAGGCAGAGTTACATCAACCGCAGCCACCGGAATAACATCGAGGTGCAGTTCTGGACCATCAACGACGAGGACGATATGCGTTTCCTCATAGAGAAGGGTGTGGACGCCATCATGACGGACGACCCGCAGCTTTTGCAGAGGGTGCCGGAAGAGTACGAAGACTGAAGCCGGCAAGGAAACCGTTCCCGCCGACGCTGAATCCAATAACGGATTGGATGCCGGTCCGCCTTTTGCAGGAACAACAAGCGTCCGCCCGTCGAGTCCGAAGACCGACAGGCAGACGCATTTCTTCTCCATTCCGGTTCCCGGCTGTCCGGTCAGCGGGAGCCACGGTAGGCTAATCCCCTGTCATTGTCTGGAGATTTTTGCACAGACAAAAGCCGGCAAACAGACTTCCGCGCGGAATTCGGACTTGATTTTCATGAATAAGTATTGTATAATCAAATTGGGGCGTTCTGATCCCGGAAACCCAGCGAATCAAAACCTCGTGGCCCCAAACAACCACCTTCGGCTTCGGAAAGGAGCGGAACATGGCAAAATTCTGTAACAAATGCGGCGCACCGCTCGCGGAGGATGGCCGCTTCTGCGAGCGCTGCGGAGCGCCGGCTGCTCAAACGGTGCCTACTGCGTCCGTGAATGCGCGGCAAACCCCGCCTAAATCACGGTCCGCCGCATCGGCCTTTGAGGAGAGCGTGCGGATGACGCAAGGCCCGCATGCAGCGGCAGTTCGAGCTGTCGGAACTACGGAGGAGAGAACCTTTGGCCCAAGCGGCTGGATCAAGGGGACGGCGGCCACCCTTTTCGGCGAGCTCGGCAATCTGCTTGCCGGATTCTTCAAGCTTTTCACCAAGCCGAAAGCGCTTCTCTTTACCGTCGCGATCTCGGCTCTTTGGATCTGGCTCAATCACATGCGCCTCTTGGAAGGGCTCGAAGGCGTCACAGACATTCTCTCGAAAATCACCTATGCGGGCGGCGGCACAAACGGTTCCGTCATCCAGATCATCGGAGGGACCCTCGGCAAGGGCATTGTTGGCGCAGGCCTGTGCTCGATCCTCTACGGCGGGATCGGCAAGATGATCCGCGGGATCGGGAACATCTTCACGGAGCCCGGCTTCCACGTCGGTGCGGCGATCCTCGGATTCGGATGCGCGGCTCTCGCCTATCAGTTCACGGCGGGCTTTGCCGGAGCGGGCGGCTTCATGGTCGGCGTTGCCGGCGCAATGATGGCCTTCGAAGCGCTTTCGATGCGGGAGGGCTTTCTCGTCAACCTCGCCGCTTCGTTTTCCTCACGGAAGGTTACGAACGGCAGGACAACCGGAAAGCGGCTCCTCCCGGGGCGGTACAAGGGATTCCTCACGGGAGCGGCGCTCGGATTCGCTGCCTGGGCGGTCCTGTGCGGCACCGGCATCATGGACGACCTCGCGCTCGACGTGTGGGGATTCGTCTGGGACACGGTCTCCCTCGACGTTCCGGAGGGGCTCGTACCGTATCTGCTCCCGGCGGCGTTCATCCTCGTCGGGCTGATCCTCAACGCCTTCGGCAGGGGCAAACAGACGGAAGGAGGGACGGCAGCATGACCACGGCGATCAAACGGATCCTCGCGCTTTTCGCGGCGGTCTGGATGCTTTCCGCGCCTCTCGCCCTTCCCGCCGCGGCGAAGCAGGTGAATCAGACGGAAGATCCGGAAAAACTGTATGACGTCCAGTACGGCGAAGATTATTATGAAGCGATCGGCAATATCGAGAGTGAAAACGAATTCTGGTCGACACAGCCGTTCGATTCCTACTGGTCGGACAGCGGGACTTCTTTGTTTAAGGAACCTCGTTATGACAGAAAAAGATCCTGGGCGATCATCAATTCCTATTACGCCGGAAAAGGCGCACTCAACCAGAAAGCGCTCAACGGCGTAATTGGATACCTGGGGCTCAAGACGATCATGACCTGCGCTGTATTTACGGATGAGGAAAACTGGAACCTTGTCAAGCAGTCGGACACGACGTCGGGGACTCTCGCGGAAGTGATCTATGTCGGCGAGGTGATGTCGGGCGATACGATTTTCATTCAGGCAAACAGTTACGCCGCCGGAACGTATTACGCGCAGTACAAGCGGAACAAGACCTACACCCCGCAGAACGATCCGGCATATCTCGAAGAATGGCGGGAGGAACCAAACGAATACTGGGCGTTTTACACGAATATCCGCGCCGTGCAGAAGAACGGAGAATGGGCTCCCGACGCGGAGGATTACGTCATCGAGAATCAGTCCCGCGACGCATACTGCTCCGGATGGCTTTATACCGTGAACGAAGGGGACGAAGTCATCTACGCGGACGCGATCGCAAAAGTCAATTTCAGCAATGAATATACGGGGTATCATGACAATATCACCATCCGTTACCGCTTCAAGTTCGTCGTGATGGACAGCGGCGCGGACGTGACCCTGCCGATCAATACCCAGCAAACCGAGCCGCAGGACACGAATCCCGGCAGTCAAAACCCCGATCCCGGCCAGACCGGCGAGGAGGACGGGGACAACTGGTGGGAAGGCCTCTTCGACGACGACAAAGAAGACACCGGGAGCACGGAGGTTACGCCTCCCGAGCCATCGAAGCCCGAGACGAAGCCGGAGGGAGAGCGTCTCACCGAAAAGGAAGCCGCCGTGATCGGCACCGTCGGAGGCGCGGCGGTGATCGGTGCGGCTGTGGGCGCGATGGCGGGAGGCGGAGGCCCGGAGGTGTCCGGACCCGATCCCGACGCTGAGCTGAAACGCGAAGAAGAACGGCTGCGGCAGGAAGAGCTGAAAAAGCAGGAAGAGGCGGAGCGCGCGCGGCAGAAGGAGCTCGAAAGGCTGAAAAAGGAATACGCCGACCAGCAGCGCCAGATGAAGGAGTACGAGGAGCAGCTGAAGCAGGAGGCGAAGAAGAAAGCCGAAGAACACAAGCGGTACGTCGACCGTCTCTACAAGAAATACGGCGTCGACCCGAATCAGGAAAACGCCAGCAAGATCCTGCGCAACACGATCAAAAAAGAGCAGATCAAAAACGAGCAGGAAGCCGCCGCAGAGCTCGCAAAGGACGCGGAGTATGCGGTTTACGAGCAGCTTGCCACGGATCTCTCCAACTGGGCGGATATCTCACTGGAACTCTGTGCCAGCGTGACGGGCGAAGCCGGACAGGGCGTCCTCGCTGCTTACTATACGCTCAAAGGGACCGCGTCCCGCACGGCGGAGGCCATCGCCCGGATCGCTTACAACGGAAAATCTTATAAGGATTACGGCATCGGCGACTATGCCAAGGACGCGTGGGACCTCACCCATTCGGCGGTGCAGGGGACGGCGGAAGGCTTCGTCAAAGCCGGACAGGCCGTTACCAGCTACAACGACACGACCGCCAAAGCCAAGCTGGCCCTGCAGGTCGGCGGAGAAGCGGCGAAGGAGATGTGGGATACCGCGCGCGCGGGAGGCGATTTTGTCGACGTTCTGAAGGCTGGTGCGAGAGGTACGACCAAGGGCGCGGTCAACGCGACGATCAGCTACGCGCTCGACAAGACGGTCGGCAAGCTCGCCGGAAAGGGGAAGACCGTCGCGAATACCACGCTGAACAATTATCCGGGGCAGGTCGCAAACAAGATCACCTCGGGGGATCTCTGGAGCGGCGGCTCCAATACCACGGTATCGCTGTTCACGAACAAGATCGGCCTTGACGATAAGATCGACGGCCTGTTCGGCGGAAAGACCGCTCACGCGGATGCAGCGGCGAAGGCTGCCAAGAAGGTGTCCGACGCCGCGAAGGGCATGAAATAAGGGAAACGGAGGAAGACGATGAAGCATTACAAAACCATGACGGGTGCCGTGCAGGCTGCGGCCAGGCTCTGCGCCGGGTGGCTTGTGCTCGAGAGCGGGGAATACATCGAAGCGGACGCGGCTGCCTATCTTGCCAAGGTCACCGACCGTCTCGATCACGGAGACGACGCGGCGGAAGAGATCTATTACCTGACCTCGGACGAAGGCGCGGTAGGCGTGACGAGCAAATACGAATACCTTGTGCAGTGGATCCTGATCCCCCTGGAGCGGCCGATGGCGGAGATCGAAGCGGACATCGAAAAGGAGCTGCAGGCGCGGCAGCGGCAGGCCCCGGCGGCTCAGGCACGGGAAACGCCGGCATACTGCCCGTACTGTGGCTATAAGCAGCAGCCCGGCGCGAAGTTCTGTCCGGACTGCGGCAGACAGTTCTGATTACGAAAGGAGAACAACATGCAGACAAAACCTATTGAGCAAAGCGGCGGACAATACGCCTGGACCTATGAAATGAGTCTCTTCAAGAATCCGAGCATCTTCCTCCTCGTCGCGAAGGTGCTCTTCGGCGTGATCCTCGTCCTGGGGGTCGTGATCATGCTCCCGATCAATCTTATCACGAACGGATGGGCCGAAGGGTTCCGCGGATGGCTCATCGAGATCGGGATCATGGCAGGCCTTTTCGCGGTCCTGCTCGTCCTCGGCTATCTGGTTTACGCGGCAATCATGGGAGGGAAGTACATCGTGGATTTCGCGATGGACGAGGATCGGCTCGTGCACGCGCAGATCATGGAGCAGGCAAAAAAGGCGTCGAAGGTCGGAACGGCGACAGTGATCCTTGGGATCCTCGCGGGCAGACCTTCGACTGTGGGGATCGGGCTGACCTCCCAGCGTTCGGTCTCGACGACGGAGTTCGCACGGGTAAAGAAGGTCGTCGCGAACCGCAGACGGTCGGTCATCAAGCTGTACGGCGGCGGTGCGAACGAGGCTTATGCGGACGGCGCGGATTTCGACTTCGTCTGCTCATACATCCGCGCGCACATCCCTGCGGATGCGGCGTGGATCGATAAGTAAAACAATAAAGCTTTTAGTGAATAGAGAAAGGCGGTACATAAGGAGGCCAAAATGAGAAACGAAAAAACATCGTCCAGCGGACGGGTTTTGGTCATCTTTCTGCTCTTATGCAATCTTGCGATGATCGTCTGGATTGTCGTCTCGTGGCGGCAGGCGAACAAGCCGCAGTCAACTGTGGAGTACTATTCCAGCCTCGGTTACGACGTAAGCAGCCTTACGGGGGAGAGCGGCGGAACGTCTTCCGACTCCGAGTCTTCGCCAGGCAATGGGTCATCTGCCGGATCCTCGATCGGTTCCTCCGACGGATCGCAGACGATTGGCAATGCGGACAGTTGGATCTTCGACGATGAACCTGCTTCTGACAATACACAGACCTCACAGATGGGAGAACAGGCCTCCGTGTCCTACAGCACGACGGACAGACCCGAAGAGACCGATTTCGACGGCTGGAAATCGCACGGCGGCGCAGTGCCGTCCGGGGCATCCGTCCTCAAGGATTTCGGCGCGGTCGCAGGTTCATGGAAGGGCTTCATTCAATACGATATGGCTGAGGAACTCGTCAACTTCACGATCACGCCTGCGCAGTCCGGCGCAGAACTCAAGGTGGATTGGTATCTGATCCACTACTTCGGGGACGGGTCATGGATGAACGAGGAGGATATGGAGGATCTGTCCTATACCGGTTCATGGTCGGACGGGATCCTCACGGCGTCGGGCGCGATCAGCATCACGATCCGCTCGTTTTATGAGATTGGCGGGCAGCAGTTTGCCGTCGGAGAGATGACGCTGGCGGACGGATCGAGTGCCGTCGTCGGTATGGTCAGGCCATAATCGGAGGGGAAGAACACCATGACGAAATACTGTAAAAACTGCGGGGCGGAGCTGAAGAACGGTGTGAAGTTCTGCGAAGAGTGCGGCGCGAAGGTTCCCGAAGAGAAACCGGCAAGGCGGTTCTGTTCTTCCTGCGGGCGTGAGCTTGTGCCGGACGCCTCCTTCTGCCGGTTCTGCGGGGCAAGAGTGGAAGCAGGCAGCCATCCGGCCGTCACACCGGTACAGCCCGTCACGATCGATCCGCCGAACCGCGGGCTTCCGAATCCCCCTCCGGCCCGTCAGACACCTGCCGCTCAGAACAAACCCGACTATATGCAGCCCGGCTATCAGCAGCGGGTTCGCGCGGAAAGACAGTCGGCACAGGAAGCGGCCAAACCGAAGAAGAGCTATCGCGGACTGAGTCTTTTCCTTGCGTTCACACTGGCGGTCGAGTTCTGCATAGCGGGGTTCAAATATCCGGGGTTTTTAAAGAAAGGCGGCTTGGATCAGCCCGGGATCGTGACCGGCAAGACGGACGGCAAAGGCGATTCCGGAAAATACGACGCACAGACGCGGGAATTTCTGGATTCGCTCGGCATCACGGAAGAACAGTTGGAAGCGTTCCGGGGGCTGGAGATCGAAGCGACACCCGAAAACTCTCCGGGCAATCCGCGCTTTATCGAGGCGCGCTATACGAAAGAGGACTATGCCTTCGCGCAGTCTCTGGATGCCAAGGTAACCCGCGATAACCCGGAAGCCGACTTCCCTCAGTTTGGCATCCATATTGATCTGAAATCGTGGAATCTCGACAGCGAAGAAGACACCCTGACGGTGAAGAAGCTGCCGATGAAGACAGACGCGGCAACGGATTGTGAGCTTTACGCCTATGACTATTCTCTCGCGTCCGGACAGCATGAGTTTTATACGGATGTGGAGATCACGGTTCCCTTACAGGGCGATCCGGCAGTTTTTGACGGCGTTTTATATTACAACGAGAGTGCCGATGTATGGGAGGATGCCTACTGCGAACTGTCCGAGGACGGAAAGACATACACGTTATACACGAGTCACTTCTCGACCGATGCGGAGCGCACGGATCAGAAGCTCAAAAAGCTCATGAAAGAAGTGCAGGCGGGGCTTGACAGGTTCACGGATCAGAACGGGACGATTTTCCGCATCCTGCCCGAAGAATACCCGTCGAAATATCCGGGTTCCAAGACCTTCCTCTATAAGGTGGGTATCCGGAGCGATTGGAAGATCGAGACGTTTTTCTCGCAGCAGACAAAGGAATCGCTTGCGCTGTATGAATCGTTGATGAAAAAAGGGGGCGGTGTTCCCACGGAAGCCGGCACTGCGGAAGGCTGGGGCGTGCTCGGCGAAAGGACGGATTTTGGTTCGTCGGCTCAGACCGGGACAAGCATATTATTCGGGAATACCGAACTCGGCAAAATCGTGACGAACAGCTCAGGCTGGAACGTCATCAACGTGGGTATATCCATCATCGGGCTTTATACGCTGATGATGCGGTGTCTCGATCAGTGGCAGCGCGGTGTTTCCTTCACAGATATCGCCGGGTCAAACAAATGGAATTTCGTTTCCGCCGCACTCTCATCGGCCGGGTTGTTCATGACCGCGTGCAAATACCTCGGTATTGCGACCGTAGCAGGCGTCTCGACCACTTTCGGCGCGACCGCGCTGGCGGTTGTCGGAGCCGCGCTCTACGCTTACACGAAAATCGACGCAGAGGTGACGAAAGCATACAATTTCAACTATCCTCTCGGTCAGCCAAAAACCCTTGAGGACGCGGCGTATTACTATTACCTCTCGGATTACGGATGGAACTCCTCCGAACGGCCCGAGGAAACAGAGAAGGGTGACGCGGCGGCTTACGCCTTTATTCGGCTGATAGAAAGCGATCCCACCGATTTCGACGATTCCCGCGCTCCGGTGTATCACACTCTCGATATCCGCGGCAACGGCTGGGCTCTCGCTCTGAATTACCTCTTCGAGAAGTATCGGGATGATCCCGTAAAGCTCGGGGAAATGGTGAAAAAGCTGTGCGACGATTTTATTGAGCGGTTCTGGTCGGACGAGATCCGGCCCAGCGTGCGGTATGACTGCTGGAAAAAGGCGCTGAATAAACTGCTTGCCGACGGACGTCTCCCGAATTATTACCGTAAGCATCAGGATGCCGGAGAGAACGTCATGACGGACTCGAGAGCGATGGAACAGCTCGGTATCGACAAGAACGAGCTCCAGCGTCGGAAAGAACTGCAAGCGTTTATTGACGACGGACGCAGCATCGACGGCTTGTTTGATAATGCGGCCGAGCGCGACAAATACATCCGTTTTGACGACATGGACAAGGAAGCGCTGAAGGAAAAGGCCCGCGCCGTTCTGAACAAGAATCTGAATCCGATCTGCTATGCCATTTATCAGAAGTATTACAAAGAAGCGTTTCAGCAAGTCCTGCGTGAGTACCGTGAGGAACTGCTCCCGCTGCTCAACACGCGCATCACGTTCTATATGAAAGACACCTCCGTGAAAGAAGGCGCCACGAGCGCAGTATCGAAGTATGATCATTTCGGCTTCGTAGGGTATAACGCTCAGTTTGATCCTTCCAACAAGGAGGTCGGACCGCATACCATCTTTACGAACATGGCGCTCGAATATCGGGCTAATACGCCCGTCCTTCTCGAGACGCTCGTCTATCATTATGTCCGAGCCGGCTGTCCGACCAGGGTGAACGTCAAGTGCACGGCGGACGGGATGGCGGTTGACGGATATGCCAACTGGGCCGACGTGAATATCTCTGTCGATGAGAACTCCCTTTGGAGTGGCACGGAACCGAAATACTGGGAGAACTGGCAGTTTTGGGAGGTTTGGAAGCTGTACGTCCCCGGTGGAGTGAAGGAAAACGAAATAATATACAAACGGCTTCAAACCGTCAAGGACATGAAAGTTCCCGTGGAGTACGAAGGAGATCCGCCTAAGGGCACACCCTATCTCATGGTGCTGCAGTCAAACTCGCCGATTGAGTACACGGAACCTCCCGAAAAGGATAAGAACGGCGACTGGTTTAAGTACACGCCATACGGCGCAGATAACCTTGTTACCGTCACGGGCAATGAGGTCACCGTTTCGCTGAACGCGATCAATTACGTATGGAGAAACAGCAGTTTCGGGGAGCTCGGCGAATCCAGAGTGTTTACGTTTAAGAGAGACGCTTTGACAGTAAGCGGCACCTTCACCGAAGAATGGGAGAACAGCGACGGATATATCTGTAAAAAATACACGCTGAACAATCCCCCCGCGATCAGCGGATCTTACAGAGAAGAAGAGGACTGGGATGAAGGCCGGAAGTATTACGACAATAAATACACGGCAAGCGAATGGAAAGCCATCAACAGTTACTCGCTTACCAAGGAATATAAAATAACCGGCACGCCGAGCGGTACCGTGCTCCTGTACTTTGATTCCGCCGGCACAAAGCTCATAAAGGCTGTGGTAAGCATCGGCGGTAGCGGTACGTATTCATGGAAGTATGACGAAGGATACCTGAAAAGAATGCAGGGCATGATGGAAAACGGGACGGAAAACAAAGGCGTATACTTCGATATGACCCTGCGTAGTACCGACTGAATCAGGAGCTTTCCCGTCCTTTCCGAACCAGAAAACCAATAGATTGGACTTCAGAACACTTACAAACGGCAAAAAGACGAATTATATCTGGAAGATCTTCTCAAATACGAAGAATCGTATTTCGTATGGTTCACCTTTCTTGAAGAACGTGTTAACCGTACGACTTACGAAAAAGGCGTGTTTCGAGCGTGAAAATCGGATCGTGGACGGACATAAGCAGACGGTCAGATACATAGCCGGGATTGCGATTTGAGGGGGATGTTTACATGAAGAAGTACGGAAAATGGGAGTATAATATGGAC